>DAHUXE010000198.1 GCA_027307325.1 Gammaproteobacteria bacterium | reverse complement strand
GTAACCGCGCCTAGCGTGCCGCGAGTCGCCAAAGGGAAGTGATTTCAGCCGCGCGCGCGATATGGAGCGGGTCCGTCTTGTCAGCGGCGCGCGGATGTCGCGGCGACACATCGTTTCGGCCCACGACGCGCAATCCTGCAGCCTCGAATTCTTCTAGCAACTGCGCGCGGGTCCGCAGACCGAGGTGCTCCGCCAGGTTGGAAAGGATCAACCACCCCTCACCGCCCGGCTCCAGATGCTTCGGCAGCGCTCCGAGAAATCCGCGCAGCATTCGGCTTTCGGGATCGTAGATTCCGTTTTCCATGGGCGAGCTTGGCCGCGCAGGAATCCAGGGCGGGTTGCAGACTACAAGCGCCGCGCGACCTTCGGGAAAAAGGTCCGCCTGCACGACATCGACGCGTTCCGAAAGCCCGAGCTGTCGAATGTTCTCACGCGCACACGCCAACGCGCGTGGATCGAGATCGGTAGCAACCACGCGTTCGATGCCACGCTGTGCAAGTACCGCGGCGAGCACACCGGTGCCCGTGCCGATATCGAAAGCAACGCTGGATGAAGCACACACAGCCGGTAGAAGCGTCGTGCTGACGAGGTCCACGTACTCACGGCGGATCGGCGCGAAGACACCGAAGTGTGGATGAATTCGGCCTCCTGCCTCCGGAACCTCGATGCCTTTCGTGCGCCACTCGTGCGCACCGATCAAACCGAGCAATGCTCGCAGCGACGTGACCGATGCAGTCTTCGCGGGGCCGTATACCTCCGCGCAGGCTTGCCGGATATCGGGCGCTCGTGGCAACGGAATCGTGTAGTCGTCGTCGAGCGGGATCAACAAGGCGTTGAGCGTGCGCGCCCGTTGCGACCTGGCCTGGCGGTACAGATGGAATGCTTCGGCCGGGCTGGCGATCGAAGTTGCGGCTGAAGCTCGCGATCTGCGGTGCGGACGATCGGCGCGATTCCTCAACGCTCTCAACATCTGGCGCGCCTCCTGAAAGTCACCACGCCAGAGAAGCGCGGTCCCTTGACACGCAAGACCGTAGGCCTCGTCCGCTGTCATTTTCCCGTCAGCGACAACGACGCGCGTGGCAGGTGGCGTACCGCTGTGGGAGCGCCAGAGTGCCTCGAATGCCTGGCCGCCATCGAGCCAATGAATCATCGGGACAGAACCATGCGGAGGTGCCATAGAGGAGACAGGCTCGGCGCGCGACCCGCAAAAGTCTAGTCTAGCCGCAGATTCCCACGCTACTTGTCCAGTCCATCATGGGAGCGACCGACAGGCGATCGAGCGTGGCGTGGGGTTGTCAGGCATTTCAGGTTGTCCTGCCGCGGGGATAGAATGCGGCAAACTACCTCCTCGGGGCGAGGCAACATGGCTGGCGGCAAATACACGCTCTACGGCCGGCGCGGCGCGGGCTCACTGGCCCCGCAGATCCTGCTCGAGGAGATCGACGCACCCTACGAGCTGATCTTGTTCGGCAAGACGGCTCCGGAGCTCGAGGCTTTGCGCCGCGTCAACCCCGCCGGCAAGATACCCTGCCTGCTGCTCCCGGATGGCACGGTGGTGGCCGAGTCCGCCGCCATACTCATTCACCTGACCAACGCGCACCCCGAGGCGGGACTCGCTCCGCCCGCCGGCAGCAGCGCGCACGCGCGTTTCCTGCAGTGGATGGTGTTTCTGTCTGCCAACCTCTACGACGCGGTGCTGCGCTACTACTACGCCGAGCGCTATTCCACCTCGGGCGCGGCGGCCGCGCCCGCCATCAAGGCGCAGGCGCTCGCGGACTGCGGCGCCCACCTCGAGCGCATCCACGGCGAGCTGTCTCCCTGGGTGCTGGGCGACCGGCTCTCGGCCGTGGACCCTTATCTGCACATGCTCGCCGGCTGGTATCCGGATGCATCGTCGCTCGCCTCCCGGATGCCAAGGCTCGCCCAGCATGCCGCGCTCCTGCGCAAGAGGCCTGCAACACTCGCAGCGGAACGCGATCACGTCGAAGACTAGCGAGGAGTCACAACGCTCCGGCCGCGTAGCTCAGCCGCAGCAACGACAACGACTCGTCGAGTGCGGCGCTGTCGCGGTTGTTGACCGCGTTGATCTGCAGAGTGATGGCATCCAGTACCTGGGTATTGGTAGCCAGCCCGGCGCCGTAGAGCTCGCGGGAGCTGCGCAGATTCTCCTCAGCCTGCGCGACCGCCTCGGCCGACGCCTTGACGCGGGCCTCGGCTTCGTGCACCTCGAGCCAGGCCTGCCGGACCTGAAGCTCGATGCTCGAGCGCAGGTCCTCGAGGCGATCCTGCGCAGCGCGGCCCGCGCTGCGCAGAGCCGCCGCCCGCTCGCGCGCCTGACCGCCGTCGAACAGATTCCACGTGAAGCCGACCCCGACGCTCGAGAAGTCCTGGCGATCGAGGATCTGATTGTCGAGGTGGGTGTAGCCGCCGATCAGTGCCAGCTGCGGCAGCGCCTTGCCGCTTTCCGCGTGCGCCTGCGAGGCGAGTGAGTCGGCGCGCGCCGCCAGCGCCTTGAGCTCGCTGCGCGAGCTGAGAGCACGCTGAATCAGTGCCTCGACCGGCAGCGCGGCGAGAGCGGCGTCCGCGGGGATGCGCTGCTCGAGCTCGCACGCGCGCCCGAGCGGCTCGCCGAGGTGACGGTTATAGGCGGCCTGGGCGATTTCACCGCTGTTGGCGGCGCGCACTCTCACCTGCTGGGCATTCGCGAGCGCCACCCGCGCGGCGAGCAGATCGGCCTTGGCCACCAGGTCGCGCTCCACCATCTGCTGCACGTCGCTGGCGTGAGCGGTGAGACTCGCGACGCTCGACTGAGCCGCCTCGAGCGCACGGCGCGCCCGCAGCACGCCGACATAAGCCTCGGCGACCTGCAACTTGAGTGCCGCGGTAGCCGATTCCTGGTCCTCGGAGGCGCCGACCAGGGCGTGATGCGCGGCATCGATGCCCGCGGAGATCTGTCCGCCGGTGTACACAGGCACCTTCAGCTGCACGCTGCCGGAAACGAACTGATCGTCCCGGAAGATCGGGCCCGAGCGGAAAGCAAGAGCCGGAGTCACGAGGTCCAGCGTCGGAGATGCGTTGAGCCGGGTATAACCGCCGCTCGCATCCAGCGACGGCCAGCGGGCAGCGCGCGCGGCCTGCTCGGCCGCACGCGCGCCGTCCAGATCGGCGCCCGCAGCCGCCAGCGCCTTGTCGCGCGTCAGCGCGAGCTTCCAGGCATCCTCGAGCGTCTCGGCGCCGGCCACGCGCACAGATCCCGCCGCCGCGAGCGAGAGCAGCGCGATCATCTGCGCGAGCTGCCGGGAATCCCTGCCCATCAGCCGGCTTTCTTCAGCGACAGGATGCCCAGACCTTTGAGGACATAGCGCTCGTACACCGGCGTCACGGAACCGGTGCGAACCTTGCGGAGGAAGTATTTCTCGAAGGCGATCTTCGCGAGGTGCACCCATTTGCCCTGCTTCGCCCAGGTCACGTTGCGCGGCGGGATCTCGGGCAAGGCCACGAAGGCAACCCCGGTATCGCCGAAGTCGGCGAGGCAGATGGCGTTCCAGGTGGCCTGAGCGGCCGGTGTCTGACCGGCGATCTGGGTCGCAATGTTCTCGCAGATCGCGCTCACCATCGATTCGATCATGTAACCGGTCTTCGGTGCTCCCGTCGGTACCGGTGTCGCCTCGACCGGCGGTATCGCGACGCACACGCCCGCCGAATAGATGTTGGGGTACTTCTTCGAGCGCTGTTGCTCGTCGATCAGGACGAAGCCGCGGGGGTTGCACAAGCCAGGCACGTTCGCCACAGCATCCACGCCCTTGAAAGCCGGCAGAACCATCGCGTACTTGAACGGCAGCTGATGCTCCTTCTTCGCTCTGCCGTCCTCGTCGTGCTCGGTCACGGCCATCGAGCCGGCCGTCACGCCGGCGATCTTTGCGTTGGCGAGCCACTTGATATGTCGATGGCGCAGCTCCGACTCCATGAGTCCCTTGCTGTCGCCGACGCCTCCCAGCCCCATGTGCCCGATGTAGGGCTCGCTGGTGACGAAGGTCATGGGAACGCGGTCGCGCAGCCTGCGCTTGCGCAGATCAGCATCGACGATCATCGCGAACTCATAAGCAGGGCCGAAGCAGCTGGCTCCTGCGGCCGCGCCGATCACCACCGGCCCCGGGTCCCGCAGGAACTCCTGGTACTTTGCCCAGGCTCCCTCGGCGTGCTCCTGAGTGCAGACGGAATGGGTGAACCCCGAGGGTCCGAGCCCCGGCACTTCCTCGAAGGCGAGCTTCGGACCCGTCGCAATTACGAGGTAGTCGTAAGGCCGCGTCGTGCCGCTGCGCAGCGTCAGCCGGTTGCCCGGCGCGTCGATGGCCTCGACAATCTCAGGGATCCACTCGATGCCCTTGGATTCGAGCGGCTCCTTGAGAAGCACCCGGATCTGCTCGCGCTGACGCCAACCGACCGCCATCCAGGGATTCGAGGGGGTGAACTCGAAGTACGGGGATGAGCCGATCAGGGCGACGCGATGCTCCCTGGCGAGCTTCTTGCGCAGCTCGAAGGCACACGACACTCCGCCGATTCCGGCACCGATGATAGTAACTTGCGCCATGTCACGCTCCTTAAGGCGCGGCCAGCGCCTTGTCGGTATGCGGCTTGTCGGCGCGCGCCGCCGCGCGCGCCTCCTTCCGCCTGAGGTATGCGTAGTAGAGGACCGGGATCACCAGCAGCGTGAGCACGGTCGAGACCAGGATTCCGAAGATGAGCGAGACGGCCAGGCCGTTGAAGATCGGGTCGTCGAGAATGAAAAATGCGCCGATCATCGCGGCGAGCGCCGTGAGGGCGATGGGGCGGGCGCGGATCGCCCCGGCGCGCACGACGGCGTCCTCCAGGGTGCGTCCGGCGCGGACTTCGACGTCGATGAAGTCGACCAGCAGGATGGAGTTACGGACGATGATTCCGGCGAGCGC
Source organism: Gammaproteobacteria bacterium (assembly GCA_027307325.1). Lineage (GTDB taxonomy): Bacteria > Pseudomonadota > Gammaproteobacteria > Steroidobacterales > Steroidobacteraceae > 13-2-20CM-66-19. The sequence continues at coordinate 10,607 of DAHUXE010000198.1, read as the reverse complement.
GATCATCCCGATCATGGAGGTCGCTGTGAACCGCGCGCCGAGCAGGGCGTGACCGGGCAGCACGCCGATGATCGTCAGCGGAATCGGCGCCATGATGATGAGCGGCAGGGCATACGAGCCGAATTGCGCCACCACCAGCAGATAGATGAGCACCAGGCCCACCGAGTAGGCGAGGCCCATATCGCGGAAGGTCTCGTAGGTGATCTGCCACTCGCCATCCCACTTGATCGCCGCGCTGTTGGGATCGTCAGGCTGGCTCACGAAGCGCTGCGCGATCGGCTCACCGCCGGGCGGTTGCCGCCGGACGAGACCGACCAGACTGAACATGCCGTACAGCGGGCTGTCGAGCCGGCCTGCCATGTCACCCGTCACGTACACGACCGGGAGCAGGTCCTTGTGGTAGATGGTGCTGTCCCACACCGTCTGCTGCACGCTGACGAGCTCCGAGAGCGGAATGCGCGCCCCGTTCGTCGCGCGAACTTCGAGCTCGAGCGCGCCGCCGAGCCTCTCCTTGTCCGCGACCGGCAGCTCGAGCCGCACGGGGATGGGATAGCGCTCTCGCCCGACGTGCGCGTAGTTGACGTCGGCTCCCGCGAGCCCCAGGCGCAGTGTCTGCGTGACCTGCTCCTGCGCGACCCCGAGCAGCGCCGCCTTCTGCCGGTCGACCGCGACCACCAGGCGCGGCGCCGGAGCCTCGACGCTGTCATCGGTATCGACGATGTCCGGCGTGCGATCGAAGGCCGCGCGCAGCTGCTTCGCCAGACGTTGCTGCTCGGCATAGCGCGGCCCGTACACCTCGGCGACGATCGGCGCCCGCACCGGCGGACCGGGCGGCACTTCGACGACCTGAATCGACGCGGAGTACCTGCGGCCGATCGCCGCCAGCGCCGGCCGGACGGCGAGCGCGATCTCGTGGCTCTTGCGCTTGCGATGCCGCTTGTCGACGAGGTTCACCTGAATGTCGCCGAGCTGCGGCGCGGAGCGCAGATAGTACTGGCGCACCAGACCGTTGAAGTTGATCGGCGCGGAGGTGCCGGCGTAGGCCTCGTAGTCGCTCACCTCCGGTACCTGCTCGATCACGTGCGACAGCTCATCGAGCACACGGGCCGTCGTCTCGACGGTCGCGCCTTCGGGCAGATTGGCGACCACCTGGAACTCCGACTTGTTGTCGAAGGGCAGCATCTTCAGCACCACCAGCTGCACGACGACGAGTCCCGCTGCGATGCCGATCGCAGCCGCGATTCCCCAGTAGAGCTTGTGCCGGCGCAGCCGTCCGGACGGTCCGGCGGCGAGGAACGGACGTACGAAACGCTCGAACAGGCGCTGCACCCCGTGCTCGGTGCCGAGCTCGTGGGCGGCGTCCCGCGGCTCGTGGCCGAGGAGCCTGCGGCACAGCCAGGGGGTGAACACCAGCGCGATGCCGAGTGAAATGAGCATTCCCATGCTGGCGTTGATCGGGATGGGGCTCATGTACGGCCCCATCAGGCCCGACACGAAAGCCATGGGCAGCAGCGCCGCGATCACCGTGAAGGTGGCGAGGATCGTCGGCCCGCCGACCTCGTCCACCGCCCGGGGAATTGTCTGCGCGAGGCTCGCGCCCTCGAGCTGCAGGTGCCGGTGGATGTTCTCCACCACGACGATCGCATCGTCGACCAGAATGCCGATCGAGAAGATGAGCGCAAAGAGCGACACGCGGTTGATGGTGAAACCCCAGGCCCAGGAGGCGAACAGCGTGGCCGCGAGCGTGATGGTCACCGCGGCACCGACCACCAGGGCTTCCCGGCGGCCCATCGCGAGCACGACCAGCAGCACGACCGAGGCGGTCGCCAACAGCAGCTTCTCGATGAGCTTGATTGCCTTGTCGTTCGCCGTCTCGCCGTAGTTGCGCGTCACGGTGACCTGCACGCCCTCCGGCAGATAGACGCCGCGCAACTGCCCGACGCGGCGTATGACCTGCCTCGCGATCGCGATCGCGTTCGTGCCCGGTTTCTTGGAGACGGCGATCGTTACGGCCGGCGCATGTGCGGCCGGGGACAGCTCACGCGTGGCCGCGCCCGGACCGGTTCCGAGCCATACGTAGGAGTCGGGCTGGTCGGGCCGGGTCGACACCTCGGCGACGTCCTGCAGAAATACCGGCCGGCCGTGATCGGCCGCGACGACCAGCCCGGCGACGTCGTCCCGGCTCGCCAGGAACTCGCCCGCATCCACGGGGGTCACGCGGTCCCCGCCTTCGAGGACTCCGGCGTGCTGCACGACATTTGCGGCGAGCAGCGCCTGCCCGATGGACTCGGCCGTCAGCCCGAAACCGGCGAGCCGCTGCGGATCGAGCTGCACGCGCACGATGCTCTGTGGCGCGCCGATCGTGTAGACGTTGCGCGTGCCGGGCACGCGCTTGATCTCGGTCTCGATCGAACGCGCGACCTGGCCGAGCTCGTGGGCGCCGCGCGCCGGGTCCTGTGTCCAGAGCGTCAGGGTGACGATCGGAACGTCATCGATGCCCTTCGGTCTTACCAGCGGCTGCAGGATGCCGGCGTTCGCGGGGCGCCAGTCCTGGTTGGAGTAGATCGCGTTGTAGAGCCGTACGATCGCGTCGGTGCGGTGCTCGCCGACCTTGAACTGCACGCTGAGCACCGCGAGCCCCGGACGCGAGGCGGAGTAGATGTGCTCGACGCCGGAGATCTCGCCCAGCACCTGCTCCATCGGCGAGGCAACGAGGCTCTCGACCTGCGCGCTCGAGGCGCCCGGGAACGGAATGAATATGTTCGCGAAGGTGACGTCGATCTGCGGCTCCTCCTCGCGCGGTGTGACCAGAACCGCAAACACGCCGAGCAGCAGCGCCGCCAGGGCGATGAGCGGAGTGAGCGGGCTGGTCAGAAACCGGCGTGCGACGCGGCCACTGAAGCCGAGAGAGCCATCCTCTGGCGGCGGCTCAGGTCCCGCCTGCGCGGCGTCATTCACGAGCCCGTTCTCGAGGCAACCGTCAGCGGCTTGAGATTCCTGACGGCGGCCAGGGGATCCATGGCAACTCGCTCGCCGGGCAGGAGTCCCGACAGAATCTCGACGCGCTCATCGAAGCGATCGCCCACCCGCACCTGACGCATCGAAGTGCGGCCGTCCGGGTCGATCACGTAGACGGCGGTGACCTCACTGCGCTCGATGAGGCAACGCTGCGGCACGAGCACCCGCTCGGCTTCCCCGGTGACGAAACCGACCTTGACGAACATTCCGGGGTAGAGGTCGGTGGCGTTCTCCGGCAGCTCGAGCCGCGCACGGAAGGTGTTGGAGGGCGCGGACGCCTCCGGGAAGACGGTCACCCGGGTCGCCTCGATGCGCCGCCCGTCGACGTATACCGCGCCCCTCTTGATGCGGCGGACCTGCGCGACTATCGATTGCGGCACGTCGACCGTCACCCGCAGATACTGCAGCGACAGGCCGCTCATGAGCGGCGTTCCGGGACCGACCGTCTCGCCGACCTGCACCAGACGCCGGGTGACGATCCCGGCGTACGGCGCCCGCACCTCGGTGTACGCGACTCCCTCCCGGGCGCTCTCGAGCGCCGCCCGTGCCGCGGCCAGCCGCGCGACCGCCGCATCGCGATTCGCCGTCACCTCGTCGAGGGTCGCTTTCGGCACGACCTTGCGGTCGTACATGTCGGAGATGCGCTGGTAGCGGGACTGCGCTTCCGCCTCGCGGGCGGTGGCCTCGTGCAATGCCGCTTCGGCCTGCGCGAGCCCCGCGCGTTGCTCGGTGGCGCGCAGCCGGATGATCACCGCACCCGCCGGGACGAAGTCGTTGACGTCATAGAGGATGGCCTCGACCCGGCCCGCGGTCTGAGCGGCGACCGTACCCTGATTCACCGCCTCGATGAGGCCATCGAGGCGGCGCTCGAGCGGGGTGCGGACGCGCTCCGCCACGGTGCTCTCGAGAGCCGGTGGCGCACGGGTCGAGGCCGCGGGATGGCCGCCGCCGCAGCTTGCCAGCCACACGGCCGCAAGCGCCGCGGCCGCGAGTGTGCGCGGTCGGCTGCTCATGCGGACGCTCCCGCGATCAGGAGAACGCCGCGCCCGGCGGGCGCCCCAGCCTCTTTAAGAGGATGGCCAGCGGGCAGAAACCCGTGAATGCGGATTGCAGGAGATTCAGCCCCACGAACCCGGTGAGCAGGAACCAATACGGACTCACCAGGAGTCCGAGCGCCAGGCTGAGCAAAACCATCGTGCCGGCGAAGGCAAGCACGATCCGATCAATCGTCATGACAGCCTCCAGTCTCCTCGTTACTCGACTCTGCCCAGTCTCGCTACTTCGGGCGCAGGGGCGCATCCGTACCTTGTGCAGACCGGGTAGCAGAAGTGCGTATTGACCCCGACCCCCGCCGGCCGAGGTAAGCATTAGCCACGCTGTCCCGAGGCTGCCCTGCCCGCCTACGCTGCGACCGTGCATCCGTACCCGCATACCTATGTCGCAAGCGCCACGGGCCAGGGCACGGGATCCGTGACCGTCGGCTCGCCGCGGCTGCCGAGCCTCGAGACGGCGGCGCCACCCGAGTTCGGCGGACCGGGCGGTGTCTGGTCGCCGGAGACGCTGCTGTGCGCGTCCCTGGCCGACTGCTTCATCCTCACATTTCGCGCCGTGAGCCGCGCCGCCCGCTTCGAATGGTCGGGGCTCGAGTGCAGGGTGGAGGGTGTGCTCGAGCGAGTCGGCGGCGTGTCCCAGTTCACGCGCTACACGACCTTTGCGAGGCTCACAGTGCCCGCAGGTGCCGACAGCGCCAAGGCGCGCGAGCTCCTCGAGCAGGCCGAGCACGGTTGTCTGATCGCAAACTCGGTGCGCGGAGCACGCGCTCTCGAGACCGAGATCTGCGCGGCAAGCCCGGCCGGCGTGGCGGCCGTGGCTTAACGAGTCGCGCTTCCTTCGATACCGTGGGCCGCTTCCGGCCTGACGTGAGTGCGGAACTCCGGCGGCTTGACGACCAGCAGGTCGCAATCCATCGCGTCGAAGACCCGTTCGGCGGTATGGCCGATGAGCGCGCGCGCGAGGCGCGAGCGGGATACCGCCCCGAGCGTCACGATGTCCGCTGACTCCCGCCGCACAACGCCGGGCAGCAGCTCCGCGGCCGCGCCTTCGACCACCCGCACCGCGTGCTGCGGAACATCGTAGCGGCGCGCCAGATCCTCGACCTGCGCTTCGATGCTGCGCCAATAGGCCGCCCGCACTTCCTCCCTCACGGCCGCCGGCACGTCCTGCAGCTCCGGGCGGTCGCGCGCCGCGGCGGCCCACGGAGCGCCCGCGTGGAACACCCGCAGCGAGCCCTTCAGCACGCCGCACATCCTGGTTGCGGTGGCAAGTATCTCCTCATCGAGAGACGCGGGCTTGCTGTGCAGGTGCTCGGGATCCACCGCGGCGAGCACGACCGGCTCGGAATACGGGCGGTTGTTCTTGATGAACAGCACCGGACACGGACACGTTTCGATCAGCCGGTAATCCGTATGGGGACGCACCCAGCGCTCCGGGCGGCCTTTGGGCGTGGACTGTGCCACCAGCAGGCTCGGCCTGTGCCGCAGTACCTGGCGCACGATGCCCTCGTAGACGGGGTAGTCCCAGCGAACGCTGGTGCGCACGCGCGCGCCTGCGGCGCGCAGGCTCTCGGCGCTGCACTCAAGCTGCTCGCGGCGCAGATCGGCGAGCCCGTGGATGTCCTCCTGGCCCCCCAGCAATCCGAAGCGTCCCGTCACCGTGACGCCCGGGTCGAACATGCAGTGAAAGAGCTCGACTTCGGCCTCGAGTCCCGCGGCGAGCCGGGCGACCTTGCGCAGCTCGACAGGCTCCACCCCGCCTGGGAAGGCAACCGCGAACATGATCTGCTGCCAAGTCACCCTTTCAGTATCTCTCCGGCCGCTCCGCTCCACCGTACGCATTAATCCTCATCCGGCTGAGGATCCATAACGCGCCCGGCAAGGCGGTGAAATCGGCCAGCAGCGCCAGCACGAACGCCGCGGAAGTGACGATTCCGAACTGCCGCATCGGTGGCAGGTCGGAGAGCGCGAGCGCGAGGAACCCACTCGCATTGATGACCGTCGCGAACAGTATCGGGCGGCCTGCCGTGGTTAGCGCATGGCGCAGCGCTGCAGCCGTCGTGCCGTGCGCCCGGCCCTGCTGCAGATGGTAGAAGAAGTGAATCTGGTCATTCTCGGTCGCGCCGAGCACGGTCGAGCCGATCAGTATGGTCGCGATGTTGAGCGGAATGCCGGTGACGCGCATCACCAGAAATACGCTGAGAATCGCGAACAGCGACGGAATCATCGCCATCAGCCGCCCGGCCGGGCTGCGGAACACGAACAGGAAGGCGACGAAGATGACGCTCGCCGTCAGCACGAAGCTCTCGGTGAGCGTGGGCACGAGTCGCTCGCTGATCTGCGCCGCGAGCACACCCCGGCCGACGATCTGCGCCCGCACCTCGTGCAGCGCCGGCTGCTGCGCCTGCCACGTGCTCACGGTGCGCTCGACGAAGGCGCGCATCGCACCCGGGGGACCGAAGAGCTCGGCGCGCCCGCGGATACTCATCCGCACGCTCGCGAGATCGGCGATGTCGACGTAGCCGCGCGCACCCGGCTCGGTAAGCAGGATCCGCTCGAGATCGGCGGCGAGCTTCGGCCAGGCCTGCGGCGCGTCCGGCAGCCGATCGGACCCGGCCTGCACGTAGTGGGCCCAGCGCAGCACCGAAGTCGGGCCGTCGACGGCGGTGATGCGGGGATCGCTCTCGAGGCGCTCTCCGAGCGCCGCGACGGCGTACAGAAAATCCGCATCCAGCGCATGGCCGGCGCGCGTCTGCAGCCATAGCTCGACGACATCGAGCCCGCTCAGCTGGCGGAAGCGCCGCGTATCCTGCGCCACGCGCTGGTGCGCATCGACGTAACTCAGCGCGTCCGTCTCGAGCGCCAGAGGCGCGAGCCGACCCGGAATGCCGAAGAGCGCCGCCGCCCCGCACAGCATCAGGGCGATCGCGCCTGCGACCAGCCCGAAGCGCCAGCGGTGGGTCCAGGGCACGAGCCGGTCGGCAAAGCCTTCGAACCACACGGCGGCCGGCGCGCGCGCCGCGCGGACCGGCACGTGCAGCAGCGACTGCAGCGCCGGGAACAGGCTGAAGCAGGCGATCCATGCCCCCAGCAGTCCGCTCGCCGTCCACAGGCCCATGTCGCGCACCGGACGGATGTCCGAGACCGCGAGCGCCGCGAAGCCGACGGCGGTCGCGAGGATCGAGGCGGTGCACGGCAGGAGCTTGTCGGCGAGCGCGCGCGCGTGATGCTCGAGCGGCGTCGCAGCATCGCTCGCGTCGAGGTAGCGCGAATGAATGTAGACGAGCGTCGCCGTAGTCGTGACCATCACGGTGAGCGGCACCAGGGATGAGACCACCGTGTGCGAGAAGCCGAAGAGGTCGCCGAGGCCCATCGCTACTGCGACCGCGGCGGCGAGGGTCAGGACGACTGCCACGAGGGTGCGCCAGGAGCGATAGACGATCAGCACCAGCGCCAGCAGGAAGACACCGAACAGCGGCATGAAGCGCCTGGTCGCAAGGCCGGTCTGGCGCTCGAGCCAGGCATCGAGCCAGGGCGATCCGACGCGCCGCACCGCCGTGAAAGGCGAGCCGGTGGCCTCGAGGGGCACGAGCTGCTCCCCGATCGCCGCGAGTGCCCGGTCGCGCTCGGCCGGGGAACTCACCCGCAATTCGAGCGCGATGCCGAGCCAGTGATCCCCCAGGAGACCCGCGCGGCGCAGGAGCCCCGTGCCGGCCGCAAAGGCGCGCAGGCGCTCGAACTGCGTGGCGCCGACCTGCGCGCCGGGCACCGCCAGGCGGTAGAGGGTGAGGAGGCTGTGCGGCGCGACCCCGGGGATCCGCGCGAGCTCGCGCTCCAGATGATCGGCGGCGTCCAGCGTTTCCGGACTGAGCGGATCGGATGCCTCGAGGACCAGCAACGCCTGGTCGCCCTCGGGAAAGTGCCGCTCGAACTCGCGCGTCGCACGTGCGACCGGGTCGCCCGGCACCAGGAGGCGCTCGATGGCGAGATCGTCCGGAATCCGCAGCGCGCCCCACACACCGGCGGCGGTGAGAGCGATGAAACCGCCGGCAATCCAGCTCCTGAGCGACAGGACACGGGTGAAGATCCGCACAGCCCCGGGCGTGGCGGGCACACTCATGAAATGGGCGCTCCTGCCGACCGCGCGCACTGCCCGGCGCGCGCTGATGATAGCTTAAAGGCATGCCGACACTACCGGCGGCTGCGGCGCTGACACTGGTCTTCTGCGCCCCGGGATACCCGGGCGAGACCGGCGACGCCCAGCCCTTCGTCGATCAGTTCGCGCAGGCGGTGGCGGCGGCCGCCGGCTGGCCGAGGGGCAGCCTCGGCGCGGTCTACGATCCGAGCGAACCGGGGGGCCTGGCGAGGCTCGAGAGTCCCGATGCCGGGCTCGCGTTCGTGCCCTATCCCTTCTTCGTCGCGCACGCCGAGACGCTGCATCTCGCACCGCTCGTCGAGGCGGATGTTGCCGGCGTAGGTTCCCGCGAGCGCTGGCAACTCATCGCACGGCGCGGCCGCGTGCACGGTCCGGCATCGCTCGCGGGCTTCACTCTCGTCAGCACGGCCGGCTACGCCCGGGATTTCATTGCGCACGCGGCACTTCCCTCGTGGCCGCTGCCGCACGATGTGCACATCGAGGCGAGCGGACAGGTGCTGAGTGCACTACGGCGCGCGGCCGCGGGCGAGCCCGTCGTGGTGCTCCTCGATCAGACCGGCACGGCGGCGCTCGCAAGCCTGCCCTTCGCTGCCGAGCTCGAGGCTGTCGTGCAATCCCCCGAGCTCCCGGTCGCCGTGCTCGCCGTGGTCCGCTCACGCGTGCCCGCCGTGCGCGCGCGCAGCCTGCGGACGGCGCTCCTCGGTCTGGCGCACGAGCCGGGCAACGCGGAGCTGCTGGCGGGGATGCACCTCAGGGGCTTCGTGCCGACCGCGCTCCCCGGCCGCGTGACAACGCAGTGAGGTCCTGGATCGGAGGCGCCGCGCTCGCGCTGTTGGCGGCGGGCTGCGCGGCGCCCCCGCAGCGGCCGCAGACACCAGGAACTGCGGCCCCGATCGAACAGCGGATCGGGGCGATCCTCGCGGATGCGCGGCGCAGCGAGCACGAAGGGGACGCGGCCGTGCGCAGCGGGTTGGCCGCAGATGCCGCCATGCAGGCCGAGGCGTGTCTTGCCATCGACCCGCAGGCCGCCGCGTGTCTCTACGGCCGCGCGCTCGCGCTCGGTCTCGAGGCGCGTGCCCACCCGGCGCATGCCGGCGAGCTTCTCAGGCGGATGCTCGCCGAGCTCGAGGCAGCGGAAGCGGCCGACCCCGTCTATGACGAGGCAGGTCCGGCGCGCGTGCGGGCGCTGGTGCTGACCCGGGCGCCCGGTTGGCCGCTGGGACCCGGGGATCCGGCGGCAGGCGTCATCGCCGCGCGGCGCGCGGTCGGCCTGCGGCCGCGGTATCCGCCGAATCTGCTGGCGCTCGCCGGCGCGCTGGCGAAGAGCGCCGACGAACGCGGCGCGCGCGCGGCCTACGGGCAGGCCCGTGATGAGGCACTCGCGCGGCCTGAATCAGCCGATCGCGACGCGTGGCTACGCGAGGCGGATCAGGGCCTGCGACGTTAGAATCAGCGCCACCGTGAGGCCACTTGCATCGATCGCGTTCCTTATCGCGCTGCTCGCCGGCGCGTACCCGGCCGGCAGCCAGACGCAGGTCGATCCCGGCTTTGCCATTCACGACCGCAATCGCCCGGCGCCGCCGGTCGTCGCTCCCGGCACGGCAAGCACGCAGGCCGAAGCGGGCCGCCCACCCTCGGACGCGATCGTGCTCTTCGACGGACACGACCTGGCGCGCTGGCAGCACAAGGACGGCAGCGCGCCGAAATGGAAGCTCGGCAACGGCTATTTCGAGGTCGTGCCCCGAAGTGGCTACCTCTACACGCGCGAGGCCTTCGGCGACTGTCAGCTGCATGTCGAGTTCGCCGAGCCCGATCCTCCCAAAGGGGACGATCAGAACCGCGGTAACAGCGGCGTCTTCCTCCACGGCCTCTACGAGGTGCAGGTGCTCGACTCCTACCGGAGCCCGACCTACCCCGACGGCCAGGCCGCCGCCGTCTACGGGCAGTTCCCGCCGCTGGTCAACGCCTCACGAGCGCCCGGTGTCTGGCAGAGCTACGACATCATCTTTCACGGCCCGCGCTTCGATGCCGCCGGCCACCTCACCCGGCCCGCACGCATGACGGTGTTGCACGACGGCGTGCTGGTGCAGGACGATGTCGAGCTGACGGGACCCACCGCACACCATCAGCGCCCGCCCTACACGGCCGAGCCCGACAGACTTCCGCTCGCGCTCCAGGACCACGGCGACCCGGTGCGCTTTCGCAACATGTGGATCCGCGAGCTCAGATAACGCGACCGCGGACTACGGCGCGGTCCCGCGCTACCGGGCTGTGAACCTGAACTTCTGGCCCGCGACCGTCGCCTGATACATGGCGCCGCCTTTGACGATGGTGAAGACGGCCATTCCCTTGTAGTAGCGCCCGGTGGTGACGGCGTCCTT
>DAHUXE010000130.1 GCA_027307325.1 Gammaproteobacteria bacterium | reverse complement strand
TCTTTCACGTGTGGCGCGCGCTCGCTCACCCGGACGAAGGGCGCGCGGGCGTAGTACTCCCCGAGGGCGCCGCGCGCCGCCCGCGCGTCGAGCGCGCGCGCGAGGCGCGCCTGCACCGTGACGTGGATGCCGCGCGCGAAGGGCCCCGAGTGCGGCACGAAGGCGAGCTCGGCCTCGACGCCGGACGCGGCGCGCGCGCAGGCGACGATCTCCGGCGCGTGCCGGTGGGCGAGCGCGTTGTAGCCGTACAGGTCGCCGTGGCGCAGCGGATGGTGCGTGCCCTCGACCGGCTTGCGGCCCGAGCCGGTGCTGCCGGTGACACCGCTCACGAACAGCGTCGGCTCCGCGATCCCGAGCGCGAGCAGCGGCACCGCGGCGAGCAGCACCGCGGTGGCAAAGCAGCCGGGATGGCCGACGTGGGGGGTCTCGAGCCCGGCGAGGTGCTCGGGCAGCGCGCAGCTGAACTTCCCGAGCAGCGCCGCGGCCGGGTGCGCGTGGCCATAGACCCGGCCGTAAGCTTCCGCCGACGGGTAACGGAAGTCGGCCGAGGTGTCCACGATCCGCGCGCTGGTGCCCGCGCGGGTGGTCGCGGCGAGCACTGCCGCGATGAGGCCGGCGGAGGCCCCGTGGGGGGCCGCGGAGAACACCGCCGCCTCCGGCTTCTCGGCGAGCAGGCTGGTCACCTCGCCGAGCGGGCGGAAGCGCGTCTCCGGGTAGGCGGACGCGAGGTGCGGGAACGCGCCCGCCACCGCCCCGCCGGGCGAGCTGTCCGACATCACGGCGAGCAGCTCGAGGTTGGGGTGGCCGGCGATGAGGCGCAACAGCTCCCCGGCCACGTAGCCGGTGCCGCCGAGAACCACCGCCGGCGTGCGGGTGCCGGCGCTGTGGCTCGCCCGGCTCATGCGGCCGCCGCCGCGGCGAGCCCGAGCGCCTCGATCACGCGGTCGCCGAGCGCCGCGGCGCTCGAGATCGCGTTGCAGGCCGCCACGCCCATCTGCTTCGTGATGATCTCGATTCCCACCTGGTTGTCGGTGCAGGGGCCGGTCACCACGCACGGCTCGATCCCGAAGCGCTCGCGCAGCAGCTTCACGCCGCCCCAGGCCGCGACCGGATCGTTGGCGGAGAGCACCAGGCCGGTGAGCGCGCTGCGGATGTCGGGGCACTCGAGGATCGCGTCCACGCCGTAGGTGCCGAGGATGCCGTCGCCGAGCTCGAAGATCAGCACGTCGGGCTTGGCGGCGGCGAGCTCGGTCAGCATGGTGCGGGTGAGCGCCGGACCGTTGGCGCGCGTCGTGGTGACGACGCCGAGATCGGTGAAGATCGCGCAGCGCCGCGCGCCAGCGTCCTCCATCGCGAGGATATCGCGCCGCAGCGACACGCCGGTGGCCTTGAAGGCGTCGACCGTGAGTCCGCGGTGGCGCATGCGGGAGATGATGGCGCAGGCGGCGGCGGTCTTGCCGGCCTCCATGCAGCTGCCGGCCAGCGCCACGACCGGCACGCCGCGCGTCTCGAGCGCGGCATTGGCGTCGAGGCGCTTGTAGCCGGCGCGCGCCGGCACGCCGATGCGCTCGCCGAGATAGGGGAAGTTGAGGGCGACGCCGAGCACGCGGCAGTCGAAGGGGCGGCCCTTCTCGGGATTGATCGAGTCGCAGACGCCGAGCACGCCGCCGATGTTGAGCATCTGGATGACGTCGCCGGGCTTCACCGACTCGGGCACGTGCCCGGAGTAACCGAACAGGGCCTGGCGGTGGCCGAGCGCACCGGCGACGATGTCGCCCTTGCCCACCTTGGCCATGCGGCCGGAGACGAGCTCGAGCGTGTTGTAGGTCGACTTGTTGTTGAGCACCTCGACCACGAGCACGACGCCTTCCTCCGCGGGGATGTCGGCGCAGATGCGCACCTCGTGCGACAGGCCGCAGGCCTGGGTGACCGAGGCGAGCTTGTCGACGATGACGCTGCGCATGCTGACCATGCTCAACGCTCCCGCGCCGCGCGCTCGCCGGCGCGCGCATAGAACACGCCGGGGAGCGAGACGATGCGCGAGAAGCCGAGCGCATCCGCCGCCGACCACTCGCCGGCCGCCTCGCCGTACACGCCGCGCGAGGCCGCCATGAGCGAGTAGGGCGACTCGACTCCCTCGACGAACAGACTGCCCGTCTGGAGCTTGAAGCGCACCTCGCCGGTCACGCGCTCCTGCGACGAGACGAGCAGCGCCTCGATGTCGCGGCACACGGGATCGAGCAGCTGACCCTCGTGCACCAGGTCGCCGTAGGGCGAAGCCAGCAGCTCCTTGATGCGCTGCTGCCGGCCGGTGAGCACGAGCTTCTCGAGCTCGCGGTGCGCGGTGAGCAGCACTTCGGCCGCCGGCGCCTCGAACGCCACACGCCCCTTGGTGCCGATGATGGTGTCGCCGAGGTGGATGCCGCGGCCGATGCCGAAGGGAGCCGCGAGCGCCTCGAGCTGCTCGATGATCTCGACCGGCGAGGCGGCGCGCCCGTCGAGCGTGGCAGGGCGTCCCTGCACGAAGCCGAGGACGTGGCGCGCCGGCGGGCGCGGGCGCGTGAAGGCGTCGCGGGTGAGGAGCCAGGCGTCCTCCGGGATGCTGCCGCCAGAGGTGAGCGTTTCCTGGCCGCCGATGGTGACGCCCCAGAGCCCGCGGTTCACCGAGTAGGCGGCGCCCGCGGGCGGCACGGGGAGCCCGCGCGACTTGAGGTAGTCGAGCTCCTCGACGCGCTTGAACGCGCGGTCGCGCACCGGGGCGAGCACCGCGAGGTCGGGCGCCAGCGTGCGCAGCGCGACCTCGAAGCGCACCTGGTCGTTCCCCGCCGCGGTGCAGCCGTGCGCTACGGTGTCGGACTCGAGCGCCCGCGCCATGCGGGCGATGGTCTGCGCCTGCATGACGCGCTCGGCGCCGACGCACAGCGGGTAGAGCTGGCCGCGGCGCACGTTGCCCATGATGAGAAAGCGCAGCACCTGCTCGAAGTAGTCGGCGCGCGCGTCGACCTGGTGGTGCGCCACCGCGCCGAGCGCCCGGGCACGCTCGGCGAGCGTGCGCGCGGCCTCAGCGTCGATGCCGCCGGTATCGACGGTGACGGTAATCACCGGGCGACGGTGGACTTCCGCGATCCACGGCACCAGGAAAGAGGTGTCGAGACCGCCGGAGTAGGCGAGGACTATGGGAGTGGTGAGCGCACCCGGGGCGCTGCCTGGACTTGCCGACATGGGTCAGATCCTGAAGAGCGCGCGCAGGCGGGTGATGAGCTCATCCTGAGCGCGCGCGTTGGCGGTGGCGATGAAGATGGTGTCGTCGCCGGAGATGGTACCGGCAACCTCGGGCCACTCGGCCTTGTCGATCGCCACCGCGACCGACTGCGCGGCGCCGATCGTGGTGCGCAGCACGGTGATCGAGGGGCCGGCGCGGCGCAACTCGCGCACGAACTGCGTGAGCGTGGCGAAGTCGCCGTTGGCCCGCGTCAGCTCATCCGGCGGCAGCACGTAGCGGCCGCTCGCCTTGAGCACGCCGAGGTTGCGCAGGTCGCGGCTGATCGAGGACTGCGTGGCATCGTGCCCGTCCTTCTTGAGCAGGCGCACCAGGTCCTGCTGCTTGCGCACCAGGCCGGCGCGCAGGATGCGCACGATGGCGCCGCGGCGCTCGAGTTGCTCGCTGTCGTTCAGCATGGCGGCAGGGCGTACCGGTGCATAAAGATGCGCATAGTTTGCATATTAATGCACGCGAGTCAAGCGCCCGTCCGGGCCGGCTAGAATCCGCGGCCGGAGGGAGCTTCATGCCGTCACTCAGCTCATCGCGCGCGGTGCGTGCCGCGGCGCTGGCCGCCGCCGCCGCCGGTGCCTCGTTCGTCCTCTATGCCCAGTCCGTGAATCTGCGGCCCGGCCTCTACGAGTTCACCAATACCAGCGACCTGCAGCTGCCGCCGGATGTGGCCGCGAAGATGCCGCCGCAGTACCTGGAGATGATGAAGAAGCCGCAAGTCTCGCGGCGCTGCATCAGCCAGCCCGACCTCGATCACGTGAGCCGGCAGCTCGCCGAGGGCAAAGGAGGGGAGTCGCAGAGCTGCCACGTCACCGACCGCTCGATCAGCGGCAGCACCGTGAAGTTCACCAGCCAGTGCGGGCGCGACACCGCGCACTTCGAGGGCACGTTCGCCCCCGAATCCTTCCAGGGCACCATGGTCTCGACCAGCGACAAGGGGCAGACGGTCACCGTCAGGATCGCCGCGCGCCGGGTCGGCGACTGCAGCTAGGCGCAGCGCCACGGCCGGTGCCCGCTACTTGGTGATGCTGTAGACCAGGTCGGCGCCGCGCGCGGTGCCGAGCTCGGTGCGCACCACCCAGTGGTCGCCGAGCGTGTAGCGGAGCTTGAGCGTGTTGAGCGTCTCGGTGAGGCTCACGCCGTAACTCACGTACAGGCGCGGCGTGAGATAGCGGCCGAGCACCAGCGAGGTCTCGTTGGCGAGAGGGTCGGTCTCGAGGCTCACGTCGGGGAGTCCGACGCGCGAGCCCAGCTGCGCGGCGAGCAGCGCCGCCCCCTGGCCGAGGGCCGCGTTGCTCGCGCTCTGCGTCGCCTGGGCGGCGCTGCCCGAGAGGATCAGCGACACGATCTGCGACTGCGGCAGCGGCGGGTCGGAGAAGAACGAGATGCGCGGCTGCTGCAGCGTGCCGCGCACGTTGACTCCGGCGGTCACGTCGGGGAATTCCTTCTGCGCACGCAGGTCGACACCCGGATCCTCGATCGGGCCGCCGGTGAAGATGAGCCGGCCGCGCTGGATGTCGAGCTTGCGCGCATAGGCGAGGTAGATGCCGTTCGCCACCGAGAGCTCCCCGGTCGCGCGCGTGATGGCGTCGTAGCCGGTCTTGATGGTGACGCTGCCGGCGAGGCGGCCGGTGAGTCCCGAAGCGTCGACCGAGACCTTGTCGCCGAGCGTGAGCGTGATGGTGCTCATGACCTCGAAGCGCTCCGCGGGGCTCGGCGCCTGCTCGCCGACGATCACTTCGTCCGCCGAGGTGCGCACCGCGTTGGTGATGTCCTTCGGCTGGATCTTCGCGTACGGGACCGTGACGGTGCCGGTGACCTCGATGCGCCGCCCGTCGACCGCGAAGGCGAGGTCCGGCGAGGCGTCGACCTGCGCCTCGGGGGTGTCCGCCACGCGCAGATTCGTGCCCTCGAGGTGGAACTTGCCGTACGGCAGGAGGTTGTGCCACTCGAGGTGGCCGTTGGCGGCGGCGCTGCCGCTGCCGGCGTGGGCGTTGCCGCTGAAGTCGAGGCCGCCGTCGCTGAGGTGCGCTTCGAGGTTCACCTGCCGCAGCCCGAGATTCACCTGGTAGAGGTCGAGCTCGCCGCCGGCGAGCTTCACCACGCCGTTCAGCTGCGGCGCGCCGAGCGTGCCGGCCACGTTGACGTCGGCGTGCAGCTCGCCCGCGGCGCGGTCGATGTCGGGGAAATAGAGCGACAGCAGCCCGAGCTCCGTGGTCTGGGCATGCACCGCGCCGG
>DAHUXE010000186.1 GCA_027307325.1 Gammaproteobacteria bacterium | reverse complement strand
CCCATTCACCGACGCTGCGGTTGCTGGTGATCATCAGGCTGCCCCGCTCGTAGCGCTTCGAGACCAGCTGGAAGAACAGGTGCACCGCGGCCGGCGCGAACGGCAGGTAGCCCAACTCGTCGACGATCAGCAGCTTCGGCTTGGCGTAGAACGCCAGGCGGTCCTCGATCCGGCCCTCGGCATGCGCCCTGGCCAGCGTGGTCAAGAGTGTGGTCGCCGGAGTGAACAGCACCGAGTAGCCGATCTTGATCGCCTCGCGACCGAGCGCCACCGCGAGATGCGTCTTGCCGACGCCGGGCGGACCGAGCAGGAGCAGCGCATCACCGTTGGCCACCCACCGGCAGGTCGCCAGATCGCGGACCTGCTTCGGGTCGAGCGACGGCTGGGCGTCGAACTCGAAGCCGTCGAGCGTTCTGACAAAGGGGAACTTGGCGATGCCCAGGCCCATGCTGATCCGCCGCTCCTCGCGGTGCGCCACCTCGGCTGCGCACACCAGGGAAAGTGCCTCGCGCAGGGAGAGATCGCGCCGACCGGCCTCGTCGAGCAGGTTGTCGAGCCGGTCGCGCATCGCCTTCAGGCCGAGCCGCGCCAGCATCTCGGGCAGGCGGTCGAGCTCGGCATTCACCACCCACCTCCGGCGATCTGCTCGTACTCGGCCAGCGGCCGCAACAGCTCCCCGACCTCCGCCGGTGCCGCCACGGACGTCACCGGCGCGTCCCGGTCGTTGGCGATGACGCCGACCAGGTGGGCGGGGTCGAGAATGCGCTCGCGCCGACCGCGGCGCTCGTCGTGACGGGCGACCTCCATCCCGGCGTGGAAGATGCGCACCACGCCAGCCGTCACCTCGACCCGGACCCGGGCGCCGATCAGCCGCCAGGGCACGCTGTAGTGATTGGTGTCGAGATCGACCGAGCCGTCCGCCTGCACGCGGCGGACCACCTCGCGCACCTGCCGGAACGGCGGCCGGCCCATCAGCGACGCCAGCGCCTCCGCCTCCTCCCGCCGGAACCGCTCGATCGGCGGCTCGCCGGTGGTGCCATGGATGCGCCGATCGGCCACCTCACGCATCCACCGGACAAGGTGCGCTTCCAGCGCCGCCCAAGAGGCGAACCTGTGGCCGGCGATCGCGTTCTTCTTCACGTAGCCGACGCCGTTCTCGTCCTTGCCCTTGGTCCGGGCCCGATACGGCGCACAGGCGCGCGGCCGGAATCCCCAGTAGCGGGCGAAGGCGTGCAGCCGCTCGTTGAACACGACCTCGCGCGTCAGCGCATCGTGGCGAACGACCAGCGGCTTGGCATTGTCGAGCAGGACCTCGCGCGGCACGCCGCCAAAGTGGCGGAAGGCCGCCTCCAAACCCTCGAACCAAGCGGACTGGCGCTCGTGGCGGAACGCCGCAACGAAGCCGCGGCGCGAGTAGCCCAGCGTCGCCACGAACAGATAGACTCGCACCACTTCTTCGCCGATCTCGACGAACGTCGAGCCGAAATCGATCTGCAGCTGCCGGCCCGGCGGCGTCTCGAAGCGCACGCACGCCCGCGCCTCGGCCAGCAGATCGCGTCGCATATCCGCCACCGCCCGCTCGACCGTGCGCAGACTGACCCGGACCCCGTGCTCCCGCGCCAACTCCTGGCGCACCACGTCGGCATTACCTCGATGCCGGCGAAACCGCTCGGCCAGCCAGCCCTCCAACCCGGCAAGCGCCGACGGCCGACCCCGACCCCGGTACGACGCCCAGCCACCCTGCCGCAGGTACCGCTTCACCGTCGTGCGGCTACACCCCAATTCGCCCGCGATCCGCTTCGATCCCCAGCCCAGCTCGGCCAGCCGCAGCATCACCGCCACATCCCCCGGCGTCTCCATCCGCTCCTCCCCCGCCGTCATCGCCGGGGAAAGAGAGTCTCCTGTCACAAACATCTCCCCTCCTTCGTCGAAGGGGGGTCAGTTTTCATGTCGCCAGGGGGTCAGTTTGTCGTGTCGCCCGACAGCCGGCGCCGGCGCCTGTCCGTCGAGGAGGTGCTGCCGCTGGACGGCAAGCGCCGGCTGGTACTTCTCCGGCGCGACGCGATCGAGCATCTGGTCATCCTCGGCCCCGCTTCGGAAACCGTGATCGAGCATCGCATGAGACGGCACATTCGGAGCAGCGCTGCGCGAGCAGGCCGGTGCTCCACCGTATGCCGAGACGCCGCGATGA
>DAHUXE010000183.1 GCA_027307325.1 Gammaproteobacteria bacterium | reverse complement strand
GGCCGGCGCGGCCGAGGCCGACGTCATCGTGGCTCTCACCTCGAGCGACGAGGTGAACATGATGGCGTGCGAGGTGGCGTTCGTGCTGTTCCGCACGCCGACCAAGATCGCGCGCATCCGCGCCGCCGAGTACACCGAGCGTGCCGAGCTGTTCGGCGTCGACGCGCTCTCGGTGGACGTCTTCATCAGCCCCGAGCGGCTCGTCACCGAGTACGTCGAGCGCCTCATCCACCACCCGGGGACGCTGCAGGTGCTCGATTTCGCCGACGGCAAGGTGCGCCTGGTGGCGGTGCGCGCCCGCGGCGGCGGGCCGCTGGTCGGCCACCGCCTGCGCGAGCTCCCCGAGCACCTGCCGAAGATGGAGGTGCGCGTGGTGGCGATCTACCGCGCCGGGCGCAGCGTCGCGCCCGAGGGCGATGCGGTGATCGCCGAGGGCGACGAGGTGTTCTTCCTCGCGGCGCGCGACGACATCAGCCGCGTGACGAGCGAGATGCGCCGCGGGGACGGCGCGGTGCGGCGCATCGTCATCGCCGGCGGCGGCAACATCGGCTTCCGCCTCGCCCGAACGCTGGAGCATTCCAACCAGGTGAAGGTCATCGAGCGCGACGCGCGCCGCGCGCGGCGCATCTCCGAGCTCCTCGACAAGGCGATCGTGCTGCACGGCGATGCCGCCGACGAGGAGCTGCTCATCGAGGAGAACATCGACAGCGTGGACGTGTTCGCCGCCATGACCAACTCCGAAGAGGCCAACATCCTCTCGGCGATGCTGGCGCGCCGGCTGGGCGCCGGCAAGGTGATGGCGCTCATCAACAAGCCCTCCTACACCGAGCTGGTCGAGTCGGGCAGCATCGACATCGCCGTCTCGCCGCAGACCATCACCATCGGCTCGCTGCTCGCGCACGTGCGCCGCGGCGACGTGGTGCGGGTGCACGCGCTGCGGCGAGGCGCGGCGGAGGCCATCGAGGCGATCGTGCACGGCGACGAGCGCAGCTCGCGGGTCGCCGGGCGCATGGTGAGCGAGATCCCGCTGCCCGAGGGCGCCGCGATCGGCGCGCTGGTGCGCGGCGATGCGGTGATCATGGCGCATCACGACACCGTGGTGCGCGCCGACGACCACGTGATCCTGTTCCTCGCCGACCGCCGGCATCTGGAAGCGGTCGAGAAGCTCTTCCTGCGCGCGCCGCGCTGACCGGTAGGAGGCGGAGGCACCACCCTTGCTCGCGGTCGCCTACGCACTCGGACTGCTGCTCGCGGCCTTCGCGCTGACCTTCGCGCTGCCGATCGGCTGCTCGCTCGTCATGGGGGACGGCCTGTGGCCGAAGTTCCTGCTGGCCGCCGCGCTCGCCGGGGGCATGGGAGCCACGCTCGCCGCGGCGAGCGCGCGCCTGAAGCGCGAGCTGCGCGCGCGCGACGGCTTCCTGCTGGTGACGCTCGGGTGGCTGGTGCTGTCGGCCGCGGCGGCGGTGCCGCTGCTGCTGGTGCTCCCCGTGAGCTTCACGGACGCCTACTTCGAGGCGATGTCCGGCCTCACCACCACCGGCTCGACCGTGCTCAGCGGGCTCGATGCGCTGCCGCCCTCGCTCAACTTCTGGCGTGCTTCGCTCCACTGGTTCGGAGGCCTGGCGATCATCGTCATGGCGCTCGCCGTGCTGCCGCTGCTCGGCGTCGGCGGCATGCAGCTCTACAAGGGCCAGGCGCCGGGACCGGCCAAGGAGGAGCGCCTCACGCCGCGCATCACCGAGACGGCGCGGTCGCTGTGGCTCGTGTACGCGCTCATCACCGCCGCCGGGATCGTCTCCTTGAGGATCTGCGGCATGAGCTGGTTCGACGCGATCTGCCACGCCTTCTCCGCCGTCGGCCTCGGCGGCTTCTCGACCCACGACCGCAGCATCGGCTATTTCGACTCCGCGGCGGTCGAGCTGACGCTGATCGCGCTCATGGTGATCGCTTCGCTCAACTTCGCCCGCCACTTCATCGCGCTGCGCAGATTGAGCCTCGACACCTATCGCGCCGATCCCGAGTGCCGCACGATCTTCGTCATCCTCGCGGTGAGCGTGATCGGCATCGCGGCGCTGCTCACCTGGCACGGGGTCTATCCGGGCTTCCTCACGGCGCTGCGCCATTCGGCCTTCAACGTGGTCTCGCAGGCGACCACCAGCGGCCTCACCAGCCAGGATTACCAGCAGTGGCCGGTGTTCGCGCCCTACTGGATGCTGTTCCTGTCGTGCATCGTGTGCAGCACCGGCTCGACCGGCGGCGGCATCAAGATGTTCCGCACCCTGCTGCTCGCGCGACAGGCGGGCCGCGAGCTCAAGCTCCTGGTCCACCCCGCGGCCATGGCGCCGGTGCGCATCGGCGGGCGGGCGATCCCCGACACCGTGGGCCACGCGGTGCTCGCCTTCATTTTCCTGTACTTCATGACGGTGGCGTTCTTCACCTTCGCGCTGCTGATCGCCGGGCTCGGTTTCGAGCCGGCGCTCGCCGCCAGCGTCGCCTCGATCAACAACACCGCGCACGGCTTCGGCCCGCCGGGCGCCGTGCACAACTACCACGGGCTCACCGCGCTGCAGACCTGGCTGTGCACCGCGGCGATGCTGCTCGGGAGGCTCGAGATCGCCAGCGTGATCGTGCTCGCGACGCCAGCCTACTGGCGCAAGTAGCCGTGCGTCCGCAACGCATGCCCGCGCGGGACGTGGTCGCCGTGGTGGCCGGCAACGGGCTCGAGTTCTACGACTTCATCGCCTACGCGTTCTTCGCGCTCCAGATCAGCCGCAGCTTCTTCCCCGCGCGCACCCCGGGGGCGAGTCTGCTGATGTCGCTCGCCACCTTCGGCGCCGGCTTCCTGATGCGGCCGCTCGGCGCGGCGGTGATCGGCCGGCTCGCCGACCGCAGCGGGCGGCGCCCGGCGATGCTCCTCTCCTTCAGCCTGATGGGGCTCGGCATGGTGGGACTCGCCCTCACGCCCTCCTACCGCTCGATCGGCCTCGCCGCGCCGCTCCTGGTGCTGGCGTGGCGGCTGCTGCAGGGCTTCTCGGTCGGCGGCGAGGTGGGAGCGAGCCTCGCCTACCTGGTCGAGGCCGCCCCTTCCGGCCGCCGCGGCCTCTACAGCTCGCTGCAGCCGATGACCGCGGATGCCGCCGCATTCTGCTCGGGGCTCGTCGGCCTCGTGCTCTCGAGCGCGCTCACCCCCGGGCAGCTCGACGAGTTCGGCTGGCGCATCGCATTCCTGCTCGGCGCGGCCATCGTGCCGGTAGGACTCGTGCTGCGGCGCGCGCTGCCCGAGACCCTGGCGCAGGAGCTGCCGCCGGCCGGCCCGGCCCCGGGCTACCGCCGGGTCGCGGTGCTCGGCTTCTGTCTGCTCGCCTCCGGCACCGTCATCGGCTACGTGCAGGACTACCTCACCACCTACGCCGCCGACACCCTCGGGCTCTCCCCGCGGCTCGCGTTCGCGGCCACCATGGTGAGCGCCTTCTCCATGATGTGCTGCGACCCGCTCGGCGGCTGGCTGTCCGACGCCCTCGGACGCCGCCCGGTCATGATCGTCTCGACGGCACTGCTCGCCGCCTGCACCTACCCGGCATTCCTCGTCATCGTGCGATTCCACAGCCCGGCGGCGCTCTACGGGGCGTGCGTGCTGCTCGGCGTGCTCACCGGCCTCAATCAGGGGCCGGTGGTCGCAGCCCTCGCGGAGTCGCTGCCGCAGCGGGTGCGCGGGCGGGCCCTGTCGCTCGTCTACGCGCTCGCGATCGCGGTGTTCGGCGGCTCGACACAGTTCGCCGTCCAGTGGCTGCTCAGCGCCACCGGCAACCCGCTCGCGCCCGGCTGGTACATGCTGGGAGCGGCGCTCCTCGGACTCGTGTCGATGAGCCTGCTGCGCGAGAGCGCCCCGGTGCGCCGCGCACCCCCGGGGCTGGTTGAGACCGCTCAGCTGTGAATGTAACTCTCGAGCTGCTCGATCTGCTGCTGCTGCTCGGCGATGACCGCCTTGACGAGGTCGCCGATCGACACCACGCCGACCACGCGCGCGCCGTCGACGACCGGCAGGTGGCGCACGCGGCGGTCGGTCACGAGCTGCATGCACTGCTGCACCGTGGTGTCGAGCGTGACCGTTAGAACCGGCGAGCTCATGATGTCGCGCACCACGGTATCGGCGGTGGAGCGGCCGCGCAGGATCACCTTCAGGGCGTAATCGCGCTCCGACACGATCCCCTCGAGCGCCTGGCCCCGCATCACGAGCAGCGCGCCGACTTGGTGCTCGGCCATGAGGCGAATCGCATCGAGCACCGAAGCCTGCGGCTCCACCGAGAACATCGCCCGTCCCTTGCCTTCGAGCAGCGTCCGCACCGTGGTCATGGCCTCACCTCCGGAAAAAAGCCGCGCGGGCCCGGGCCCGCCGCGCGCTCAGTGCGCGCCCGGTCCGACCTCTACCGTCAAAACGACGTTGGCGCTCACCTCGAGCGTCCCCGCCTCGACCGGCGTCGACGCCTCGGCGGCGGCGCCCGCCGCCGCCCGCGCCACGCCCAAATGGACCCGCACGGGGAGGATCTGCGGGCTCGACTCCTCCACCGTCAGCACGCGCAGGATGCGCAGATTCAGCGCCTGGGCGAGCACCTCCGCCTCGGCATGGGCGCGCGTCGCCGCCTCGCGCAGCGCCTGGGCGCGCACCGCATCCTGGTCGCGCAGCGTCCACTGGATGCCCTGCACGCGGTTGGCGCCGGCGCGGGTCGCGGCATCGAGACAATCGCCGACGCGCGTGAGATCGTCGAGCGTGAGCTGCAGGACATTGAGCGCGGTATAGCCCGTGATCGTCGGCTCGCCGCCGCCCGGGTGGTACTGGTAGTTCGGGCTCAGCGAGTAGCTGACCGTCTTCAGCTGCGCGCCGGGGCCGGCGGCCTTGCGTACCGCGGCGAGCACCGCCTCGAGCTGCCGGGCGTTGGCGCTGGCTGCCTCCTGCGAGAGCGGCGCCTGGGTCTGCACGCCGAGATCGATCTGCACGCGGTCGGGCTGGGCGCTGATGCGCGCATCCCCGGTGACGCGAATCGACGACAATGTCGGAACAGAAGCCGCTGGAGCCTCGGCCCACGCCGCCGCGGCCACCGCGGCGCTCGCTGTCAGCAGCGCCGCACGCGACACTCGCACGACACGCGGTGGGGCGGAACGCATTCGCACATTCTACGCGCGCGCCGTGCGACAGTTCATACTTTGGCCAGCGAAACGCGCGCCGCGCGGGCCCGGGACGGTATACAACAGCCTATGGAAAGGCGCGAACAGGACCGCCGGGAGATCCACGTCGCCCCGGACCGCTTCGAGGTCACGGCGGAGGACGCGATCCTCACGACGGAGCTGCAGTCGGCGGTCGCGGTGTGCATGTACGATGCGGCCGAGGAGGCGGGCGCACTGCTGCACCTTCGCTGCATCGTGAGGAGCTCGCGGCCTCTCGACGTCACCGATACGACGCTCGCGACCGAGCTGCTGCTGGTCGACCGCTGCCTCGAAGCGCTGCGCGCCGCGGCCCCTGCCGCGCGGCAGCTGCAGGCGCGCATCGTGGCGCATCTCGCCGAGGGCGTGCATGCGCGGCCGGTGTGCGAGACGGTCATGAACGTCGTGCGCCACTACCTGACCGATGCCGGCGTGCAGATGCTCCCCGAGGACATCGCCACCGGACCCAAGCGGTCGCTGCGCTTCCGCCCCGGCATGGGCTGGGTGCACACGCGCGCCTGAAGACGGGATGACGAGGAAGGGGCGCGCGGCGCGACTGCCCGCCGCAGTCCAAGCCGCGCTGGAGGCGATCTTCGGCGAGAGCGTCGCCCACGTGCGGGTGATCGAGCACTCCCGCTACGCGCGCCTGCACGGGCGCGCGCTCGCCACCACCCGCCGTAACCACATCTACCTGCGCGGCGCGGCGGACGCCTTCTTCGCCGATCCGTGGCTGGTGCTGCACGAGTACTGGCACGTCATCGGGCAGTGGCAACGCGGTACCCTCACCGTGCCGCGCTACCTCGCCGAGTGCGTCAGAAGCGGCTACTGGAACAACCGGTTCGAGGTCGAGGCGCGGGCCTTCGCCGACGCGCATACCGCGGGCCTGCGCGCCGCCGTGGCGCGCGCGGCGGCGGCGGACGAGGGGAGCTGAAGGCCGCCGGCCACGGGCGCGGGGGCCACCCTTGCCGGCGCGCGCCGGCGACCTAAAATACGCGACCCACCCGAAGCGATTCCCCATGACGCGTCCCAAGCACCTCGACTGCGACGTCATCGTCGTCGGCGGCGGACACGCCGGCACCGAGGCGGCACTCGCCGCGGCGCGCATCGGCGCGCGGACGCTCCTCCTCACGCAGAGCATCGAGACGCTCGGGGCCATGAGCTGCAACCCGGCGATCGGCGGGATCGGCAAGGGACACCTGGTGCGCGAGATCGACGCCCTGGGGGGCGCCATGGCGCGCGCCGCCGACCGCGCCGGCATCCAGTTCCGGACGCTCAACGCCAGCAAGGGACCGGCAGTGCGCGCCACGCGCGCGCAGGCCGACCGCCAGCTCTACCGGGCGGCGGTCCGAACGCTGCTCGAGAAGGAGCCGCGGCTCGCACTCTTCCAGCAGGAAGCGGCCGACCTCGTGGTCGAGGGCGAGCGCGTATGCGGCGTCGTCACGGTCACCGGAATCGAGATCCGCGCGCGGGCGGTGGTGCTCACCGTCGGTACCTTCCTCGGCGGGCGCATCCACGTCGGGCTCGACAACTACCAGGGAGGCCGTGCCGGCGACCCCGCCTCGATCCGCCTCGCCTCGAGGCTGCGCGATCTCGCCCTTCGGGTCGGACGGCTGAAGACCGGCACGCCGCCGCGGATCGACGGCCGCAGCCTCGACTGGTCGGTCATGACCCGCCAGCCCGGGGAT
>DAHUXE010000124.1 GCA_027307325.1 Gammaproteobacteria bacterium | reverse complement strand
GACGACGCACAGGATCTCGTACATCATCGTGGCGCCGACGAGTGCGGTGTTGCCGGTCTGGTCGTAGGGCGGGGCGACCTCTACGACGTCGCCGCCGATCAGATTCAGGCCCCGCAGGCCGCGCAGCAGACGCTGCGCCTCGAGCGTCGTGATGCCGCCGACCTCCGGTGTGCCGGTGCCGGGGGCGTACACGGGATCGAGCCCGTCGACGTCGAAGGAAATATAGGTCGGGCCGTCGCCGACTACCGAGCGCGCGAGCGCGATCACCTTCTCGACGCCGAGCTCGGCGAACTCGTCCATGAACACGACGCGCATGCCGTGCGACTTCGAGAACTCGAGGCCGTCGAGGAAGTTCTGCGCGCCGCGGATGCCGATCTGGATGGTGCGCCTGGGATCGAGCACCCCGGCCTCGACCGCGAGGCGAAACGGCGCGCCGTGCGTGAACTTCGAGCCGAAGAATTCGCCCCAGGTATCGCAGTGCGCATCGACGTGAACCATGCCGACCGGCCGTTCGGCACCCAGGGCTCTGAAGATCGGGTAGGTGATCGAGTGATCGCCCCCGGCGCTCACCGGCAGGATGCCGGCCGCCCTCACCCGGCGATAGAAGGCCTCGATGTCCTCGTTCTGCCGCTCGAGGTCGTAGCGGTGGGAGAGGTGTACGTCGCCGAGATCGGCGACCCGGCATAGCTCGTAGGGGTTGACGCCGAGCGCGACGTTGTAGCCGCGCATCAGGCTCGAGGAGTTGCGGATCTCGCGCGGGCCGTGGCGCGCGCCCGGCCGGTTGGTGACGGCGATGTCGGTGGGAACGCCGATCAGGCCGATGTCGATGTTGTCGAGTGCGGCGGCGAGCGGGCAGCGCATGAAGGTCGCTATCTCGGCAAAGCGCGGCTCCTTCATCGGGTCGAAGGGCTTGCCGTCGCCGAGGCCACGCTGCTGGTAGTCCTTGGTGCTCATGGGTTCTATCGTGTGCGCGCCTCAGGTAGCCGTCAATCGACGCCTGCGCCGGTACTGATCGGCGACCACCGCCGCGACGATGATCGCGCCCTTGACGATCTCCTGGTAGTAGGCGTCGATTCGCAGGAACGTGAACCCCGACGTCACGACCCCGAGGATCAGGGTGCCGATCACCGTTCCGGTCATGCGCCCGACACCGCCGGAGAGCGAGGCGCCGCCGATTACCGCGGCAGCAATCGCATCGAGCTCGTACATGAGCCTCATGCCGGCCTGGCCCGAGACGGCGCGCGCCGAGGTGAGAACGCCGGCGAGGCCCGAAAGCAGCCCCGCGATCGAGTACACCACGATCAGGTGCCGCCCGACGCGGATTCCGGCGACGCGCGCCGCCTCGCGGTTGGCGCCGATCGCGTAGGTGAACTTGCCGTAGCGCGTGTAGCGCAGCGCCACGTGGAAGACGAGCGCGGTGGCGAGAAAGATGGCGACCGGAACCGCGCCGCTGCCGATCGCCGCGTACGGGTCGGTGAGCATGCTGACTGGCTGGCCGCGGGTGTACCACCTGGCGAGGCCGCGCGCGCTCGCCATGACGCCGAGCGTCGCGATGAAGGGCGGAATGCCGGTCGCGGCGATCAGCGAGCCGTTGACGAGGCCGGCCGCCGCGCCGACCGCGAGCCCCGCCGCGACCGGTATGACCACCGGCAGATCGGTGAGCGCGGGATAGACCGCGCTCACCGCCTCGGAGGACTGCGCCAGGCTCGCCGCGACCATCGCGGTGAGCGCCACCACCGACCCCGAAGAGAGGTCGATGCCGCCGGTGATGATGACCTGGGTGACGCCGACGGCGATCACGCCGATCACCGAGACCTGCAGGATCATCACCACCAACCGCTGCGCGTTGGCGAGGAAGCTCTGATGGACGAAGATCCACCCGAGAAGCTCGAAGGCAAGCGCCAGCGCGATCAGCACCAGCGCGATCCCGGCCTCGGGCGGCAGGCGGCGCAGCCGCGCCGGGGCGGCGGACGGGGCGGGGCGCTCTGCTACGGAGTGATGCATACGCTCAGCGTGCGGCCAGGTCCATGATCCTGGCCGGGGTTGCGAGATCGCGATCGAGAATCCCGGCGACGCGACCTTCGTGCATCACCATGACGCGGTGGCTCAGCGCGAGGATCTCGGGCATCTCGGAGGAGATCATGAGCACCGCGGTGCCCGCGGACACGAGCCGCGCGATGAGCTGATGGATTTCCGCCTTGGCGCCGACGTCGACGCCGCGGGTCGGCTCATCGAGGAGCAGAATCTGCGGGTTGAGCAGCAGCCAGCGGCCGAGCAGCACCTTCTGCTGGTTACCGCCCGAGAGTGTCTCGATGCGCTCGCGCAGATCCGGGGCCTTGATCCGCAGCGCGCTCGCCATCCCGGCGCACGCGCGCCGTGCGGCGCCGGCGTGCACGAACCCGAGGCGCACGAAGTCGCGGGCGAGCGCCGAGATCTCGAGATTCTCGAGCACGCTCAAGCCGGGCAGGCAGCCGGTCTCCCGGCGATCCTCGGTGACGAAGCCGATGCCGCGGGAGATCGCCGCCGGGGGCGAGTCGATGCGCACCGCGGCGCCGCCGATGCGGATCTCACCCGCGGTCGGGCGCGCGATGCCGAAGAGCGTCTCGGCGAGCTTGCTGCGGCCCGAGCCGACGAGCCCGGCGACGCCGAGGACCTCCCCGGCGTGCAGCTCGAAGCTCACGTCGCAGAACCAGCCTTCGAGGCTCAAGCCGTGCGCCGACAACGCGACCGGAGCGGCTTGCACCGGCGTGGCTGCGGGCGGGGAGCTGAGCTCACGCCCCACCATCATGTGGATGATGTCGCGGCGCGTGAGGTCGCGGGGGCAAGAGGTGCCGACGTGCCGGCCGTCGCGCAGCACGGAGATCTCGTCCGCCAGCGCGAACAGCTCGTCGATCCGGTGAGTGACGTAGAAGATGCCGACGCCGCGCGCGCGCAGGTCGCGAATCACGGCGAACAGCCGCTCGGCGTCGCGCTCGCCGAGGGCCGAGGTCGGCTCGTCCATGATGAGGACGCGCGAATCGTAGGACAACGCGCGCGCGATCTCGACCATCTGCCGCGCGGCGAGCGGCAGCGTGCCGAGCTCCGCCTGCGGGTCGAGGTCGACCCCCAGCCGCTCGAGCAGGGCGCGCGTGCGGCGCCGGAGCTCGCGATGACGGACCAGTCCCAGGGCGTTGAGCGGCTCGCGGCGGATCCAGATGTTCTCCGCTACGCTCATCGCCGGCAGGAGGTTCAGCTCCTGATGGATCATGGCGATCCCGGCCGCGAGCGCCTGTCCCGGGGAGCCGAGGCGCAGCGCGCGGCCCTCGAGCCGCAGCTCGCCGGCATCCGGTGTGCACACGCCGGCGACGATCCTCATCAGCGTCGACTTGCCGGCGCCGTTCTCGCCGAGGAGCGCGTGCACCGTGCCGTGCCTGAGGCGCAGCGTTACGTCCTCGAGGGCCGCGACCCCGGAAAAGCTCTTCGAGACTCCGCTCACCTCGAGCAGCTCGGGACCCACGGGGTCGGCGGCGGCTCCCATCTAGTGCCGCCCGAGATAGCTCGCCAGGTTGTCGCGCGTCACCAGCTCGAACGGTACCCACACGAAGGACGGCACGGGCTCGTGCCGTACGAGCTTCACGGCGGTGTCCAGGGCGCCGCGGCCCTGTGCCGGCGCGTTCTGGAACACCGTCACCCGCAAGGCCCCGGCCTTCATCTCCGCAAGCGCATCGGGGGTTGCGTCGATCCCCGCGACCATGGTGCTGCCGAGGAGTTGCGCCTGCCTGAGCGCCTGAATGGCGCCGATCGCCATCTCATCGTCGTTGGCGACCACGGCGGCCGGACGCAGGCCCCCGCTCAGCCAGTTGGTCACCAGGTCGGCGGCTGCGGTGCGCTTCCAGTTGGCGGCCTGCCGGTCGACGACGCGGATGCCCCGGCAGGCGGGGCGGGCGATCACGTCGTCTATGTCGCGGGTGCGCTGGCGCGCCGACTGGTTGGTGAGCTCGCCCATCAGCACGACGATATCGCCCTTGCCGCCGAGGAGGCGGCACACCTCGGTCATCTGCAGCGTGCCGGACTGTTTCTCGTCCGAGCCGACGAAGGAGACGCGCGGCGGCAGCTCTCTGTCGGCCGGCATGCGGTTCACGTACACGAGAGCGATGCCGGCGCTCGCCACCAGGCGTGTCATGCGCGGAGTCGCGTCGGTGTCGACCGGATTGACGATGATGGCGTCGACGTGCTGGGCGATGAAGTTCTGGATCTCGTTGAGCTGGCGGCCGATGTCGTTCTCGGCGTCCTCGAACTGAATCTGGACGCCGAGCTGCTGTGCGCGGTCCTTCATGCTGGCACGCACCGCGGTCAGGAAGTTGTCGTCGAACAGGGCCATGGATACGCCCACCGTGACCGCCTGCGCGGCGGCGGACAGTGCCATGAGGGTAACGGCGAGCAGTAGCAGCGATGTGCGCTTCATGCCTCATTCTAATGCGCGGGCGGGGTGGTGAGCTCTAACGGCACGGTCCCCAGGTGTGGTAGCGTCCGGGGCTCCATGGACCGGCGCGAGTTCCTCGAATCGATCGTGGGTCTTTCCGCGCTGCTGCCGTTCGCCGCGACGCTGCATGCGCGCGCGGCAGCGGCGGCCGATTTGCGCACCCTCAGCCGCGAGCAGGACGCGGCGGTCCGCTCAATCGCGGAGATCCTGCTGCCGCAGACCGACACCGTCGGGGCAACCCAGGTGGGTGTGAACCGCTTCATCGATCTGCTCCTCACCGAATCGATGCTGGAGCGCGAGCGCGCGCGCTTCCTCGAGTGGCTCGCGGCGATCGACGCGCGCAGCCGCTCGCTCTGCGGCGCACCGGTTGCAGCCGCCCGCCGGGCAGACCAGGAGGCGCTGATCCACTACCTCGACGAGCAGCTGCCGGCGCGGCCCCGGACAAAGTCCGAGCAGGCGGCGCTCGATCAGCAACCGGTGACCGCGGAGCGCGGCTACGAGCTCCTCAAGCACCTCGTGGTCTTCGCTTACTTCACCTCCGGGCCGGTCGCCAAGGATCTCATCGACGCTCCGATCATTCCGGGAAGGTACGATGGCTGTGTCAGCGTCTGAGCCGAAGTCCGGGAGCTACGATGCAATCGTCGTAGGCTCCGGGATCTCCGGCGGCTGGGCCGCCAAGGAGCTCACCGAGAAGGGCCTGAAGACGCTGCTTCTCGAGGCCGGGCCCCCGATCGTGCCCGAGCGGGATTTCGTCGAGCACCTGCAGGATTACTCGCTCCCGTACCGCGGCTACGGCAACCAGCGCAAGCTCCACGAGAATCAGCCCATCCAGTCGCAGACCGGCGCGTGCGACGAGTGGGTCTCGAAGTGGTTCGTGAACGACCGCGAGAATCCCTACCACAACGACGCCGACAAGCCGTTCCTGTGGATCCGTGGCCGCCACGTCGGCGGCCGTTCCCTCATGTGGGGCCGCCAGGTCTACCGCTGGAGCGATCTCGACTTCGAGGCCAACGCCCGCGAAGGCATCGGCGTCGACTGGCCGATCCGCTATGCGGACATCGCGCCCTGGTACAGCCATGTGGAGAAGTTCATCGGCGTGAGCGGCCAGGCGGAGGGTCTGGCGCAGCTCCCCGACGGGGAGTTCCTGCCGCCGATGCAGCTCAACTGCGCGGAGCTGCAGGTACGCGATGCGATGCGTCAGCGCTGGGGGCGCGAGCGGGTCCTCACCATCGGCCGCGCGGCGATTCTCACCCAGCCGCACCTCGGGCGCGCCGCATGCCACTACTGCGGGCCGTGCTGGCGGGGGTGCATCACGAGCTCGTATTTCAACAGCATCGGCTCGACGCTGCCGGCGGCAGCGGCCACCGGACGCCTGACGCTGCGGCCGAACAGCGTGGTCGCGGAGGTGCTCTACGACCCGCGCACTGACCGCGCGAGCGGTGTGCGGGCGGTGGATGCCGCTACCCTCGAGACGCTCGAGTTCCGCGCGCGGGTGGTGTTCCTGTGCGCCTCGGCGCTCGAGAGCGCGCGCATCCTCCTCAACTCGAGGAGCGCGCGCTTCCCGACAGGACTCGCCAACTCGAGCGGGGAGCTCGGCCGCAACATCATGGATCACGCCTTCGGCGCCGGTGCCGAGGGCACGCTCCCTGGCATGGAGGACCACACGACCTTCGGCCACCGGCCGAACGGCATCTACGTGGCGCGTTTCCGCAACGTCACGGACAAGCACCCGAAGTTCGTCCGCGGCTACGGCTTTCAGGGCGGCGCCGGCCGCGAGCGCTGGGAGCGGGGCGGGCGCACGCGCGGGTTCGGGGCGGATTTCAAGCGGGCGCTCCTCGGGGGCCTCGGGCCGTGGCGGGTGGGGCTCGGCGGCTTCGGGGAGTGCCTGCCGCGCTCCGACAACTACTGCACGCTGCACCCGGCGCTCAAGGACAAGTGGGGCGTCCCGGCGCTGCACATCCAGTGCACCTTCGGGCCGAACGAGCGCGCGCTCCTCGCGGACATGCAGGTGACGGCGGCGGAGATCCTGGAGGCGGCCGGAGCGAAGGACATCCGCACCTTCAATGATGAGCTCGAGCCCGGACTTTGCATTCACGAGATGGGAACGGCGCGCATGGGACGGGATCCGAAGACCTCGGTGCTGAACGGATGGAATCAGGCGCACGACGTGCCGAACGTATTCGTCACCGACGGCGCCTGCATGACGTCCTCGGGGAATCAGAACCCGTCGATCACCTACATGGCGCTCACGGCGCGCGCGTGCGACTACGCGGTCGAGCAGCTCAAGCGCGGGGAAATCTAGTGCCGCGGAAGGTTTCCCGGCGGCGCTTCCTCAGCGCCTCGGCGACCTCGGTGGTTGCGCTCGGCCCGGCCGCCCCCGCACTCGCGAGCGGGTCCGGGCAGCAGCGGCAGGCACCTGCGGCGGTGGGCCGGCTCAAGCAGTCGGTGTGCCGCTGGACGCTGCCGGGCGCGCTCCCGGACGTCTGCCAGCGGGTCCGGGCACTGGGCTTGAGAGGCATCGACCTTCTCCATATGGATGAATGGGAGGTGGCGCGCGCTGCGGGCCTCACCTGCTCGATGGGATACGCGAGCCGCCGCGACCACTTCATCGAGAACGGCTTCAACGACCCCACGAACCACGCGATGCTGATCGAGGAGCTCAACGCGGCCATTCCGTTCGCGGCCAGGGCGGGCGTCCCGAACGTCATCGCGATGTTCGGCAACCGGCGGGGCTTGAGCGATGCGGAGGGAGTCGCCAACTGCGCGGCAGGACTGGCGAGAGTGGCGCCGATGGCCGAGAAGCACGGCGTCACGGTGTGCGTCGAGCTCCTCAACAGCAAGGTTGATCATCCGGATTACCAGGGCGATCACACGGCTTTTGGTGCGGCAGTGATGGAGAAGGTCGGATCGCCGCGCGTCAGGCTCCTCTACGACATCTATCACATGCAGATCATGGAAGGGGACATCATCCGTACGATCGGCCAGCACCGGCGTTGGATCGGCCACTTTCATACCGGCGGCGTTCCCGGGCGGCACGACATCGACGACAGCCAGGAGCTCAATTATCACGCCGTGGCCGAGGCGATCGCCGACGGCGGGTTCGAGGGGTACCTCGCGCACGAGTTCACGGCCAGGGGCGAGCCCTACGCGGGGCTCGACGCGGCGCGCCGGATCTGTCAGGTGTAGAGAAATCCCTACGCCGCGCCGCAGCTCCAAGTAGCGAAATGTAACCACGCTGGCTGCCGGCGCGGCCTGAGTTCAAGATAGCCACGGACCGAGGGAGCGCGCGTGAAGTACCTGCCGTTAGTCTGGTCCGGCATCTGGCGCAAGCCCGGGCGCACCATTCTCATCTTCCTCCAGGTGAGCGTGGCGTTTGCGCTGTTCGGTGTGCTGCAGGGCCTCAAGACCGGGGTGGAGCATGCCGTCGACGCGGCGCGCGCCGACCTGCTCATCGTGCACAGTCGCCTCAGTCTCATCATGGAGGGGTTGCCCATCAGCCTGCTCGGGCCGATCCGCTCGGTGCCAGGAGTGCGGGTGGCGATCCCGGTGGAGCTCTTTGGGGGTTACTACCAGAAGCCCGAGCAGGGAATCCTCAGCGTGGCGGTGCCTCCCGACAAGGATTGGACGACGGCCTTCACTTTCACGATCGCGCCCCGGCATCTCGCCGCATTCGCCAAGTCGCGCACCGCGGCGTTGGTACTGGAAGCCACGGCGAAGAAATACGGCTGGAAGATCGGCGATCACATCCCGCTCGTGACCAAGGTGGCGCAGAAGGACGGCTCGACGACCTGGACGTTCGACGTCGTCGGGACCTTTACCGACAGCGACTTCGGCGGCGGCGGCGACAAGATTCTCATGAATTTCGGCTATTACGACGAGGCGCGGGTGACCGGCAGGGGGACCGTAAATCACATCAACGTCTCGGTGACCGATCCGAACCTCGCCGTGCCGGTGGCCGATGCGATCGACCGGATCTCGGCCAATTCCTCGCACGAGACCAAGACCGAGTCGATTCGCGAGCTCGCCCAACAGCAGGTGCAGCAGATCGGCGATTTCGACTTTCTCATCCGGGCGGTCGTGAGCGCGGTGCTGGCGGCGCTGCTCTTTGCCATCGCCACCATGATGGTGCAGTCGGTGCGCGAGCGCACTTCCGAGCTCGCGGTCCTCAAGACCATCGGCTTCACGGACCGCAGCGTGTTCCTGCTCATTCTGGGGGAGGCCCTGACTGTTTGTATCCTGGCTGCCGCCGTCGGGCTCGCGCTGGCCACTGCTACCTTGCCGATCGCGGCGCGCTTCGTAACCGGGCTGTCGATGCCGAAGATCACCCTCGCGATCGGTCTTGCCTTTGCAGTGCTGGTGGCGCTGATAAGCGCGGCGGCGCCGGCGCTGCTTGCGGCGCGCCTCAGGGTCGCGACCGCACTGGCCGAGCGCTAGAAGCAAGTCATGAATTTCCTGCGCCAGTCGACTGCCCTGCTGCGCCTCAATCTCGCGGGCCTCGTCGCGCGCAGCGGCTCCGTGCTCACGATCCTGATCGGCGTTAGCTGTACGGTGGGCGTGCTGGTCTCTATGCTGGCCATGGGAACCGGCGCGCACCGGCAGGCGCTCGGCGATGTGCGCGACGACATTGCGATCGTTGTCAGCCGCGGAAGCAGCGATCTCGACAGCAGCGTCCCGAGAGACGAGGCTGCGGCGGTGGCCGACCTGCCCGGCATCGCCGTAGGGAGCGACGGCAAGCCCCTGATCGGGTATCAGTCCGTCGTCATCATGGAGGGACACCGCCGCGGCACGGGCGCCAGGGTGTTCTTCCCGCTCATCGGGACGAGCCCCACCGTGACCGCGATGAGACCGGAGATACACTTCACCGAGGGACGCATGTTCGCGCCAGGGCTGCACGAGCTCGTCGTCAGCAATCCGTGCGTGCGTACGTTCAGCGGCTTCGAGCTCGGCGCCGAGCGCGACGTGCGCGGGGTTGGCTGGACCGTGGTCGGGCACTTCGACCAGGGGAACAGCATGAACTGCCTGGTGCTGGCCGACGTCGAGACCCTCATGACGGCTTTCGGGCGCAACGTCTTCACCGAGGTGAGCGTCGAACTCAAGTCGCCACGGGACTTCGATGCGTTTCGCACGGCGCTCGAGGCGAATCCCGCCGTGAAGCTCGACGCGAGGCGCGAGCGGGATCAGGTGGAGGGGAGGTTCAAAGGCCTCAAGGCACTCCTCAACTTCGCCGCCTACTTCGTAGGCGCCATAATGGCAGTAGGAGCGACTCTCGGCGCCGTGAACTCGCTCTACTCGATCGTGGATGCACGGCGCCGCGAGCTTGCGACCCTGCGTGCGATCGGCTTCGGCTCGGGGGCGATCGTGGTCGCGACGCTGGTCGAGTCCATGTTGCTTGCCTTGCCCGGCGCGCTGCTGGGGGCCGCGCTGGCGTGGCTGTTCTTCCACGGTATGGCGGTGAGTCCTTTCGGCTTCACCTTTCGGCTCGATGTCACCCCGCAGCTCGCCGAGATCGGCATCGCGTGGGCGCTCGTCATGGGCCTCATCGGCGGACTGCTGCCGGCGCTGCGTGCGGCGCGCATGCCCGTGACCACGGCACTGCGCGCGACCTGAGGGTCGCCCGTTAGCCCGGGAGGGGCCGCGTCGAAGGGTCCATTTGCGCGAAGTTCGATAGCTATCGAACTCAGCCGCCGCGGAACTATCCAGATGCTCACCCAGGCGAAGTCCGAATGGCCGGCTAGACGGTCTTAGGGCGCCTCACTTGCCGAGTGTGATCGGGTACGGAGGCGCAGCCTTCAGCTCGATGGGCTTGAAGTCCTCGAGCTGCTTGAGCACGGTCGCGACCGCCGCATCGAGCTGCGGGTCTTCGCCGCGGTTGACGGCCGCGGGGTCGAGCGTCACCTCGATGTCGGGCGCCACGCCCTCGTTCTCGACGCGCCACTCGCCTTCGGGCGTGAAGAAGCGGAAGTAGGGCACGGTGAGCTGCCCGCCGTCGATGAAGGGCGGATTTACCGCGATGCCGATGAGCCCGCCCCAGGTGCGCGTACCGATGAGCGTGCCGAGCTTCTGGTGCTTGAAAGCCCACGGCAGGAAGTCACCGCCCGAGCCTGCGTCCTGATCGGCGAGCATCACCTTGGGTCCGTAGATCGCGCCCCCGGGCGTGCTGAAGAGCTGGGCGTCGCGATCCTTCCAGCTCGCGAGGTAGGGCCTGCCCAGAATCTCGATGATGTAGTTGGCCGCCTGGCCGCCGCTGTTACGGCGCTCGTCGACGATGAGTGCGGGCTTTTCGATCTGGGCGAAGAACATGCGGTTGAAGTACTCGAAGCCGTCGGCCGCGGTATTGGGCAGGTAGACGTAGGCAACCCTGCCGGCGGTCTTCTGCCCGACGTAGTCGCGGTTGTGCTCGATCCAGCGCCACTGCCGCAGCGGCGCCTCGTCCGCGATCGGCTGGACCACGATGTTGTGTGCGCCCGCGCCCGAGGCGTCCGGACCCACGCTCAGCGTCACCTGCTTGTCCACCGTCTGCTCGAGCAGCGCGTAGAGGTTCTCGCTCGCATCGAGCGGCCGTCCGTTGACCGCCAGCAGATAATCGCCCTCGCTCACTTTGACCCCCGGAGCGGCGAGCGGCGCGCGCAGGAACGGATTCCAGCGGTCGCCGCGATAGATCGTCGTGATCCGGTAGTGCTCGTTCTCGAGCGCGAAGTCGGCGCCGAGAAGGCCGGTCTTGGTGCCGGGCTCGCCGGGCAGGTCACCGCCGCTGGTGCGGTTGTGACCCACCTGCATCTCGCCGATCATCTCGATCAGGAGATCCGTGAGGTCTTCGCGGCGCTGTACGAACTTGAGGAGCGGCCGATAGCGCGCGTACACGGCGTTCCAGTCGAGCCCGTGCATATTTGGGTCGTAGAAGAACTCCTTCTCCATCCACCACGCCTCGTCGAAGATCTGCTGCCATTCGGCGACCGGGTCGACGTACATGCCGAGCTGCGTCAGGTCGATCGGCTTCGCATCGAGCTTGTCGTTGGCGTCGGCGATCTCCATCTTGCCCTTGGCGTACACGAGCAGCAGCTTCTTGCCGTCGGTGCTCATCGAGATGTCCTGGATCCCCTGCTTCAGGGACTTGGCCTTGCGCTCGGTGAAGTCGAAGCGGTAGAGCTCGCCGTCGTTGCCGGGCTCGGCATCCGGTGGCTCGGCGGTCACGCCGGGCTGGCGCCGCTCGACGTAGAAGAGCGCGCCATCGCAGGCGACCGCGAGCGACTCGTAGCGGCGCTCGGCCACCGGGAATCCAACGATGCGACTCTCGAGTCCGGCGAGCTCGACTCTCACGGGTTTCGGACCCTTGTCGGACTTCGCGTCGGCTTTCGCATCACTCTTGTCCTCCTTCTTGGCAGCGGCGTCGGTCTGGTCGCCCTTGCCGGCAGGCGCTTTACAGCTGCCCTTGTCGTCGGCATCCGCCTTGGCATCCTCATCGCCCGTCCTGGGCAGCAGCGGCGAGCGGCCGTCGGCGGCCAGGACCGCGACGTAGAGCCCGCGGCGAATCGAGCGCTCCTGCGAGGAGAGATCGAGGAAGATCTGGCTCGGGCCCGAGTTGATCGAGGCCGTGAAGTACAGGTAGCCGCCCGGCGCAAACACCGGACTATCGGCATCGGCGCGGCCGTCGGTGACGTCGGCGTTCCGGCCGGTGACGAGGTCATGCAGGCGGATGCGGGTGAAGTGGTTCTGCCCCTGCAGGGTGTAGGCGAGCCAGCGGCTGTCGGCGGAGAAGCTCACCTCGAAGCCGCCGCGGTCGAGGCTCCTGTCGATGAGCGTGCTCGCCCCGCTGGCGAGCGCGAACGCGTAGAGGTGCAGGTGGTTGTCCTCGTAGATGAGCGTCGCGCCGTCAGGCGACCAGGCGAGGAGGTGGTAGTAGCTCGGCTTGGGTAGCGCGTACACGTGCGGCTTCTCGAGCCCCTCCTGGTCGCGCACCACGATCGCGTGCTGCATGCCGAGATCGGTGATATAGGCGATGCGCGTGCCGTCAGGACTCCACACCGCATCCTTGTCGCGTACCCCGGGGCTGTGGGTGAGATTGCGGATCGAGCCGTCCTTGACCGGCACCGTGAAGACATCGCCGCGCGCCGTCACCACGACGCGCTTACCGGTCGGCGACAGAAAGGCCGAGCTGATGTTCTTGCCGGCATCCTTCCACTGCGGGCGCAGCTGCGCGGCCTCGGTCGCCAGCGTGATCGTCAGCGGCCGGGTGGCACTTGAGTCGAGGTCGAGCTCCTTCAGGCGTCCCCCGGATTCGTATACCGCGGTACGCCCCGAGAGGCCGAAGCTGCGCACGTCCCAGATCGTCTCTTTCGAGAGCTGCCGCAGCTGCCTGCCGCGCGTGTCGTAGGCGAAGAGATTCGCCGCGCCCGCGCTCCGGTCCGAGATGAAGACGACCTCGTCGCCGGCCCAGACCGGCGCGCGGTCCGTGGCGTTCTCGTGCGGGACCTGTTCCCAGGCTCCGCTCGCCGGATTCAGGATCCAGATCGGAGTCGTCGTGCCTCCCCGATAGCGCCGCCAACCGGAAGGTCCCTCGTAGGCGGTGCGGTAAGGACGGTACGCGAGACGCGTGCCGTCGGGCGACCAGGAAGCCTCCCAGGCAACGGCCTCCATCACCTTGCGCTCGAAGCCGCCCGCGAGCGGGATCTCGTACAGTTGGTTCGAGCGGTTGTTGGCGATCGCACGCGGCGAGGCGAACAGGATGCGCTTGCCATCGGGACTCCAGCCATCCACCTCATCGCGCGCGGGATGCCAGGTGAGGCGCCGCGGCTGACCTCCGGCCGTCGGAATCACGTAGACGTCGGCGTTGCCGGCATAGGTGGCGGTGTAGGCAATCGAGAGCCCGTCGGGCGAGAAATGCGGCCCGGATGCGCTGGCATGCACGGTGAGCCGCTCGGGATGCGCGCCGTCGCGGTCGGCGACCCAGATGTCGCCGCCGTAGACGAACGCGAGGTGCTCACGCGACAGCGTCGGCTGACGCAGCAGCAGGGTTCCCGAGGCCTCCTCGCCCGGGGCCGGGAGGCAGGCGGCGAGGCAGAGCGTCGCGAAGACGCCCGCGCGCCTCAGGCTTGTGGTCATTATCGTCTCCCCGTTGTCCGAGCGACTATGGTCCGAACGACCCGGAATCGAGCTCACGCGCCCTTCGTTGCCACGACCCGGGAGGGCGGCGGCCGAAGAGCAGGCGGCCGCCGCGCCCGAGCAGCCACCACAGGGCGTGAAACGCCAGCCAGACCAGCAGCGCGAACAGCAGCGCGAATACCAGCCCTTCACCGGACAAGGCGAAGGTCGGCACCCAGTCACCGAGCGTGGCGCGCGCCAGCGCCGGGTCGGCGTGCAGAGCCAGGTACGCCGCCTGGCTCGCGAGGCTGCCGTGCAGCGCGTCCACCGCAGCCTGCAGCTGATGCACGCTCGCAACCAGCGACCGGATCACGGCGCCTTCGGAGTGAAACGTGGGGTCGGTGCTCGAGAGGTGATACTGAATGAGCTTCCCGATGTCACCGTGATAGAACTGCTCGGCGAGCTTCTGCCAGGGTTCGAGATCGAGCTTAGCCTGGTCGAGGCGGCCGCCGAGCCGCTGGCGATACTGCGCGATGAAGCCGGGGACGAGACCTCCGCCCACTGCGGCGGACACCAGTACCACCCGGTCGAGCAATCCTCTGACGATCGGCATCGTCCGGCATTGTTGCACGCGGCGCGCCGGATGCGCGAGCGCTCAGGTCGAGCCGCGTGGCTCGCTCCCGGCGAGAAAACGCTGCAACTCGGCGCAGATCGAGAGCGCGAGCATCTCGGGTCCATGCCCGCCGAGCTTGATTCCGACCGGCGCATGGAGGCGCGGCGTAAGGACGGCGCGCGCCCCGGGGTCGAGCTCGGCGAGCAGCTCGTCGCGCCGTGCCGGCGGCCCGAGCAGGCCGATGAAGGGATCGGCGCGCCGGGCGAGAGCGGCGAGCGCCTCGCGGTCGTTCGAGGCGCTGTGCGTCATCACGACACAGGCATCGAGCCGCTGCTCGCCGAGCGCGGCGAGCGCCGCGGCCGGGCGAGCGCAGATGGTACGTTCGGCGCCGGCAGCATGCTTCGCGAGCAGGGCTTCGCGATGGTCCGAGACGACGACGCGCCAGCCGAGCCGGCCGGCGATGCCGACGAGCGCCGGAGCCTCGGGACCGGCGCCGATCAGCAGGATGCACGGTGAGGGCGCGAACAGCACGACCGCGCAGCTGAGGCCGCCCGCGAGATGATGCTCGCCTGCAGGGCGGTCCTTCAGCGCTCGCGCCGGCTCGAGGCGCGGCGCGAGCTCGGTCTCGACATTCTCCGACCAGAGAAAACCGCTCCCCACGTGTGGCCCGCCCGTGATGAGCGCTGCCTTGAGCGGCCGCTGCGCGCGCTCGGCCGACAACGGCGCTTCGCACAGCGGGTGCGTCGCTCCGGCGGCGACCGGCAGCAGCAACACCTGCATCTGCCCACGGCAACCGGAGCCCGAGCCGAATACGAGGTCATCGTCGCTGCGCGTGTCGAACAGCACGACCCGCGGGAGGTTCGCGGCGAGCGCCGCTCGCGCCGCCGACTCGAGGTCCGATTCGAGGCACCCGCCCGAGATGACGCCGAGGCGCGAGCCGTCCGCTTCCACGAGGGCGAGCGCGCCCGCCTTTCGGTAAGTGGACCCCGTGCAGTGGACCACCACGCAGAGCGTGAACGCCGCGCGCCGCGCCGTTAGGTCCGCGAGCTCGCCGAGAATGCGCCGGTGGTGAGTCGCAAACGGATCCGTCTCGGTCACATGCCAAAGCCCTTGCGCAGCAGCGCCTCGCTCTTGCGCAGCATCAGCGTACGCGCGCTCGAGTCGTCGAGCTGGTGATCGAGGTCATCCCAGGTGACGAGCTCGCAGTTGCCGCCGGCCGCTTTCAGCCGCTCGGCCATGCGCTTCGACTCCTCGACGCTCACGTTGCGGTCCATGGCGCCGTGGAATAGCAGCACCGGCGCCTTGATCCGGTCCGCGTGCTGTAGCGGCGAGCCCTCGCGAACATGCGGCCCGTTGCCGATGAACGTGTCGACATCGTGATAAACGCCCAAGCCACGCCACTCCTCCTTGGCGGCAGCGAGATCGGTTACGGGTGCGATCGCCACCACCGCCTTGAAGAGCGCGGGCTCGACGACGGCGGACTGGAGCGCCGCGTACCCGCCGTACGACCAACCGACGATGCCGAGCTTCTGGGGATCGGCGATACCCTGGGCGACGAGCCAGTGTCCGGCGTCGAGCACGTCGCCGATCGCGACCCGCCATGACTTGAAGCCGTTCTGCTGGAACCAGGCATCGCCGTAGCCGAAAGAGCCGCGAAACTCGGGCTGCAGCACGACGAAACCACGCGAGGCGTAGAACTGCGAGAGCCAGTCGAAGCCCCACTCGTCGCGTGCAGTCGGTCCCCCGTGCGGCAACACGATGGCCGGCAATCCTTTGGCGCTTGTGACTCCCGGCGGAAGGGTGAGGTAGGCCGGGACCATGACGCCGTCCGCCGCCGGGTAGCTGATCGCCTGGACGCTCGCGAGCTTCACTCCGTCGAGCTCGTCGCGCACACCGAGGAAGGCCTGCAGGCGGTGCGCCTTCTTGTCGAACAGGTAATAGCCCCCGGGGTCGGAATCGCTGCCGGCAAAAATCAGCATCGTGTTCTCATCGACACTCGAGTCGACGACCTCGAGTATCGGCTGCTGCGGCAGGGCCCGGGCGAGCGAGGCGAGCAGCTGCTTGACCTCCGGATCGAAGTAGACGGTGTGACGTCGTTCGGTGGCGTAGGAGACGCCCACTACGCGTCGTTGCCGGCCGATCCTCACGAGCCCATCGACATCGACGGCGGAGTTGGCGTAGAGCAACTGCTCGGCGAGCGTGCCGTCGAGGCTCACGGAGTAGGCGGCCAGCC
This sequence comes from Gammaproteobacteria bacterium, assembly GCA_027307325.1. Lineage (GTDB taxonomy): Bacteria > Pseudomonadota > Gammaproteobacteria > Steroidobacterales > Steroidobacteraceae > 13-2-20CM-66-19. The sequence continues at coordinate 18,785 of DAHUXE010000124.1, read as the reverse complement.
GACCGTCGGTTTTCTTGAATCCGATGGCGACGTTGCGCGCGGGGTCGACCGCGTAGGGAGCGAATCCGGTGCGCTCGAGGGAGTTGTACTCGCTCAGCTTCTCCCAGTCCCTCGAATCCGGCGCACGATAGCGGTACTCGATCACGGCGTCGCCCTGCGCACTGACTGTCTTGCTGAGGCCTATGATGCGCACCGCCCCGCGCCCGTCGCTGATGTACTCGACGGCGTCGGCGCGCGGGGCCTCGACTCGCTTGACGGCGAGCGTACGCGTGTCGATGCGGTCGACGCCCATTCCCTCGTCACTGGATCCCACCCGGCGGCCGGTGCTTTCATCGGGGACGTACGTTCGCGTCATGAGAACGGCACCATCCTCGGCAGGCAGTGAGTCGATGATCCCGCCGCCGTTGAGCTGGATGGCCCGAATGTAGGCGGTGTCCCGCCGGCTCAACATCCTGATGTTCGTTCCGTCGGCGTTCACGGCCACGAGCCGGCTGTAGGGCAAGATACCCAAGTTGGGATTCTTCGCTACGCCGTACGCGTAGCAGGCCAGACGATCATTCGCGACCCAGGAGCAATTCCCGAGGCGGTCGGGTTTGCCGTCAACCGCCACGGCGGGTCTCGGCTTCGCCCCTGGAGCGAGGCTCAGCGTAAAAAGTGCCGACCCCTGGCCCTGGGTCGGCGCCAGATAGGCAACGCTCCTGCCATCGGGAGAGAGTCTCATGCCGAAGACGCTCGGGCGCGCACCGAAGGCCGCGGCGGCATCGAAGGACCTGGACTCCCCGCCCATCGCCGGCGCGCACGTCGAGAGCGCTGCCAGCAGCGCGACGATTCTTTTCATATGTTGCTCTTTGCAACGACGCCGGAATCTTAAAGCATCGGTCGCATAATGGCGCCAGATATGAGCGCCCAGCGATGGCAGCGGGAGGCGTGGTGCCTCCTCGCCGCTGCACTCCTCACCGGCGCGCTGTTCGCCAGCGGCACGCTCGACATTGCCGCGGCCCGCTGGTTCTTCCGTGCCGAGAGGCTCGATCACTGGCCGCTCGCACACGAGTTTCCCTGGCGGCTGCTGTACCGCGCGGCTCCGTGGATCACGGCGGCGCTGATCGTCGCGGGCCTCGGGACCTTTGCCCTCAGCCTCGCTCCGGCACGCAGGCACTGGCGCGGCGCCGCGGCTCTGGTGCTGCTCGCCGTCGCCATCGGACCCGGTCTCATCGGCAACGCCGTGCTCAAGGATCACTGGCAGCACCCGCGTCCCCGGGACCTGGTCGAGTTCGGCGGATCGTTGCACTACGTGCCCTCGCCGTTGATCGGCCGGGAAGGAGGCGCCTCGTTTCCGTGCGGGCACTGCACGGTCGGGTTTCTCTTCGGCCTCGGCTGGTGGATCTTCAGCCGCCGGCGCCCGCCGTGGGGCGCTGCCTCGCTCGCTACAGGGCTCGCGGTCGGCACGCTCCTCGGCGTTGGGCGCATGGCGGCCGGCGCGCACTTTCTCTCGGACGTGATCTGGTCGGCGCTGCTCGCCTATGGCGTGACGCACGTTCTCCATTACCACGTCCTGCAGGGAACGACGAGTGTCGGGCGGTCGCGCTGGCCCCGCGCGCTCGGCATTGCCGCGCCGCTTGGCGGCGTCGTCGTGCTGCTCGCGCTCTACGCGCTGCCGCACGGCTCGGACCTGACGGCGAGCGTTGCCCTGTCGCGCGACTCCCCGCGCATCCTCGAGATCGCGGCCGATCGCGCCAGCGTCGCCGTCGTCCTGGTCGATGCGCCCGCCTCGAGGCTCTCGATCGAGGGGGAGCTGCACGGCTTCGGCATGCCGGGCGCGCATCTCGGCGCGCGTATCGGGACGGCGGCGGAGCCTCAACCCGTGCTGCGGTATGCGATCGAGGCGCACGGGTGGCTGACGGACGTCGACGGGTTCGTGAGGCTCACGGTGCCCGCGTCCGCCTTCGAGCGCGTTCGGGTGCGCGTCGGACGCGGCGACATCCGGGTGGTGGACACGACGCGGGCGGGTGTCGTGCGGACGCGGACCCTGCAGCTCGAGCTCCACACCGCCGCCGGCACGGTGCGGGGTGCTCCGTGAGGGGACGTGCGGACCGTGGGTGTCGCACCCAGCAGACAGAGGGCAAGCAGCGTGCGGAGATGCGGCATCGGGCGCGATGGTAACCATTTCCCTTATGCTTGCAGCCCATGCCAGCCCGCCGGACGTCGCTGCTCATCCTGCTGCTCGTGACCGCACCTGCCTGCTTCGCCGGCGGCGGTCCGTTCGGAATCGATCACGAGTGGAGCTATGACAACAGCGGGATCTGGTCACGCTCGCATCAGGTGGCGCTCGAGTACGGCGTGATCGCCTTCGAGGTGGGCGGGGCGCTATGGGAGGGCGGAGATACGCGTTTCGGCCGAACGCTGTGGCAGTCGATCGATGCCTCGGCGGCTTCGGGTGTCGTCGCTCTGGCGCTCAAGTACGCCACCTCGCGCGTTCGACCGATCGACAGCGGCGGCGATCCCAATCTGTGGTTCAAGGGTCACGGCAATCAGAGCTTCCCGAGCGGCGAGGTGACGCTCGTGAGCTCAACCATCACGCCGCTCGTGCTCGAGTACCGCCACGACGATCCCTGGGTTTATGCGCTCGAGCTGCTGCCCGTCTACGACGGGATCGCGCGCATGAAGGTGCAGGCGCACTGGCAGTCGGACGTGATCGCCGGCTTGGCGCTCGGAACCGGATTCGGCTGGCTGATGCACAGTCACGAGGGAACACCCTTCGTGCTGAGCGCTTTGCCGCACGGGTTCTACGTGGGATTCAAGAAGAGCTTCTGACACCCTGCAGGTCAGGGATTGGTCGCGGTGACGATCCAGATCGCGCCGGCGAGCGGCACGCGATTCCCGACCTGATGATTTGCAAGGGCCGCACGAATCGACCGGGTGGCGGCAGTCTGCAGCTGCGCCGGCTGTCCCTCGAGCGCCCGGCTCGTCGGTCCGATCCCGACGGCGGTCGCCACCGCGGCATCGAGGCCCGCTCCGAGCGCGATGTCGAGGGTGAGTCCGACGGGCTCGAGTTGCACGGCGGCGAAGCCCGCGCGCCCGAGGATGTCGCGCACGCGGCGCTCGTCGGCGAAGGAGAACGCGCCCGGATCCTCGGGCGCGACTTCGGGCAGGCGCGGCACGTGACGATAGGCTTCCTGCAGCGGCAGCAGCAGCCAGGGGTTCGCGCGCGGCTCGCGCCAGCAGGCGAACGCCACGCGTGCGCCGCTGCGCAGCCCCATGCGCATGTTGGTGAAGGAGCGCACCGGATCGGCGAAGAACATGACGCCGAAGCGGGAGAAGAGCAGATCCGCCCAGCCCGGCTCGAACGCGTACGCCGTGGCGTCACCGCGGGCGAACCCGACCGGCAGCTCCGGCGGCGCCAGCTCTCGCGCCCGCGCGAGCATGAGCTCCGACACATCGACGCCGAGAACCCGGCCACCGGGCGCCACGCGCCGTGCGAGTGCCAGCGCGGTGCTGCCCCAGCCGCAGCCGATATCGAGGACGAACTCGCCGCCGCGCGCGGCGGCGCGGTCTAACAGCACTTCCGCCACCGGCGCGAGGAGCACATCCTGCTCCTCCTGCCGGCGCACCCAGCGCTCCCCGGCCGGTCCGTTCCAGTAGGCGATCTGGGCGGCGTTACGGTCGTCGGTGGCGGGGAGAGTCATGGAGGGCGATCTCAGGTTGAGCGCAGCGGAAGAAGCAGCGAGAGGCCGAGAACCGTGAAAGCCGCGCCCGCGATGAAAGTGGCCGAAGGACCGATCCACGCCCACAGCAGCCCGGCCAAAACGCTCGCGACCAACAGCGCGACGCCGCTCGCGAAATTGAATACGCCGAACGCGCTGGCCCGCAGACTCATCGGACAGGCATCCGCCACGAGCGCCGCCAGCAGCCCCTGGGTCATTCCGAGGTGCAGCCCCCAGACCGCGACGCCGCCCATGACGACCCAAAGATTGGGCGCCCAGGCGAGGATCAGGTCCGCGGCGATGAGCGTCGCGAACCCGAGCGCGAGCAGGCGCCGGCGGTTGGCGCGGTCGGAAAGCGCCCCGAGCGGATACGCCGAGCCTGCATAGACGACGTTCATCACGACCAGCACGAGCGGGGCGAGCGCCAGCGGCAGCCCGGCGCCCTGCGCACGGAGAATGAGGAAAGCCTCGCTGAAGCGCGCGAGCGTGAGCAGCGCGCCGACGGCCACGATCGCCCAGTAAGCGCGCCCCAGGGCACGGCACTCGTCGATCCTGACTGGCGTCTGCGGCGCGCTTGAGCGGTGCGGCGGCTCGCGGACCCCGATCACCAGCACCAGCACCGACAGGAGTGCCGGGATCAACGCCAGCCAGAATACGAGGCGGAAGTCGTTATTCAGGGCGGCCATCAGGGCCATCGCCGTCAGCGGTCCGGCAAAGGCACCGACGGTATCGAGCGCCTGCCGCAGTCCATAGGCCGCGCCGCGACTGCCCGCGGGCACGAGGTCGCTGATCAGGGCATCGCGTGGCGCGCCGCGGATTCCTTTGCCGACGCGGTCGGAAAAACGCGCGGCCAGCACCAACGGGGCGTTGATCGCAAGAGCAAACAGCGGCTTCGAGAGCGCGCTCAGGCCGTAGCCCGCGACCGTCAGGGCTTTGCGCCGGCCGAGCCGGTCGCTCAGCCAACCGGAGAACAGCCTGGAGATCGAGGCGGTTCCTTCGCCGACACCTTCGATGAGCCCGACCGTCGCGGTGCTGGCGCCGAGCACGGAGACGAGAAACACGGGCAGCAGCCCGTGGATCATCTCGGACGAGGTGTCCATCAGCAGGCTGACGAGACCCAGCGCCCATACCGTGCGGGGAACGGCGCGGTCTTCGGCGCGCGAAGGCTGTGCTGCGGACTCGGAGCTCATATACGCTTCAGTGAAGGGTAGCGCATTGGAGACCGGGTGATCCGCGCCGCATCGGCAGGGGTGGCCTACGCGATTCTGGTGTTTGGCGTGGGATTTGCCCTGGGCGTCATCCGCGTGATCCTCATCGCGCCACGAGCCGGGCCGACCGCGGCCGTGTTGCTCGAGACCCCGCTCATTCTCGCGGCGAGCTGGTGGCTCGCGCGCGTCAGCATTGTGCGCTTCGGGGTGAGGCGCGCCCTCGCGGCACGGCTGGTCATGGGTCTGGTCGCCTTCGCGGTCCTGATGCTGGCGGAAGTGACTCTTGCAGGAGTCCTCTTCGGCAGGACGGTCCCCGAGTACCTTGCGGGCCTGACCACCGTGCCCGGCGCGATCGGGATCGCCGCCCAGGTCCTGTTCGCCTGCTTCCCGCTCGTGCGGCGCTAGGGCCCCTCGCCGGGTGCGAACATCGGCCGCAGCTCCGACTCGCCCTCGAATTCGGGCCAGTACGTCCGGTGCAGCTCCATGAACTCGGTCTGGATCCGCAGCGCTTCCTCCCGGGACGCGGTCTCGAGGATTGCGTAGCCGCCGACGACCTCCTTGGTCTCGGTAAACGGACCGTCGATAACCGTGAGCTTGCCCTTGGCGATGCGCATGCGAACGCCGTCTTTACTGGGAAGTAATCCGCCGCCGTCGACGAACTTGCCCTCCCTGGAGAGGCGCTCCACGAACTTGCCCATGGCCTCCATCAGCGCCTTGGGCGGGCTGGAATCGCGATAGGACTCGGGATGGCGAACGAACGTCATGTATTTCATGGCTGCTCCGTGGGGGATCCGGGCACACGACGAACCAGGCGACGCCGGATCGACAGACCTCGAGAAGACATAATCATGCCGGGCGGTGGTGCTGGAGCCTCGCGTCGATCGACCCGGCGCCGCTTCCGGCCACGAGCAGGTATCCGCACGCCAGGAGCATGCAAAGATCCAGACGCGCCTCGTGCTCCATGCTCCAGAACCCGTAGCGATTTATGTGAGGTAGGTTGAAAATCAGAAAGTCGTGGCCGAGCAGAATCGGGACCTTGGTGGACAGCAACGCCACGATGAGGACGATCACGAGCGGGATGACCGCAAGACGCGTCAGGAGTCCAAGGATGATGGCCGCTCCGCACACGATTTCCACTACGCCGACGAACGGCCCCAGCACATCGGGCCACGGAATGCCGATGGCCGCAAAGCGCCCCGCCCCGAGGATCTCCGGGAAAAGGAGCTTCTGCAGGCCTTCGGGGAAGAAGACGATCAATCCCACCGCCAGGCGAATGAGAAGCGTCGGCCAGTCGTGGCGGGTTTGCAGGATGCGTTCGAGCATGGATACCTCCGGGGCTCGCACTGTCGCATTTTGTCTACGCAGTGCCGTAAGTGCTTCCAGGGACTATCGTTTCACGGATCGATCTGCTGAAAAACCGGCGTCTGCATCCTGGGGGGCATATGAGTGTGGAGCCTAGTGAATCACTGAGTGAAGTCTGGACGCGGTGGCAGGGCGAGCTCATCAATGCCACGTTCCCCTTAGGGCGCTTACTCGGCTCCTCGGATCACAGCGGAGTCTTCCTCACCCGGTCAAGCGCCCGAGGTACGGCGGACGTCGCGATCAAGCTCGTACCCACCAATCGCGCGCTGGCAGAGTTGCTGCTGCCGCGCTGGAAGAGGGCCGGGAGTCTTGCTCACCCCAATCTGTTGCCGCTCCTGCAATGGGGTGGGTGCCAGCTGGAGGGTTTGCCGTATCTGTACGCCCTCATGGAGTACGCCGACCAGACTCTGGCGGAGCTGCTGACGCACCGCGCCCTGACGGATGACGAGGTCAGGGAATTGCTCCTGCCGACACTGGATGCACTGTCGTATCTGCACAGGCAGGAACTGGTGCAAGGCCAGCTGAAGCCGGCCAACATCCTGGTGGTCGGAGATCAGCTCAAGCTGGCAAGCGACACCGCTCGTCGCCTCAGTGAGGGAGCAACCAGTACTCACCCACCCACTGCGTACGATCCCCCGGAGGCGCGGCAGGGAAGCACATCGCCTGCCGGCGACATCTGGGCGCTAGGCGTTACGCTGTGCGAGGCGCTCACTTGCCGTTTGCCATCGGGACTGAACGAGCCCGGAGAGGCCCCCGTGCTGCCGGCCGATTTCTCCCCGGTGTTCCGCGACATCGTGACGCGCTGTCTCAGCGTGAACCCGCACGATCGGCCCGGCCTGAAGGAGCTCGCGGCGTTTGCGCGCGGACAAGCGGCGGAGGCTGCACCGGGGGTGGCCAGCGAGAGCCCGCCGCTCGCGCGAGCCGAGCCGAGCACGGACTCGCCAATGGCGAGCGTCGCAGCCGCGCCCGCCGAGCCGTCGGCGGACGAGACCATGACGTTCGAAGCGGTGACCGGCGAGCCAACGAGCACCGGGACCGTGACGATCGAGGCGCTGACACCCGAGCCGGCGAGCACCGGGACGGTAACGGTCGAGGCAATCGGCGTCGAGGCGTTGACGGCGGAGGGCGCGACTTACGAAGCAGTGGCACCGCAGCCCGTGACACCTGAGCGGGGACAGCCGGCGGCCGCGCCGGCGCAGGTTGCGTCCAATGATGGATGGACCGCACCGCCAGAAGATCAAGAAGAAGAGGAGGAAGAGCCCACACAACGCCCTGCTGCGCTCGGGGCGTTACTCGGGGTGCTCGTAATCATCGGAGTAGTGTGGGCCGGCGTACGCATGCTGAGCGGCCACGGCGCACCGGCTCCGCCCTTACCTGCGGTTCAGGCGCCGGTCGCGCCCGCGGCCGAGCAGCCGGCGGCGCCGGTCTCGGCAGGATCCATCAGCAGGGACGCTGCGAGCGAGGCAGCGCGATCGTCGGTCCATGAGGTCATTCCCGAGGTGCCGGCGGGCGCGCGGCGATCCGTGCGCGGACACATCAAGGTGTGGGTGCGGGTCATCGTGAGCCGGGATGGCACGGTGTTCGCGGCTACTCCGGACAGGGCGGGTTCGAGCAGATACTTCGAGCGACTCGCGCTGGAGGCGGCGAAGAAGTGGACGTTTCCACCCGTGGACGCTCCGGCCCAGCGTCTCCTGCAGATTCATTTCGACTTCAGCCGCGAAGGGGTAACGGCGCGCGCCGTCACACTGCGCTGAGCGGCGCGTCAGGTGCAGAACGCGCATCCGGCGCAGCACCGTGGGCGCGCTGCGCCGGATGGGGTGCTTCCATGAACCTCAACGCGAGCGAATCCTGTTGACTTCACGTGCCGGACGGGTGGATACGACTGTGACACCCCGCCACTGCCTACGGCATTCCCCCGATGGATCCCCCTCGGGCGCGGTGCTCGCCGCTACCCGAGCCCATCGCGCGGGATGTGTCCCTGAGTACAACAGTGATGGCGTACTTCGTCTCGTCATGGTCCCGCCGGACGCCCGCTCGTGCGACGCGTTCTACGCTGTCAAGCGCGGCATTCCCGCACGGGGAAGTGCAGCCGCAGTATCCGCTGCCGGATACGTAGGTACCGCAACCGCAGCGTGCCGGCCCTCTCGAACCCGCCGTCATTGAGCCGCGACCGGGTTCCCCGGCAGCGGCTGGGTCTTGCTAAGAGCGGTGCGCGACGCCTAGTGTAGAAAGCGGATGAAACGCCGTTCCAGCATCTGGAGTGCCGTGGCTGCGTGTCTCCTCACGGAGCTGGCGCTGGCGCACGCCCACCTGGAGAGATCGACACCCGCGGACGGCAGCACCCTGAGTGCAGTACCCCCGGCCCTCGAGATGAGATTCTCGGAGCCCGCGCGACTGACGGCGCTCTGGATCCAGCGTGGCCAGGAGCCAAGGCAGGCGTTGAAGAGCTTGCCGACCGCTACGGAGAAGATTCTGCGCGTTGCATTGCCGACGCTCGCTCCGGGGGTGTACAGCGTCACCTGGCGGGTGGTGAGCGCCGACGGACACATCGCGTCCGGCGCGGTCCGTTTCACCATCTCTCCGGGCGCACGCTGAGCTCTCCAGCACAAGATTGATCCGTGTCACCGGACGCCCTCTCGGTCCTGCTGCGGGCGGCGAGCTTCGTGGCTCTGCTCCAGGCGGCGGGAATCGCGCTTTTCGTGGCGTTGTTCTCGCGCCATCTGAGCGCGGCGTCCGGCGAGATCCGCAGATTGGGGGTGCGCTCTGCGGCGGCGGCCCTGCCGCTGCTGGCTGCTCAGCTCGCGCTCGAGGCCGCGCGCATGGCGGGCGAGTACGCCGGCATTCTCGATTGGTCGCTGCAGCGGATGGTGCTCGGCTCCGCCGCCGCCGTGGTGTTTGGGGCGAGAGTGCTCGGCGCAGTGCTGCTCGCGACCGGACTGTCAGGGCGCTGGCGGCTGGCGCAGGCGGTCGCGTACGCCGGAGTCCTGCTCGTCGCCGTGTCGTTTGCACTCACCGGCCACACCGCCGTGCATCGCTTGCGGTGGCTGCTCGCCCCGGCGCTGGTGATCCACCTGCTCGTTGCCGCCTTCTGGCTCGGCGCCATCGCCGCGCTGTACCTCGCAACTCTGCGCGAGAACGATCGTGCGGCACGAGTGATCGAGGCATTCTCGAGAGTCGCGCTGTGGATCGTGCCGCTGCTGGCCGTCGCCGGTGTCGCGATGGTGCTGTTGCTGGTTCCGGGTCTCGGGGTGTTCACGCAGCCCTACGGCCTGCTGCTGCTCGTCAAGATGACGGGGTTCGTGCTGCTGATGGGGCTGGCGGCGGCCAACCGCTGGCGGCTCGGCCCCGCGGTCGCAGCCGGGGCGACGCGCGCGTTCAGGCGCTCACTCCTTGCCGAGTACCTGCTGATCGCAGGCGTGCTCGCCGCGACGGCGACCATGACGACTCTTTACTCGCCCTAGCCGCGCGCGGCTCATGGGCAGGGAGATTACTCGGCGAGCACGCGCGCGAGGCGCAGGAGCTGCGGGTCGAGAGGCTTGACTGCGCCGGCCAGGCTGGCGAGCGCCGTCGGCGTCACTTTGCCATTCAGCATTCCGAGTACATTGCCATGCATGCCGGCCTGCAGCTGCTCGATGGCTGCCGCGCCAAGCAGCGTGGCAGTCATGCGGTCGGACACGCCCGGTGTTCCGCCGCGCTGGATGTGCCCGAGCCTGGTCGCGCGCAGCTCGAAGCCCAGCCGCTCCGCGTGGTGGGCGAAGTATTCCGCCAGCGCCGCGGCGTTCGGCTCAGCACCCTCGGCGACGACCACGATCGCGTGACTCTTGCCGCGTCCGTATGCGTCACGAATGGCGGCGGCCACCACCTCCGCGCTCTGCGGGACCTCCGGCAGCATGATTGCTTCGGCGCCCCCGGCAATGCCCGCAATCAGGGCGAGATAGCCGCACCTGCGGCCCATCACCTCGACCAGGAAGGCCCGTCCGTGTGATGAGGCCGTGACGCGCAGGCGGTCGATGGCCTCGAGCGCAATATCGAGCGCGGTCGTTGCGCCGATGGTCGGATCCGAGCCTGCAACGTCATTGTCGATCGTGGACGCGATGCCGACTACCGGCACGCCCCGTTGCGACAATGCGCACGCCCCTGCCTGCGAGCCGTCGCCGCCGATCACGACGACGCCGTCCACGTCGCGGTCTTGCAGCTGCCGTACCGCGGCTTCCTGGCCGCGCGGGGTGCGAAAGGCCGGACAGCGGCTGGTGCCGAGTATCGTGCCGCCGCGCTCGATGATTCCGCCGACGTCGCGCGGCCCGAGCGCTACGAATTCGCCGGCGATCAGGCCGGTATAGCCGTTACGGACGCCGAGTACCTCGAGCCCGAGAGACAGCCCGCGACGCACGACGGCGCGGATCGCGGCATTCATGCCGGGAGCATCACCGCCGCTGGTCAGGACCGCCACGCGCTTCATGAATGACTGGCAGAAGCCCGGGCAGTGCGGCTGCAGCCGCCCCCGCGTTTCACTTCTTCGGCTGCTGGCCGCGGAGGGCAAGTCCGAGCAGGACACCCGCCGTCGCCACGACGGCCATCGACTTCCACGGGTTATCGCGCAGCGCACGGCTGGCGGTGCGGGCCGCATCGGCGACCTGTCGGCGCGTGGTCTCCTGCAGCGTCTCGATACGATCGCGCGCGCCGTTCAGTGCATGTCGCCAGTTGCTCAGGGCCTCTTCCGCATGCGCCTTCGCTTCGCCGCTCGAAGAGGCAAGGAGCTTCTCCAGCTCACCGAGGACCTGCTGCAACTCACCGAAGACCGTTTCGACGTTCATCACCATGTAAAAATCCTAGCGCCGGTCGCCGCGGAGGACATTCGGACTTGTGCGTACCGAAACGCCGCTCGGGGCTCAGTGCGCGCGCAGCCTGAGGATGTACCTCGACACGGCATTCGCCTGCTCCGTGGTGAGCATGGGGTTCGGCATCGACATCGGCAGCTTGTCGACGTCCCAGTGCGTCGCAGTGATGAATCGCCGCAGGCTCTCGACGCTCACACCGGGCCGGTTGGCGATCTCGGCGAAGCTCGGGGTGACCTGCTTGAGAAGCGGTGGATATTCCTGGTCGACTGCGACCACGTGACAGGCGGAGCACACCAGGCGGGCGATGTGCTCACCGCGTGCGGCCTCCGGAGTCGTCGGCGCACCGGCCGCCGAGACGCGTGGGGTACACAGAGCGCACAACACCACGACCGTGAGCGCGAGTGCCACGGCGCGCAACGAAATCTGCCTGGCAATCATCGATTCATGCTGCGCCACGGGCCGCGCGCGGCGCCATACGCACTTGTGGCGATGCGCGGGGGCCCGGCGGGCGGGCGTATGCTCTCAATTAATAATGAGTGCCCACCTGCCGGCTCCGTTGGACGCGCTGCTGCAGCCCGCAGCCTATCCGCACCCGGTGCGCGACGTGCAGGTGGTCGAGACGCACATCTCCTGGGTGTTCCTCACCGGCGAATTTGCCTACAAGCTCAAGAGACCGGTCTGCTTTCCGTTCGTGGATCTGCGTTCGATCGAGCGCCGCAAGCTCTTCTGTGCCGAGGAGCTCCGTCTCAATAGCCGCTTCGCTCCGCAGCTCTATGTACGGCTGTGCCCGGTCACGCTCGAGGGCGATCGCCTACGCATCGACGGCCGGGGCGAGGTCATCGACTACGCGGTCTGCATGCGGCAATTCGCCGCTGCCGATGAGCTCGGGACATTGCTCGCGAACGGTCAGCTTGCACCCGCTGCCCTGGCGGGGTTCGGGCGCGAGCTGGCGCGGCTGCACGCCGCACTGCCCCGGGCTGACAGCGGGGAGCGCTGGGGGCAGCCTGCGGGCGTGCGCGCGTTGCTGCTGCGGAATCTCGCGGAGTGCGAGCAGGAGGCCGGCAGGCTCGGCACCGCGGATACCGTCCGGAGCCTGAGCCGGACCTACGCCGCGCGCATCGAGGCCGCCGGGCCCTGCCTCGCGCGGCGGCGCGCGCAGGGACAGGTGCGCGAATGCCACGGCGATCTCCATGCCGGCAACATCGTGCGCTACGACGGACGGCTGCAGGCCTTCGATTGCATGGAGTTCGAGCCCGCCTTCCGGTGGATCGACGTAGCGGAGGAGATCGGGTGCCTGTACATGGATCTGCGCGCCCGGGGATTCGACGCTCATGCACAGTCATTCGTCGCCGGCTACCTGGGCGAGAGCGGCGACTATCCGGCCTGCCGGCTGTTGCGGCTCTATGGCGCGCATCGCGCGCTGGTGCGTGCCAAGGTGGCGGCTCTGCGCGCGGCGGATGCGGCCGACCCGCGGCTGCGCGAAGCCAGCCGCAAGGAGCACTGCCGCTACCTCGATGCCGCGCGCGAGCTGCTCGCGGTCCAGCGTCCGCGGCTCATCCTCATGTGTGGTCTCTCGGGGTCGGGCAAGTCCTGGCTCGCCGAGCGGCTGGCGCTCGAGTTGCCGGCCGTCCATCTGCGCTCCGACGTCGAGCGTAAGCGCCTCGGCGGGCTCGCCGCGCAGCAGCGCTCGGGGGCCGGGGTCGGGGAGGGCTTGTATTCTGCCGCGATGACCGCGGCGACTTACGAGCGACTGCGAGCCTGCGCCGCCGAGGTGCTCGGCGGGGAGCTGTCCGTGATCGTAGATGCGACCTGCCAGCTGCGCGAGCAACGCGAGCGATTGAGCTCGCTCGGGCCGGCCTGCGACGCCAGGGTATGCGTGGTATTTTGTCATGCGCCCGCCGGGGTGCTGGCAGCGCGTATCGCTGCACGCCAGCGCGCGGGCCTGGATCCTTCGGAGGCGGACCGCGGCGTGCTCGCGCTGCAGCGGGCCGGTTTCGAGCCGATCGACGCGAGCGAAGGGCTCACCGTGATCGAGGCCGACACCATGCGCGCGGACGTGATCCCGCGGGCACTACGGCAGATACTGGCGGCAGGCCGCGGAGCGCCGGCCACAACTTCTGCCGGCGGCTCGGTGAATTAGCTGCGCGCCCGACGGTGGGCAATGCACGCCATGTGGAGAAAGAGCTTCAGGTTCGCAGGCTTGGCGCTGATCGTTGCACCGATCGCGCCGGCCGTCCCGCCGGGAGCGAGCGCGCATGCCAGGGAGGAGCTGCGGGCGGCTCTCCAGGCGACGCCCGACACTTCGAACGGCGCGCGCCTGTTCGCCGTCTGTGCCGAGTGCCACGGCCCGCACGCCGAGGGAAAGGCGAGCGGCTGGCCCCCTCAGATCGCCGGCCAGCACCGGCGCGTGATCGCCAAGGAGCTCGTCGACTATCGCGCCGGCGAGCGCTGGTACGATCCGATGGAGCGCATTGCGGGGATCCACGTGCTCGGCTCGACTCAGGAAGTCGCGGACGTCGCGGCCTACGTCGCAAGGCTCGCCCCGTCGCCGGACACGACCCCGGGACCGCAACGCTCGGTGGCCCAGGGCGCCGGGCTCTATGCGCGCCGTTGCCAGTGGTGTCACGGCGAACGGGGCCAGGGGAACGACGAGCGCTTGGTGCCGCGCGTAGCCGGGCAGCAATACGAGTACCTGCTGCGGCAACTGCAGGACACGCTCGAGGCGCGGCGGCCGAACATGCGGACTCAGCATCTGCGGCTCATCGAGAAATGCTCCACGCAGGAGCTCATGGGTCTGGCGAGCTACATGTCGCGCCTCGGCCCTGCTGCGAACCCGTAGCCGCGCGCACAGAACGATGCGCAGTTCCACGTATTCCGCCTCCTCGACGCCGGGTGCACTGTCTGCCATCTGATGCTGCATCGGAGGTGGCACATGAACAGCGGTGTCGGCAGTGCCCGCATCGGCCAGTGGTACGTGCGCTGGGACAAAGGGGAAATCCTCCAGGTGACGGATTCCGACGAGAACGCGCGCACCATCGAGATTCAGACATTCGACGGCGACCTCTATGCGATCGACTATGAGACGTGGCGGAGCCTGCCGCTCGGCCTGGCCGAGCCGCCCGCGGACTGGACGGGGCCGCTCGACGACCTGGAGCGCGACGATCCCGGCTACGCGCAGAGCTGCGTGCGTGGCGCCGACTGGGCGGAACCGCTCGAGCCTTACCGTCCCGTGGCCGAGGCCCGGCAGATCGCCGTAGAGAACCTGGAGGACACTGCGGAGTTCGAAGTGGACGTCGCCGAGCTCACCCGAGCGTCCCGGGACGGAACGGCGTAGCGCGCCGCATTACTCATGGCCCGGGCACAGGTGATCGCCCGCGCCCTGCTGGGGAAGAGCAGACATCAGCAGCGCGCCGCGAACGTGAGCATTCACGTGCGTGACGTCGCGCAGCTGTTCAATTCGCTCGATCCCGCGCCTTTCTGGGACCGCGACCTCGACCGGGAGGCCGCGGAGTTCATCGAAGAGGAATTCAGCGAAAAGCTCGCGGCACATACCTGGCATCTGCATGTCCACGCTCACGCCGGCGCCGCGCTGGCGGCCGATCTTCAGGCAGCCGTCGAGCATTACTACCAGCGCCTGGCAGGCTCGGCGCGCTACCGGCTGCGCAATCAAATGCGGCTCGGGCAGCTGGCACTGCTCGGTGGCGTGACGATCTTTCTCCTCAGCATGACCGTCCGTGGCGTCCTCGCGGGGATGCTGCCCGGCAGCGCGCCGCGCATGCTCGATGAAGGCCTGATCATCATTGCCTGGCTGGCGCTGTGGCGACCCGTGGAGTCGCTCATGTACGGCTGGGTGCCGTTGTACCGCAGGCGACGGCTCTATAAGCGGCTGGCCGCAGTCCGGGTATCAGTTCGTATGGACGCAGCAGCGGACCTCGAAGGCGCGCGCCTGGGGCACCCGACGGGCGCGGCAGCACGAGGTGCCGCGATGCCTGTGCTTTGAGCGCCTCGCGCGCCTTGCCGTGATTGCGGTGTCGCGCCCGTGCGGCAGGTGAGCGCCGGCATTCTCCTCTACCGCCGGACCGCATCCGGCACCGAGGTCTTTCTGGTGCATCCCGGAGGACCCTACTGGGCGCGAAAGGACGAGGGTGCCTGGTCCGTGCCCAAGGGCCTGGTCGATGCAGCCGAGGACGAGCTCGGGTGCGCGTGGCGCGAGTTCAGGGAAGAGACTGGCTTCGATGCCGCACGCACGGGTCCGGAGCGTGATCTCGGCAGCTTCAGCCTTCCAAGCGGCAAGCACCTGCGGGTATGGGCTGCCGAGGGGGACTGCGATGCCGGGGCGCTGCGCAGCAACCTGTTCGAGATGGAGTGGCCGCCGCACTCGGGCCGCGCACGGCAATTCCCCGAGGTGGACCGCGGCGGGTGGTTCGATCGGGCGGCGGCGCTGCGCAAGATCGCGCCGGGCCAAAGACCCGTTATCGAGAGCTTCTACGCGGCATTTGATGGGTCGGCGCAGGCGCGCGGCGCCTAAGTACTTTCTCGGATCGCGGCGGGCGGTGAGCCATCACAACATGAGGCGGTCACAAGGAGTGTTCATGGCCGCGAAACAGGTTCATTTCCGCGCCGCGGCGCGTGAGAAGGTGCTGCGCGGGGCCGAGCAGCTCGCTGACGCCGTGCGGATCACGCTCGGACCGAAGTCGAAATCGGTGCTGATCCAGAAGCAGTGGGGCGCGCCGCTCGTATGCAACGATGGCGTTACCATCGCCAAGGAAATGGAGCTTGCCGACCCGGAAGAGAATCTCGGAGCACGGATGCTGCGGCAGGCGGCCGAGAAGACCGGCGATGCCGTCGGCGATGGCACCAGCACCGCAACGGTGCTCGCGCAGGCAATCTATGCCGACGGCCTGCGCAACATCGCCGCGGGGGCAAGCGCCATCGATCTCAAGCGGGGCCTGGACCGCGCCCTGGAGGCGGCGATCAAGGCGCTGAAGAGCATGGCGAAGCCCGTCGGCAGCCGTAAGGAGAGGGCGCAGGTCGCGACGATATCCGCGCACAACGACGCGACGATCGGTGAGCTCGTGGCGACCGCCATGGAAAAGGTCGGTGGCGACGGAGTAATCACCGCCGAGGAATCCAAGACCACCGAGACCACGCTCGAGGTCGTCGAGGGGCTGCAGTTCGATCGCGGCTATCTCTCTCCCTATTTCGTGACCGACCCGAACGCCATGCAGGCCGTGCTCGAGGATGCCTACGTGCTCGTGTGCGACCGCAAGCTCAACGTCATCAAGGACATCCTGCCGCTGCTCGAGCAGGTGGCGAAGGCCGGCAAGCCGATCATCTTCGTTGCCGAGGAAATAGAAGGCGAGTCTCTCGCCACGCTGATCGTCAACCAGATGCGCGGCGTCCTGAAGAGCGCCGCGGTCAGGGCGCCGGGCTATGGCGATCGCCGCAAGGCGATGCTGCAGGACATTGCGACGCTGACCGGCGGCCAGGTCATCTCGGAGGAGCTCGGCATCAAGCTCGAGGACGTGGAGCTCAAGCAGCTCGGGCGAGCCAAGCGGGTGGTGGTCGACAAGGACAACACCACCATCATCGGCGGCGGCGGGGCCAAGGCCGATATTGCCGGCCGCATCCAGATGATCCGCAAGGAGATCGAGAAGACCACCAGCGATTACGACCGTGAGAAGCTCGAGGAGCGGCTCGCGAAGCTCTCGGGCGGCGTGGCCGTTATCCGCGTGGGCGCGCCATCCGAGTCGGAGATGAAGGCTAAGAAGGATGCTCTGGACGATGCCATCAGCTCGACCAAGGCGGCCGTGGCGGAGGGCATCGTGCCGGGCGGGGGACTGGCGCTGCTGCGGGCGACGGCGGCGGTCGCGGCCCTGGAAGCGGGGTGCACGGGCGACGAGCGCACCGGTGCGCAGATCCTGCGGCGCGCCCTCGAGGTGCCGGCGCGCCAGATCGCCGAGAACTCCGCCACCGATGGCGGTGTCGTGGTCGATCGCATGATGAACGGCACCGGCAACGTCGGCTTCGATGCCGCGGCCAAGCAGTTTGTCGACCTGTACGAGGCGGGAATCGTCGACCCCGTCAAAGTCGTGCGCACGGCGCTCGAGAATGCGGTCTCGGTGGCGAGCGTGCTGATGCTCACCGAGGCGACGATGACCGAGAAGCCCGAGAAGCCGCACGACCACACCGCGGCCGAGGCTGAAATGTAGGTACTGCCATGCGAATCCGCGTCGTCGTAGCGAGTGAGGCCGAGGCCGTTTTTTACGATCTGAGCTCGCGGCTTGGTGCGCCGAGATTGATCGGCCGGCTGAGCGATCCGCTGGCGCACCTTCATGATCGCGATTTCAAGTCCGACCGCCCGGGGGTCTTCGACCGTGCGGTACCGGCCGGCGGCCGGCGTGGCGCGGTGGCTCGCCACGGTACCGGCGGCGAGCGCCGGCCGCGAAGGCATGAGGCCGCGCTCTTTGCCCGTGCGATCGCCCAACAGCTCGAGCAGGCTCGCGCCCGGCACGAGTTCGATCGCCTGGTGGTGGCGGCCGGGCCGGGTTTTCTCGGACTGCTTCGCAAGGCGTTCCCCGAGGCCCTACGCGCGCAGGTTGCCGCCGAGGTCCGCAAGGATCTGGTCAACGAGAAGCCGGCCGCGATGGGGACATACATTCCGCCGGAGGTCTTCAACGTGCTGCCGGCGGCGAGTTGAATCAGGAGCACGCGCGCCTCGCGGCCCAGCGGTGCGGCGGTCAGCCCACGGCAGCAAGATTCGGCATGCGCGCGTTTCGCGGGGCCGTGTAGATTGCGTGCCGGGCCGGGCAAGGCTCATTCTCGAGGGAGGCGGGTGCGTGAACGCGGCCCGGTGGGAGCGCACGACGCAGGAGCTCGATGCAGCGGGAGTTGCGGTCGTGCCGGGGCTGCTCGATGCAGCGGCGTGCCGCTCGCTGGCCGGGCTCTACGGGGACGCGGCGTGCTTCCGCAGCCGGATCGTGATGAGCCGTCACGGGTTCGGCCGGGGAGAGTACCAGTACTTTCGCTATCCGCTGCCGCCGGCGATCGCAGAGCTGCGCCAGGACCTGTACGCGCGCCTCGTGCCCGTTGCGAACCGCTGGAACCAGCGAATGCGGGTCGAGGTGCGCTATCCGCGCGGACATGAGGAGTTCATCGAGCGCTGTCATGCCTGCGGGCAGTTGCGGCCGACACCGCTCCTTCTCAAGTACGGCACGGACGATTACAACTGCCTGCACCAGGACGTGTACGGCGAGCATGTGTTTCCGCTGCAGGTCACGGTGCTGCTGTCGCAGCCGGCCGAGGACTTCGAGGGGGGTGAGTTCGTGCTGACGGAGCAGCGGCCACGCATGCAGTCGCGCGCCGAAGTCGTTCCCTTGCGGCAGGGGGATGCGGCCGTGTTCGCCGTGAATCACCGGCCGGTGCAGGGCACGCGCGGCGTGTACCGGGTCAGGCTCCGCCACGGGGTGAGCAGGGTGCGGCGCGGACAGCGGTATACACTCGGCGTCATCTTTCACGACGCGAAGTGAGCTCGAGCGAGAGTCATGGGCACGAGCGGCGAGTTGTTCGACGCCCTGCAGAGCCATCGGCCGCCGAGCGAGCCGCTGCGCGCCGGCGCGCTGCTGCTGCGGGGTTTCGCGCTCGCCGACGCTGCGGCGATCCTGAAAGAACTACCG
>DAHUXE010000121.1 GCA_027307325.1 Gammaproteobacteria bacterium | reverse complement strand
GACGGAGCCGCAGAGCCAGATTGGCCGGCTGTGTGAGATGACCGGAGGGCCTGCGACAGACATGTATTGATAACGGGAGTCGCAGCGTGCTGCAGACACGGATCGAGAGACTGCTGCAGTCGGCCGAGCAAGGGGGTGCAGCCGCGCGCCAGGAGCTCTTCAGCCTCCTCTACGACGAGTTGCACCGGCTCGCGCAACGCCAGCTGCGCCGCAGCTCCTTCGTCACCATGAGCCCCACGACGCTGCTGCACGAGACCTACGTAAACCTCGCGAGCCGCCAGATGGGCGCATTTCCCGATCGCGCGCGGTTCTTTGCCTACGCTGCGCGCGCGATGCGTGGCCTCATCATCGACGGCGTGCGCAGCCGCCGCGCGCAAAAGCGCGGTGGCGCCTTCGAGATCACTGCGCTTCCGACCGAGCTGCCCGCGGAGGCGTCGGCACCGGAGAATCTCGGGGATATCGGCGCGGCGCTCGACGCTCTCGGCGCCGTCGAGCCACGCCTGGCCCAGCTGGTGGACCTCAAGTTCTTCTGCGGATTCTCCTTCGCGGAGATCGCGGAGGTGCTCGGCACTTCGCAGCGGACCGCACAACGCGACTGGGACAAGGCGCGCATCCTGTTGCAGCGCTACCTCAAGGATCCGCTCGACCCGCCGCCCCCCGACGCTGCCGGGGATGCCGCGTGAGCGCCGCAGAGCGTACGACCAGGCCGAGACCCACGCCGTGGGCGGAGGTGTCACCTTACCTCGACCAGGCACTCGAGCTCGATCCGGCGCAGCGCGACTCCTGGCTGGCGGCTCTCAAGGAATCCGAGCCGGCGGTAGCGGCGGAGCTGCACGAGCTCCTGGCACTGCACGCGGCCAATCGCGCCTCGGGGTTCATGGAGCGCTCGCCGCTGGCGAGCGAGGAATCGCTGAGCGGAGTGCAGATCGGCTCCTACACCCTGGTGCGCCTGCTCGGCCGTGGCGGTATGGGAAGCGTATGGCTGGCACGGCGCAGCGACGGCAAGTTCGAGGGGCAGGTCGCGGTCAAGCTGCTCGAGCGCCGGGGCCTCAAGCGGGACGCCGCGACCCAGATCAAGCACGAGGCGAGTCTTCTCGCGCGGCTGACGCACCCGCACATCGCGCGGCTGTTCGACGTCGGCATTCGCGACAGCGGTCAACCCTACCTGATTCTCGAGTACGTAGAAGGAGCCCGGATCGATCGTTACTGTACGAGCCGTCGGTTGTCTCTGACGGAGAGACTGCAGCTGTTCCTCGCGGTCCTCGACGCCGTGGCGCACGCGCACGCCCAGCTGCTGGTGCATCGCGACCTGAAGCCATCCAACGTACTCGTGACGAACGACGGCGTCGTCAAGCTTCTCGACTTCGGGGTCGCGGCGCTGCAGGCCGGCCAGGCGGACTCTTCGGGCGCAGTCCTGGACGCCGAGGGCCCCCAGGCGCTGACCCCGGGTTATGCAGCTCCCGAACAGCCGCGCGGCGAGCCGGCTGCGGCAGCGGCCGACGTGTTCGCCCTCGGCGTGCTGCTGCATGTTCTGGTGACCGGGGTCCATCCGTTTGCCGCGAGCGGCGCAACCTACACCCAGCTCCTGCGGGCCACGCTGGCCGAAGACCGCAGCCCCGCCTCGAAACGACTCGGCAACGCCCCCGAGCGCCGCCGGGTGCGCGGCGATCTGGACGCGGTCATAGGGCGCGCCTTGCGGCGCGATCCCGCGCGGCGCTACGCAACCGCGGCGGAGTTTGCGGCCGACGTGCGCCGCTTCCTGCGGAATTTTCCGGTGCATGCCCGCCCGGCGAGCCGCGCCTACGCCGTGCGTAAGTTCGCCCAGCGAAACTGGGGCGGCGTGCTGAGTCTCCTCCTGACTGCGCTGGTACTCGTCGGCGCGACGGTCGTCACGACGCTGCAGACGCTCGAGGCGCGCCAGCAGCGCGACCGGGCGCTGGCGGAGGCCAGGCGGGTCAGCGCGCAGTTGCGCCACCTGACGGAGAGTCGCGACCCAGCGGATCCCTGAGTCGACCCGTCCCTCCCTCCGCCGCTTTCCTGCCTCGCCCCGTCGCGCCGGTCCTTGACTTGGTACTTGATAGTACCGTACGCTGGCCACGTTGGTACTATGTGGTACCACCAAGCGTCACATCAAGGAGCAAGTCACGTGGCACGAGCAGCGGCATTGATGGCAGCGGCGGCATCGGCAGCCGCGCAGCAGGCGGCGGTCGTGCGGCTGCGCCAGGTCGCCAGGACGTATCGGTCGGGGGCCCTCGAGGTGCCGGCGTTGCGCGGCATCAGCCTCGAGATCCCCTCGCACCGCTTCTCGGTGGTCGTCGGCGCCTCCGGCAGCGGCAAGACCACCCTCCTCAACATCATCGGCTGCATCGACTCACCGACGAGCGGTGCGGTCGAAGTGTGCGGCGAGGACATTGCGGCGCTCTCCGACGACGCGCTGTCCGACTTCCGGGCGCGCAACATCGGCTTCATCTTCCAGACCTTCAGCCTGGTGCCGGTGCTCTCGGCGTACGAGAACGTGGAGTACCCGCTGCTGCTGGTCGGCATGCCGCCCGCGGAGCGGCGCCGCCGCACGCTCGCGATGCTGGAAGCCGTCGGCCTCGCCGCACAGGCGGGCCAGCGCCCCAACGAGCTCTCCGGCGGCCAGCGCCAGCGGGTGGCGATCGCGCGCGCGCTCGTCAAGGAGCCGCAGGTGGTGCTCGCGGACGAGCCGACCGCCAACCTCGACTCCGCCACCGGCGCCTCGATCATCGAGCTGATGCGCCGCGTCCAGGTCGAGTCGCGCACCACCTTCATCTTCGCGACCCATGACCGGCAACTCATGTCGCACGCTGACGAGACCTTCGTGATCCGCGATGGCGAGCTGGTCGAGCACCGTAAAGGAGACCGCCGATGAGACTGCTCATCAAGATTGCCTTCCGCAACATGCTGCGGAACCTGCGCCGTTCCCTGATGACGGGATCCGCGGTCGCGGCCGGCGCACTGGCGCTGCTGCTCTTCGGGGGCTTCGCCGCCTACATTTTCGCCGGCCTCGAGACCAACAACGTGCAGCGTATCGGACATCTGACC
>DAHUXE010000106.1 GCA_027307325.1 Gammaproteobacteria bacterium | reverse complement strand
CTACCGCTCCCTGAGCCACGCCCGGGCGGCGCGCCGGGGGAGGCCGCGCGCGTCCTCGCGCCGTGCGGCCGGTCCGCTCTCGATCTCACGCTCGAAGTGCTGCGCCCGCTGCTCGCCGATCCGGAGGTGCCGGAGCTCTGCATCATTCGGCCGCGCGAGGTATTCATCGAGACGCGCGCAGGCTGGCGCTGCGTCGCGGCTCCCTTCGCGGACTTCGACTGGTGCCAGCGCCTCGCGAAGCTCCTCGCCAACGCCACCCGGCAGCGGGTCGATGAGTCCGCGCCGCTCCTGTCCGCGTCGCTCCCCACGGGTGAGCGCGTGCAGATCGTGCTGCCGCCGGCGACGACGCTCGGGTGCGTGGCCATCACCATCCGCCGTCCCTCGGGCGAGGTGTGGCCGCTCGAGGAGCTGAGCGGGCGCGGAGCTCTGCGGACAGTCAGGCCCGAGCGGACGCTCGACGCCGACGCGGCGGAGCTCAAGCGCCTGCACGGCGCGGGCGAGTACCTGGAGTTTCTGCGCCTCGCGGTACGCAGCCGCCGCAACATCCTGGTCTCGGGGCCCACCGGCTCCGGGACGACGACCTGGACCAAGGCCCTCATCCGCGAGGTTCCCGCCGAGGAGCGCCTCGTCACCATCGAAGATGCCTGCGAGCTGGTGCTCGACCGTCATCCGAACCACGTGCGCCTTTACTACAGCAAGGATGATCAGGGGCTCGCGCGCGTGACCCCGAAGCAGCTCCTCGAGTGCTGCCTGCGGATGCGTCCCGACCGGATTCTGCTCGCGGAGCTGCGCGCCGAGGAGGCGTTCGACTATCTGCGCAACGTGAACTCCGGGCACCCGGGCTCGATCACCAGCGTACATGCGGCGAGCGCGGAGCTCGCGTTCGAGCAGCTGGTGCTGCTCGTGAAGCAGAGTCCGGGTGGCCGCACGCTCGCGCGGCGCGACATCAAGCGGCTCCTCTACCTCCTGGTCGACGTCGTCATTCAGTGCGGGCTCGAGCATCACCGGCGCGTCATCCGCGAGATCTGGTACCAGCCCGAGCGTAAGTGCGAGCGCGGCGCGCGCGCCGGCTCGCGGCGACGTTCCGAGCCGACGCCATGCCACCCGGCGCATTGATGCACGGGTGGCCGGGGCTGCTGGGGGCCTATGCGTGCGTGCAGGGATCGCTGCTCGCCGGGATGATGAGTGCGCGTGCGCCCTGGCGGCGATTGCTCATGGCGCCGGCGATCGCCGCCCCCCTCACCGTCGCAGCAGGCTCGGGCGTCGCGCTCCTCACCCCGGCACTCGCGCGGCTTGGCGTCGCGAGCGGGAGCATCCTCGAGCTGTCGATCGGTGTTGGGCTGAGCGCCGCGCTCGGCTATTTCTCGGGACGCGCCTTGGGTCCCGGGCGCGCAGCGCGGGCGGTGCACGTGCGGGGGGCGATCGTGGCCGCGGCGCCGCCGGCGTCGACCCGCGGAGGCGCGGCGCGCGGCGCCACGCGCGTCCGTGGGCACACGCCGGAGGCTCTCACGCTCGCCGGCGTGGCGCTGGGTGTCGACGATGAGACCAAGCACTTCAAGCTCATCGGCACCACCGGCACCGGCAAGAGCACCGCCATCCGCGAGCTCCTCGGCGCTGCGCTCGCACGCGGCGATCGCGCCGTCATTGCCGATCCCGATGGCGGCTATCTCAGGCATTTTCGCGACGAGGCGCGCGGCGACGTGATCCTGAATCCCTTCGAGCCGGCCTCCGTCAGATGGGACCTGTTCGCCGAGCTCAGCGAGGCGCGGGACGTCGAGCAGCTCGCCCGCTCGCTGATCCCCGACCACGAGGGGCCGGACCGCAGCTGGCGCGGCTATGCGCGGACTTTCTTCAGCGCGGTCACCGAGCAGGCGCGGGTGGCGGGCGTGAGCGACGTGCGCGAGCTCTACCGGCTGCTGGTGGTGGCGGGCACGTCCGAGCTCAAGACGCTCGTGGCCGGGACGCCCGCCCAGCCCTTCCTCGAAGAGCATAACGGCCGAATGTTCGACTCGATCCGCTCGGTCACGAGCTCCGCGGTCGCAGCCCTCGCCTACGTCTCGCGCCAGCAGGGCGGCGCTCCGCTCTCGGTCCGGCGCTGGACGCAGGGTGAGCGCCGGGGCGTGCTCTTTATTCCTTACAGGGCAGGCGAGATCGCGGCGCTGCGATCCGTCATCTCCGCGTGGATGAGACTCGCGATCTTCGAGGCGATGAATGGCGAGGAGCGCGGGCAGCGCCTGTGGTTCGTCGTGGACGAGCTCGATGCGCTCGGGCAGATCGACGGGCTGAAGGATGCGCTGGCGCGTCTGCGTAAATTCGGCGGGCGCTGCGTTCTCGGATTTCAGTCGATTGCGCAGGTCTCGGCGACCTACGGCAGCGGGGAAGCGCAGACCCTGGTCGAGAATTGCGGCAACACGCTCATTCTCCGCTGCGCCGGCAGCGAGCACGGCGGAACCTCGCAATTCGCCTCGCGCCTCATCGGCGAGCGCGAGGTGATCCGCACCAGCGTGTCGCGATCGCGCCGGCCCTTCGAGCTGCTGCCGGTGCTCAACCACTCGGAGAACGCCGCGGTCGAAGCCGCGGTCATGGCCTCCGAGATCGAGCAGCTGCCGGATCTCGCGGGGTATCTCAAGCTCGCCTCGCGCCCGCAGTGGCTGCAGGTAGCGCTCAAGTATCCTGCGGCGACGCGCATCGCGGAGTCTGCGCGGGCGCGCCCGGGCCCGGCGGAGGTCCCGCGCCGGGAGCTCGCGGCGACTGAGGTCGCCAGCCGAGCGCATGAAGGACCGGCAATGGAGTGAGACCAACGTGGATGACAGCGTGATGAAGCTCGGACTCCTCCTCGAGGGCGCACAGGCGAACCAGAGGCTCGCGGAAGAAGCGCTCGGAAAGCTCCAGGCGCATACCGGCGAGCTCGCGCGTCTCGCGCGCGATGAGATCCGCGCGACGATGCTCGAGGAGCTGCATGCGCTGGGCGATGACAGCCGGCGGGCGGCCGAAACCCTGCGCCGGCTGCGGTACGTGGCCGACCTGCGGGTGGCGCTGTGGACGGCGGGGATGGCGGCGCTCGCCTGCGCCGTGCCGCTCGCGAGCCTGTGGTGGATCCTCCCCACGCGCGACGAGGTCGCCGCGCTCAGCGCGAGACGCGAGGCGCTCGAGACGGCCCTCACGCGCCTCAAGGCGCAGGGCGCCGAGGTGGAGCTGCGCCGCTGCGGCGCCTCGCAGCGGCTGTGCGTGCGCGTCGATCGCAAGAGCGGCGTCTTTGGCGAGAGCGGAGATTTCCTCATCGTGAAGGGCTATTGAGAATGGATCTGGCCGGCCTGGCCGGGCTGACGAGACAGGGCTCGGCGATCGTGCCGGTGGTCGCCCTGTTGACGGCCGCCACGTGTCTCGCCCTGCGCAAAGTCCCGGCGGACGCTCACCGGCGCGGGGCGCATGTGGTGGATGGCAGGCGTGCCCAGCGTCGCGCACGGCGTCTGCTGAGACGCTACGCCGAGCCGCCCGTCATGCTGGCGGGCGTCGTGATCCCTCCGCGCGATGAGACCAAGCACTTCAAGCTCATCGGTACCACCGGCACCGGCAAGTCGACCGCGATCGCGGGCCTGATCGCGGGGGCTTTGCAGCGCGGCGACCGGGCCCTGATCACCGATCCCGATGGCGGCTACCTCGCGCGCTTCTGCCAGCGCCGGCGCGGGGACGTGATCCTCAATCCATTCGAGCCCGGCTCGGTGAAGTGGGATCCGTTCGCGGAGCTCGGCGACCGCTGGGACGTCGAGCAGCTCGCGAACGGCCTCATTCCAACCAGCGACGATGCCTCCGGGCGCGAGTGGCGCGGCTACGCTCGCACGTTCGTGACGGCGGTCACCCGTCGCTGCCACGAATCGGGCGAGCGCGACCCGGCGGAGCTGTGGCGCCTCCTCACGTTTGCGAGCAGCAACGAACTGCGCCCGATCCTCGCAGGGACCGCGGCACAACCTTTCGTCGACCCCGAAAACGCCCGCATGTTCGGCTCGATCCGTGCCGTGACCGCATCCGCGGTCGCGGCCTTCGAGCATCTCGAGGCACAACACGGCCGGCCATTCTCGGTCCGCGACTGGGTGCGTCGGGGGAGGGGAGTGCTGTTCATGCCCTACAGTGCCG
>DAHUXE010000123.1 GCA_027307325.1 Gammaproteobacteria bacterium | reverse complement strand
CGGCGCGCACCGCGTGCAGCACCGCGGTCTTCAGGCCCGAGAAGCTGAACTCGAGCCCGGGGCGATCGAGCATGGGGCGCGGAAAGACGAAGGCGCCGGGCGCACCAAGGCACGCGATCCCGGCGAGCTGCGGGCCGCCGGGATACGGCAGGCCCAAGAGCTTGGCGGTCTTGTCGAAGGCTTCGCCGGCTGCGTCGTCGCGCGTCTCGCCGAGCAGGCGATAGCTGCCGATCGCGGCGACCTCGATCAGCTGGGTGTGCCCGCCGGAGACCAGGAGCGCCACGTGCGGAAAGGGCGGCGGCTCGCTCTCGAGCAGCGGCGCGAGCAGGTGCCCCTCGAGGTGATGCACGCCGATCGCCGGGATCCTCCAGGCGTAGGCGAGACTCGCGGCGAGCGAGGCTCCGGTGAGCAGCGCGCCGATCAGGCCGGGGCCGGCGGTGTAGGCGATGCCGGAGAGATCCCCGGGACCGGTGGCCGAGAGCGCCAGCGCCGACTTCACCAGTGGCAGCAGCCGGCGTACGTGATCGCGCGAGGCGAGCTCCGGCACCACGCCCCCGTAGGTGCGGTGCAGCTCTACCTGGCTGTAGAGCTCATGCGACAGGAGACCCGCCTGCGCGTCCAGCACCGCGGCGGCGCTCTCGTCGCAGGAGGATTCGAGGGCGAGCACGCGCATGGAGGAAATTCTAGACGATTCCCGGATACGACAAGGCGGTCGCCGACTACGACGCGGCACTCGCGCTCAATCCAAAGATCGCCGAGGAGGCCGCGAGCCACGGCATCGTGCCGTGACCCGCACTCCTCGCGCCGCTACTTAGTCGCGGTCCGGATCTTCTCCGCCGCGGCGATCAGCTCGTGGACCCTGGCCATCGCGCCGTCGGCCGCCGTCTTGGCGCACACCGCCTCACTCGGCGTCGCGTACGGATACTGGCGGCCGATCTCCTTGCAGGCCTGCTCGGCGGCCTCCTTGACGCGCTGCTCGAATGCTACCGCCCCGGTGTGCGTCGAGAGATCGAGGCCCGCGGCGCTCACGCCGTAACTCAGCGTGACGTCCTGAATCGGCACGCCATTAGTGCTGCGCCCGACCGTCTTTGCGCTCATCTCGCTGGCGACCACGCGCGTCGCCTCGACTTTCACCTCCGGAAGTCCCTGTGCCAGCGCCATGCCGGCGATGAGCGCCGCCGTGGATAGCGCGATTGGTTTGATTTTCATGATCTCTCTCCTGAAGCTCGTTTGACCCGGCGCGCAGAATCAGGCGGGCGGCGGCCGGCCTCAATACGTAGTTGTGGAGAGTGTTTTTGCCTTTGCTGCGCCGCTCTCGTAGAATCCCCCGCCCCCGTGCGGCGTGCCTTCGGGCGCCACCCTCGGGCGCGGGATAAATCTCCTTATCCGTCAATGACCTGGGGTTTCGATGCCGAGCGTGCGAGTGCGTGAGAACGAGTACTTCGATGCCGCCCTGCGGCGTTTCAAGCGCGCCTGCGAGAAGGCCGGAATTCTCACCGAGCTGCGCCGCCGCGAGTTCTACGAAAAGCCCACGCAGGAGCGCAAGCGCAAGAAGGCGGCCGCCATCAAGCGCCACATGAAGCGCGTTTCCCGCGACGGCATGCGCAGCTCCCGCTGACGCGGCGGCTCGCTGCTCCGCGACTAAGCCCATGGGGCTCAAGGATCGCATCACCGAAGACATGAAGGCGGCGATGAAGGCCGGGGACAAGGCGCGCCTCGGCACCATCCGTCTGGCGCTCGCCGCCATCAAGCAGCGCGAAGTCGACGAGCGCATCACGCTCGATGACGCGCAGGTGCTCGCGGTGCTCGACAAGATGATCAAGCAGCGCCGCGAGGCCATCACGCAGTTCCAGAGCGGCGGGCGCGCGGACCTGGTCGCCAAGGAGACCGCCGAGATCGGCGTGCTGCAGGGCTACCTGCCCGCGCAGATGGGCGAGGCCGAGCTCGACGAGCTGATCGCGCAGTCGATCGCCGCCGCCGGCGCCACCTCGGTCAAGGACATGGGCAAGGTCATGGCGCTCGTCAGACCCAAGGCCCAGGGGCGCGCGGATCTCGGCGCCGTCAGCGCCCGGATCAAGCAGAAGCTCAGCTGATTCCTTATAGTCTCTTCACGGCGCGCGGCCCCGCACGGCCGGGCGCCTGAAGCCCCGTGGGACGCATTCCCCAGCACTTCATCGACGAGCTCATCGCCCGCGCCGACATCGTGGAGGTGATCGGCGCGCGCGTGCAGCTGAAGAAGTCGGGCCGCGAGTGGAAGGCCTGCTGCCCGTTCCACAACGAGAAGACGCCTTCCTTCTGGGTGAGCCCAGACAAGCAGTTCTATCACTGCTTCGGCTGCGGCAAGCACGGCACGGCGATCGGCTTCCTCATGGACCACGATCACCTCGCCTTCCCCGAGGCGGTCGAGGAGCTCGCCTCCCGCCTCGGGCTCGAGGTGCCGCGCGAGGGCGGCAACGAAAGCGGCCCGGCGCGCGCTGACGAGCCTCTCTACGAGCTCATGGCGCGGGTTGCGCGTTTCTACGTGGAGAGCCTCGGGCGCGAGGCGCGCCCGCGCGACTACCTGGCGAAGCGCGGGCTCAGCGCCGCGACGCTCGAGCGCTTTCAGATCGGCTATGCGCCCAATTCGTGGAGCGAAATACTGAAGCGCTTCGGCGCGGACGATGCGCAGCGCCGGCGCCTCCTCGAGTCCGGGCTCATCATCGAGCGCGAGCGCGGCCAGGCAAGCTTCACCGAGCGCCACTACGACCGCTTCCGCGACCGGATCATGTTCCCGATCCGCGATACACGCGGCCGCGTGATTGCCTTCGGCGGCCGCATCATCGACGCCGGCGAGCCCAAGTACCTCAACTCACCGGAGACGGTGTTGTTCCACAAGGGGCGCGAGCTCTACGCCCTCTACGAGACCCGCCGGGCGCGTTCCAACCTGAAGCGCCTCGTCGTCGTCGAAGGCTACATGGACGCCGTGCGGCTGCATCAGGAGGGCATCGACTACGCGGTGGCGACGCTCGGCACCGCGACCACGGCCGAGCACTTCCGCCGCATCTTCCGCCTGGTACCCGAAGTGGTGTTCGCCTTCGACGGCGACCGCGCCGGGCGCGCCGCGGCGTGGCGCGCCCTGCAGCAGGCGCTGCCCGAGGCGCGCGAGGGGCGCGAGATCCGCTTCCTGTTCCTGCCCGAAGGCCACGATCCCGACACGCTGGTGGCCGCCGAGGGGCGCGCGGCGTTCGAGCAGCGCTTCGGCGAGGCGCTGCCGCTCTCCGAGTACCTGGTGCGTGAGCTGAGCGAGCAGGGGGACCTGAGCCACGCCGACGGTCGGGCGCGCTTCGCCGAGAAGGCGCGGCCGCTCTATCAGAAGGTGCCCGCGGGCGTTTACCGCGAGCTGCTCCTCGGGCGGCTGGCGCAGGTCGTGGGCCTTCCCCCGGAGCGGCTCGAAGAGCTCTGGAGCAAGGCGCCGGGCGCACCGCCCGCCGCGGCGGCGGCACCGCCGGCACGCCCGCCCCAACGCAGCGGCACGAGTGGCGGGCGAGGCAGCCTGGTGAGGCAGGCGATAGTACGGCTGGTGCACTTCCCGGCGATCGCCGCCGAGGTGAGCCCGGCGGAGCGCTCCGGGCTCGACGCATCGGAGGAAGCGGGTATCCAGCTGCTGCGCGAGCTCCTCGACAACCTGCGCGAGCAGCCGGCGCAGATCCCGGCCCAGGTCATCCAGCGCTGGGCCGGGCGCGAGGGCGCCGAGTCGCTGCAGAAGCTCCTCGAGCGCAAAGAGGTCATCGCGGATGCGGCGACCGCCGCGGGCGAGCTGCGCGCAGCCCTCGTGGGGCTCGCGGATCTCGCCGCGAAAGGCCGTCTTCAGGGCCTTGAGGAGAAGAGTCGATCCGGCCCGCTTACAGCGGATGAACTACAGGAATTACAAAGGCTTATAGCGACAATGGGCGCCCGCGAGGTCCGGCGCGGGTAGCGGAATTTGGCGTTTGGGCTCCTGTCAAATAGAATTGCCCGCTTTGTCTTGGCACCCCTTGAGCTGACCCGTTTTCGGCAGCACATAGGGGAACGAAGCCCATAGCACCTCCCGGACACATGACACGCAAGCACAAGCCCCACACTGCGCACAAGAAGCGCCCGTCCGCACACGCTCCCAAGGTCACGAAGTCGGCTGCCACACACAAAGCAGTGGCCGCGGTGGCAAGCCTGCGCGAGAAGGAGCGCGCCCACGCCGTGGCGCCGGCCGCGCGCAAGGGTGGCGCGGCGGTGCGCGCCCAGGCTGCGCACGGCAAGTTGAACGACAGCGCGCGTCCTGCCGACGCCAGGCACGCACCGGGCAAGCCGGGCGGCGACAAGCGCCCGCCCGCTCCCGAGCGGCGCGTGTCCGTCATGCCGGAGGACCGGCAGTCGCAGCTGAAGCTCCTGATCGCGCGCGGCAAGGAGCAGGGCTACCTCACCTACGCGCAGGTCAACGACCACCTGCCGTCCGAGATCGTCGATCCCGAGCAGATCGAAGACATCGTCAACACCATCAACGACATGGGCATTCCGGTGTACGAGAAGGCACCGGACACCGAGTCGCTGCTGGCGAGCGAGCCCTCCGCTCCGGCGGATGAGGAGGCGATCGAGGAGGCGGCCGCGGCGCTCGCCGCGCTCGACGCCGAGCTTGGCCGCACTACCGATCCGGTGCGCATGTACATGCGCGAGATGGGCACGGTCGAGCTGCTGACCCGCGAGGGCGAGATCCGCATCGCCAAGCGTATCGAGGAAGGCCTCGATGCCGTACGCAGCGCGCTCGCCATGTACCCGGCGACTTACGACTTCCTGCTCCGTGCCTACGAGCCGGTCAAAGCCGGCCAGGCGCGCCTCGTCGACGTGATCGTCGGCTTCATCGATCCGAACGCGCCCGACGTGATCGCGCAGCCGCAGAATCCCACCAAGGTGGAGATGGTCGCGGCCGAGGAGAAGGCGGACGACGAGGAGGAAGGCGACGAGGAAGGCGACGGCGAGGAAGAGGCCGTCGACACCGGCCCGGATCCGGTCGAGGCGGCCACCCGTTTCGCCAGCATCACCAAGCTCTACAACCAGGTGCTCGGCTCGCTCGCCAAGCTCGGCGCCAAGGACGTGAAGACGCTGCGCCAGCGCAAGCGGCTCGCCGACCAGTTCATGGAGCTGCGGCTCTCGCCGCGCATGTTCGATGCGCTGATCCTCAATCTCCGTACTCACGTGGCGGAGGTCCGCCAGCTCGAGAAGGAGATCATGATCATCGCGGTGCGCGACGCCGGCATGCCGCGCAAGGACTTCATCGCTTCGTTCCCCAAGAACGAGACCAGCCCGCGCTGGCTGGCGCGCCACATCAAGGGCGGCAAGAAGTACTCAGGCCCCCTCGCCCGGTTCCGCGACGAGATCGAGCGGCGGCAGAAGAAGCTCGAGCAGCTCGAGGTCGTCTATCACCTCTCGATCAACGACATCAAGGAGATCAACCGCGAGGTCTCGATCGGCGAGGCCAAGGCGCGCCGTGCCAAGAAGGAGATGGTGGAGGCCAACCTGCGCCTGGTGATCTCCATCGCCAAGAAGTACACCAACCGCGGGCTGCAGTTCCTCGACCTGATTCAGGAGGGCAACATCGGCCTCATGAAGGCGGTCGACAAGTTCGAATACCGCCGCGGCTACAAGTTCAGCACCTATGCGACGTGGTGGATCCGCCAGGCGATCACGCGCTCGATCGCCGACCAGGCGCGCACCATTCGCATCCCGGTGCACATGATCGAGACCATCAACAAGCTCAACCGCATCTCGCGGCAGATGCTGCAGGAGATGGGCCGCGAGCCCACCCCCGAGGAGCTGGCGGTGCGCATGGAGATGCCCGAGGACAAGGTGCGCAAGGTGCTGAAGATCGCCAAGGAGCCGATCTCGATGGAGACGCCCATCGGCGACGACGAGGATTCGCACCTCGGGGATTTCATCGAGGACACCTCGGTGGCATCGCCGATCGATCAGGCCACCATGGAATCGCTGCGCGAGACTACGCACTCGGTGCTGGCGCAGCTCACGCCGCGCGAGGCCAAGGTGCTGCGCATGCGTTTCGGCATCGACATGAACACCGATCACACGCTGGAAGAAGTCGGCAAGCAGTTCGACGTGACGCGCGAGCGCATCCGGCAGATCGAGGCCAAGGCGCTGCGCAAGCTCCGGCATCCGAGCCGCAGCGAGCAGCTGCGCAGCTTCCTGATGGACGACTGAGGTTCGGCTGGCCTGCGGAAATCGCCGCGGGCGGATTGCTGCTGCAACAAGGGGCCTGGTGGCGACACCGGGCCCTTTTTCAAGTGCTCAGCGCTTCCTGGCCCCAAAGACGACGAGCACGCAACCAGCACCCAGGAGCGCGCCACCGACCCAACCAGGAACAGTACGCTGCTGCTGCACCCTGGCTTCGAGATCGCCCAGCTTGAGTACGCTCTCCTCCCTCGAGTAACTCGGCGGCTTGAGGATCACGAACAGTCCGGCAGCGAGCAGAATCACACCCAGAATTGTCAGCGAACGCATGCAATCTCTCCGGCGCGCCAGACTAAATGCCGCCCTTGCCGAGCATGTCGATGATCTCGCGCAGAGTCTCGGCGAGCGCCGGGTGGCTCGCTTCGAAGCGTACCGCCAGCCGCTCGATGCGAAGCAGCACGCCGGGACCGGCCGGGCCCGGCGCGCCGATGGCCTCCATCACGGTATTCAGCCGCTCGCGATCCTCGGCGCGGAGCGCTGAGCCTGCGCTCAGGTGCTCGCGCAGCCGCGCGAGCAGCTCGCGCAGTTTCCCCTCGCCCATTTCGCGGCCCCCGCCCGCCTGGGGCGCTATCCTGCCGGTCCGAACGCGCCGCCCGGCGCGCCGCCTCCGCCGCCGCCGCCTCCGCCGTTGCCGAGCAGGTCCTTCCAGGTGTGCTCGCGCCCGAGGCGCTTACCCTTCTCGGTGAGCTTCACGCCCTCGGGAGAGAGCGTGATCATGTAGGGCTTGCCGTCGACCTCGATCTCGCGCTTGAGCTGCTTGTTGAGCTTGGTTGCCATTTCGTCCCCTACTTCAGCAGACCTTCGGATTTTAGCGCCTCGAGCGTGTGCGGACGTGCGCCGACGCGCTCGCACAGGCTCTTCAGCTGCGGCCAGCGGCCGATATCGACATTGACGTGCGCCCCCCAGCCGAGCACTACGAACAGATAAGCGTCGGCCACGGTGTACTGCTCGCCCGTCAGATAGCTCTTCGAGCCCAGCGCCCGCTGCGCGTAGTCGAGGCGCGAATGCAGGTTGTTGCGCGCGTAGTCCTTGACGGCCTCGGGTACGTCCCGGAACAGCGGACTGAATGACTTGTGGATCTCGGCGCTGATGAAGGAGAGCCATTCCATCAGGCGGTAGCGCTCCATGGTGCCCGCGGGCGGCGCCAGCTTCGCCGCCGGATTGCGGTCGGCGATGTATTGCAGCAGCACCGCGTTCTCGGTGAGAGTCTCGCCGCTGTCGAGCGTCAGCGCCGGCACGTAGTTCTTGGGATTCACCTCGGTGAAGTCGAGTCCGTCGGCCGCCTTGCGGGTCTTGCGGTCCACCTGGACCAGCTGGAACTTCAGTCCCGCCTCGCGCAGGGCGATGTTCGATGCCAGCGAGCAGGCGCCGGTGAGATAGTACAGCTTCATGACGGTCCTCCTTGTGCCTCGCCCGGCGCTTCCCGGAGGGGAGCGCCGCGCGGAGAAGCCATGCTAACGGCCCGTGCACCGATGGCAAGAGGATTCTTGTGCAAGGTCGCATTTGATACCAGCCGCGGTCGCTGCAGGCGAAGTCCGCGGCGGGCGGCTGTACAATCGGCGCCGTTGGGCCTGTAGCACAGCGGTTAGTGCAGGGGACTCATCGACATGGTGCCTTCGCGCGGAAACGCGCGAAGTGGACGGGATGAATTCAGGGGAACCTTCGGGGACCAACACCCATGGCAATCCTGAGCCGAGCCGCCGG
>DAHUXE010000055.1 GCA_027307325.1 Gammaproteobacteria bacterium | reverse complement strand
CCGGCCTCGCGCAATGCCGCGACGCGCTCGAGCGTGTCGGGCGTGGTGCCGACCGCCGCGCCCACCCGCAGCCGTCCGCGCTCGTCTTTACAGGCGCGCGGGAACTCGGTCGCCTTCTGGAAATCCTTGACGGTGATCATGCCGACCAGCTCGTGGTCGCCGTTCACCACCAGCAGCTTCTCGATGCGGTGCTTGTGCAGCAGCGCCAGCACCTGCTCCTTGGAGGCGTCCTCGCGCACCGTGACGAGGCGCTCCTTGGGCGTCATCACCGAGGACACGGGCGCGTCGAGCTTGTCCTCGAAGCGCAGGTCGCGGTGCGTGACGATGCCGACCGCCTTGCGGCCGACCACGACCGGGACGCCGGAGATGCCGCGCGCGCGCGTGAGATCGAGCACCTCGCGGATGGTCATGGTGGGGGAGACGGTGATCGGATCCTTGATCACGCCGCTCTCGAACTTCTTCACCCGCCCGACCTCGCGCGCCTGAGCTTCGATCGTCATGCTCTTGTGGATGACGCCGATGCCGCCTTCCTGGGCGATCGTGATGGCGAGGCGCGCCTCGGTCACCGTGTCCATGGCCGCGGACATCAGCGGCACGTTCAGGCGGATACGGCGCGTGACGCGGGTGGAGAGGTCGACCTCGCGTGGCAGAATTTCCGAGTAGGCCGGAACCAGGAGGACGTCGTCGAAGGTCAGAGCTTCTTCGAGGATGCGCATGCGTAATTATAGGCGGCGGGGCCGCCACGGTAAACCTCGTGCTAAGGTGCCGCATGGCGCTCAGAACCGAGGTCGAGGCGACGGCCCCGCGGCGTGACGTCTACAGTGTCTCGCGCCTCAACCGCGAGGTGCGCTCGGTCCTCGAGCGGGCCTTAAGCGTCATCTGGGTGGAAGGGGAGCTCTCGAACTTCTCCCAGCCGGCCTCCGGCCACTGGTACTTCTCCCTCAAGGACCGCGGCGCGCAGCTGCGCTGCGCCATGTTTCGCATGCAGAACGCGCTCGTGGGGTTCACGCCCCGCGACGGTGCGCAGCTGCTGCTGCGCGGGCGCATCAGCGTCTACGAGGCGCGCGGCGAGTATCAGCTGATCGTCGAGCATCTCGAGGAGGCCGGGGTCGGTGCGCTCAAGCGCGAGTTCGAGCGCCTCAAGACCCGGCTCGCGGCCGAGGGCCTGTTCGCGGCCGAACGCAAGCGCCCGCTCCCGCGCTTTCCGCGGCGCATCGGGGTGATCACCTCGCCCTCGGGCGCGGCTCTGCACGACATCCTCAAGATCCTCGCGCGGCGCTTTCCGCCGGCGGCGGTCCTCATCTATCCGGCCCCGGTACAGGGCGCGGCGGCGGTGCCGGCCCTGGTGGCCGCGCTCGCGACCGCCGGCGCACGCGCCGAATGCGACGTCCTGGTCCTGGCGCGCGGCGGCGGCTCGCTCGAGGATCTGTGGGCGTTCAATGACGAGCGGCTGGCGCGCGCCATCGCCCAAAGCCCGCTGCCGGTGATCTCGGCGGTGGGGCACGAGATCGATTTCACGATCGCGGACTTCGTCGCGGACGTGCGCGCCCCGACGCCCTCGGCGGCCGCCGAGCTCGTGGTGCCCGATCGCGCCGCCTGTCTCGAGGCGGTGCGGCGCACGGCCGAGCGGCTCGCGGTGTCCATGCGGCGCGAGCTGCGCGCCATCGTGACACGCGTCGCGGGCGCGCGCGCGCGCCTGTCGCTCGCGCATCCGGGCGTGCGCCTCGTACAGCAGACGCAGCGTCTCGATGACCTGTCGGTGCGCCTCGCGGGCGCGACCGGTGCCAGGGTGCAGCGCGGCGGACTGCGCCTCGCGGAGCTGCACCGGCGGCTGATGCATCGCTCGCCCGACCGGCTCCTCGGGCAGCAGCACGCGCGCCACCAGGATCTCTCGCTGCGCCTCAAGCACGCGGCGAGCGGCCGCATGGCCGCCGCCGCGCAGCGTCTGGCGCTCGCGCAGCGCGCCCTCAACGCCGTCAGCCCGCTCGCGACGCTCGCGCGCGGCTTCGCCATCGTGACGCTCGCGGACGGCACGCTGGTCACGGACGCGGCGAAGGTCGCGCCGGGGGCGGCGATCGAGGCGCGCCTGGCGCACGGAATTCTCACGGCGCGCGTGAGCGGCGCGCGGGAGGAGCAGTGAGCGCGGCTGCGGCGATGCCGCGGTTTGCGGCCGGGCTGCTGCTCGCCATCCTCAGCTCAGGCGTGAGCGCGCGCGCGGCGCAGCCGCCGCCCGCGGCACCGGCCGCTGCCGAGGCGGCGGCAGCGGCGACGGCGGAGCTCACCGCGGTCCAGTTGCCGCACGAGGAGCGCGTCCCCGGGGGCGTGGTAGTCCTCGCGGTCGCCGATGCCGCCGCGCCTGCCCCGGTCGTCACCTTCGACGGCCGGCGCGTACTGGTGGCGCGGGCCGGGGACAAATGGCTGGCGGTGGTCGGGATTCCGCTCTCGCAGGAGCCCGGACCCGCCGCGGTGCATGTCGAGGACGGCAGCGCCGCCGGCGGCACGCTCGGCTTCGAAATCGCCGGCAAGGAGTATGCGGTCCAGCGCCTCACGGTCCCGCCGCGCCAGGTGGATCTGTCGGCGCGGGATCTGGCGCGCGTCAAGCGCGAGCAGCCGCGCATCCACGCCGACGTCGGTACCTACTCGGTGCAGATGCCGGCAACGCTGCGGCTGCTCGCACCGGTCCCGGGGGTGCGCTCGAGCTCCTACGGCTCGCGGCGCGTCTTCAACAACGAGGCGCGCAATCCCCACAGCGGCATGGACATCGCCGCCGACACCGGCACTCCGGTGCGCGCCGCGGCCGACGGGCGCGTCGTCGATACCGGCAATTTCTTCTTCAACGGCAACACCGTCATCCTCGACCATGGCGGCGGGCTCGTGACCATGTATTGCCACCTGAGCGCGGTCGGCGTCCGGCGCGGCGAGCGCGTGCAGGCCGGAGACGTGGTCGGCCGGGTAGGGGCGACCGGCCGCGTCACGGGGCCGCACCTGCACTTCGGAGTAGCGCTCAACGCCGACTTCGTCGACCCGGCGCTGTTCCTGCCGGCCCCGGCTGCGCCGCCCCCCGACACGCACGGCGGCGGCTGAGCAAGCGATGGCCGATGCCGCCGGCCCCGGGCGCGACACCGCCTATATGAGGGTGGCGCTCGAGCATGCGGCCGCGGCCGGCGCGCGCGGCGAGGTACCGGTTGGCGCCGTGCTGGTGCATGGCGCGGACATCATCGCGACCGGCGCAAATGCGCCGATCGCGAGCCACGATCCCACGGCGCACGCCGAGATCGAGGCGCTGCGGGCCGGCGGCCGTGCGCTCGGCAGCTACCGCCTCACCGACAGCACCCTGTACGTGACGCTCGAGCCGTGCGTCATGTGCGCCGCCGCGATCGTGCACGCGCGGGTACGGCGCCTGGTGTTCGGAGCGTGGGATCCGCGCGCGGGTGCGGCCGGCAGCATCACCGACGTGTTCGCGCTGCCGCAGCTCAACCACCGGGTGGACGTGTTCGGCGGCGTGCTGATGGAGGAATGCGCCGGGCTGCTGCAGCGGTTCTTCGCCGAGCGGCGTTGATTCTCAGGGCACGAGGCGGGCCGCGGTCCCGGCCGCGGCGCCCGCGCGCGGTGCAGCAGCCGCGGCCGCCGTGCCCTCAAGCGCTGCCGCCGCCTCGCCCGGCTGCCACTCGAGGAGCGTGAGAAAGCGCTGGATGCGGTCGACGAACTGCACCGGCTCCCAGCCGCGCGCATAGCCGCGCTTGGCGCGCGCATACCAGCGCCCTTGCGCGAGCAGCGGCAGCTCCTCGCGCACTTCGGCCCACGAATCGGGGTCCTTGCCGAGCGCCTGGGTGATGATGCGCGCGTCCTCCAGGTGTCCGAAGCCGACGTTGTAGGCGGCGATGGTGAGCCAGGTGCGGTCGGGCTCGGGGATGCGGTCCGGGATCATCTGCCGCACCTGCGCGAGATAGCGCGCACCGGCGAAGATGCTCTGCTGCGGGTCGTCGCGGTCCTTGATCCCCATCGCCTGGGCGGTGTCGGCGGTGAGCATCATGAGGCCGCGCGCGCCTTCCTCCGAGGCAGCGTGCGGGTCCCACTTGGACTCCTGGTAGCCGAGCGCCGCCAGCAGCCGCCAGTCGATGCCGACCTGCGCCGCCGCTGCCTCGAACCAGCTGCGATAGCGCGGCAGGCGGTCGGCCACGTGGGTCTGAAACTCGCGCGACTCCTCGTATGCGAAGCGCCGGTTATCGCCCGAGGCGTCCTGCACCAGCTGCGCGAGCTCGCCCGACTGCGCGAGCGCGCCGAAGAACTGCTCGACCGCCTCGAGC
The DNA here is from genome assembly GCA_027307325.1 of Gammaproteobacteria bacterium. Lineage (GTDB taxonomy): Bacteria > Pseudomonadota > Gammaproteobacteria > Steroidobacterales > Steroidobacteraceae > 13-2-20CM-66-19. The sequence continues at coordinate 20,400 of DAHUXE010000055.1, read as the reverse complement.
AGCGTCGTGGCGCCCTTGCGCACGATCCACTGCACGGGGCGCGTGTCGGGCAGCGCAAATCCCACCAGCACGTTCGGATAGAGGTGGCGTGCATAGGAGAACTCGCGCGCGTCGATGATGGCGTAGTCGGCGCTGCCTGAATCGACATCCTCGATGGGGTCGGCCGAGCTCGGTGCGGTCTGCACCCACTGGAGCGTCGGCGCCACGGTCCGGCGCAGACTCTCGAGGATCAGCTCCTGGGGACTCCCGGCGCGCACCGCGAGCCGCGCCGACTCGAGCTGCAGCGTATCGCGCGCCCGCACGCCGCTCCTCTCATAGACGACCAGCTGCGGAACGTTGGTGTACGGGGCCGCGGCATCGCCCACGCGCTGCCAGTCCGCGGAGTCGGTGAGCGAGGCGGCGGCGATGTCGGCGCGGCTTGCCGCCAGCTCATCCTGCATGGCGCGCTCATTGACGACCGGATACATGGTGAGCTTCACGCCGAGGTCGCTGGCGAAGCGGCTCGCGAGCTCGTACTCGAGCCCCTCGGTGCCGTGCGCGCCGAGGTAGTAGCAGGTGGGGAGGTTGAGCGTGACGATGCGCAGCTCGCCGCGCGCGCGCACCGCATCGAGGACGGACGGCTCGTGGCGCGTGCAGCCCGCGAGGAGCAGCACCGCGGTGGCGGCGAGAGTCAGTGCCCGCAACGTAAGGAGGTCCTCCTGGCGAACGGCTTTCCGCTAGAATACCAGCCCCGCAAATGAGTCCCGTTCGCGGAGCCGGAGAGGTACCGAAGCGGTCATAACGGCGCCGACTCGAAATCGGATGGTCGGGTAAAACCGGCACGTGGGTTCGAATCCCACCCTCTCCGCCACGTCTTGCGGCGGATCCGCGCCGTCAGGAATCGGTCTTCTTCATGGCCTCGCGATATGCGGAGCTGAATGCCTCGACGAACGTGTGCGGCAGGTGGTCGGCCGGCATCTCGATGAGATTGCGGTAGAAGCTGACGAACAGCTCCCAGTACTGAGCCTTGTCGGCCGAGCGCGTCTTGCCGCGGCGCGCGGCGCGCTCGAAACGCGCCTCGAGCTCGGCGGGGTCGAGGCGATCGAGGAACTCGACGAATGCGGCGCGCGTCGCCTGCGCGGCGGCGTTCTCATGGAGCCGCGCATCTTCGATCACCTCGCGGAGCCACTGCACCGAGTCGAAGCGGCGGTTCTCGTGCTGCACCAGCAGGCTGATCAGCAGGTCCTCCACCATCGAGTCGGCGAGCGAGGGACGCGGATCGTCAGAATCGCGCGCCGGCATCTCGATGCGGTAGCGGTTGCGGGTGTTGGCGCGCGTGCGCTCGAGATCCTTGAGCCCCACCAGCGCCTCGCGGAACAGCCGCCCGGCGAGGTGCAGCAGGCGGGTCTGGGCGTCCGCCGGCAGCCGCTCGGCGTCGATACCGGCGCCGCGGCAGAAGGCATCGAGCCCGGAGTACACGTCCGCCAGCGCGAGCGCGCCGTTGCCGTTTCTCGGCTCGCGCGCCACGGCCTCGGCGAGCCGCGCCATGCGCTCGCCGTGCGCGGCTGCTTCCGTCTCGGCATCGGTGCTCGGCGCAGCAGCTGCGGCAGGTGTGGCCGGCGGCGGCGGAGCGCCGTCGACGATGAGCTCGACGTGATCGGCGGCGAGCGCGCGCACCGGGGCGGATTCCACCACCTGCCCGTAGGCATTGACGGGCAGCACGGGGTCGCGCTGCGGCTCGGGAATCAGCAGGTCATCGAGGTTGAGCGCGGCGCCGATGTCGCGGTCCGCCGCGTGTCCAAGGGGGCGCAGCGCGTGGATGCTGGTCGGCACGGCGGCCACCGCCGGATCCTCGGCGCCTGCCGCCGCCGCGCGCTGCGACTCGAGCGCCGCGACGATGTGGTACTCGCCGATGCGCAGCACGTCGCCGTTGACCAGCCGATAGCCGCTCGAGCCGCGCTTGGCGAGCGGCTCCATGTCGTCGTTGACGTAGACGCCGTTGGTGCTGACGTCCTGCAGGTAATAGTTGCCCTCGCGGAACTGCACGCGGGCGTGGTGCGCGGACACGTAGCGCAGGGGGTCGGGCAGTACCCAGTCGTTATCCGCGGAGCGGCCGATGGTGCCGCCTTCCACGGAGAATATGGCGCTGCTGCGGTCGGCGAGCGACCGGCGCTGGTCACTGACGACACGCAGCCGAAGCGTCATGATTCCCCGACTCAAGAGAGTCCGTCCGTGGTTGAGGGCTGCCGGGTGCTCCCAAGGCGCAGCAGCGTCCCCGGCGCCCCCGGACATATAATGCCAGCATCAAAACTACCCGAGCCCAAAGCACCGGCCATGGCAGCCAGTCACATTTTCCGCATTATGTTCGTGAATCAGGGCAAGGTTTACGAGGTGTACGCCCGCAAGGTGAGCCACGGGGAGTTGTTCGGGTTCATCGAAGTCGAGGAGCTGGTGTTCGGCGAGCGCTCCTCGGTGGTGCTCGACCCGTCGGAGGAGCGAATCAAGGGCGAGTTCACGGGGGTCAAGCGCACCTTTCTTCCCCTGCACTCGATCCTGCGCATCGACGAGGTAAGGAAGCAGGGGACGGCGAAGATCACGGCGCTGGAGGCGGGCGCCAACGTGACGCAGTGTCCGATGCCGATGTACTCCGCCCCGGGCGGAGAGAAGAAGTGAGGCGCGGGTAGCGCATGCTGGAGATTCCGGGCGCACCGGCGCTGTCCGCGTTTCGAATCGCCAAGCTTCTCGAGCTCCTCGCTGCCATCGAGCCCGCGGTCACGGGACTCGCGGCGCGCTTCGTGCACTTCGCCGATCTCTCGCGTCCGCTCGATGCCGCCGAGACGGGCGTGCTCAGCCAACTCCTCACCTACGGGCCGACTCTGCCGGCGGCCGGGGCTGGCGGCGCGGGCGAGCGCGTGCTGATCGTGCCGCGCGCCGGCACGATCTCGCCGTGGTCGAGCAAGGCGACCGATATCGTGAGAGTCTGCGGGCTCGCGAGCGTCCAGCGCGTGGAGCGCGGCATCGAGTACACCTTGCGCGCGGCGCGCCCCCTGGGCGCGGCGCAGCTCGCGCAGCTGGCGCCGGCGCTCTTCGACCGGATGACCGAGATGGCGCTCCTCGACTCGGGCGAGGCCGTGCGGCTCTTCGGACACACGAAGCCTAAGCCGCTCGCGGTCGTGCCGCTGGCACGCGGGCGCGTGGCGCTCGAGGAGGCCAACGAGCGGCTCGGGCTCGCGCTCTCGGCGGATGAGATCGACTACCTGCTCGCGAGCTTCGCGCAGCTCAAGCGCGATCCGACCGACGTCGAGCTCATGATGTTTGCGCAGGCGAACTCCGAGCACTGCCGCCACAAGATCTTCAACGCCGCCTGGACGATCGACGGCAAGCCGCGCGATGAGTCGCTGTTCGCCATGATCCGCCACACGCACGCAGTGAGCCCGCGCGGCGTGCTGTCCGCCTACCGCGACAACGCCGCGGTGATCGAGGGCGGAATCGGCACCCGCTATTTCCCGGATCCCGACTCCGGCATCTACCGCCCGAGCGTCGAGCCGATCGACATCCTGATCAAGGTCGAGACCCACAATCATCCGACCGCCATCTCCCCCTTCCCCGGGGCCGCGACCGGAGCGGGCGGCGAGATCCGCGACGAGGGCGCGACCGGGCGCGGCGCCAAGCCTAAGGCCGGACTCACCGGATTCTCGGTGTCGAACCTGCGCATCCCCGGCTACGAGCGCCCGTGGGAACGCGCCGGCGACGCACCGGCACGCGTGGCCTCGGCACTCGAGATCATGACCGAGGGCCCGATCGGGGCCGCGTCCTTCAACAACGAGTTCGGCCGCCCGGCGGTGTGCGGCTATTTCCGCACGCTCGAGCTCGAGCTTCCCGGGGACGCACCCGGGCGCGCACGCGGCTACCACAAGCCCATCATGGTCGCCGGCGGGCTCGGCAACATCCGTCGCGCGCACGTCGAGAAGGCCGACGTGCCGGTGGGCGCGCAGCTCGTGGTGCTCGGGGGACCGGCGATGCTGATCGGCTTAGGGGGCGGAGCTGCCTCCTCCGTCGGCAGCGGCGCTTCGAGCGCCGACCTCGACTTCGCCTCGGTGCAGCGCGGCAACCCCGAGATGCAGCGCCGCGCGCAGGAGGTGATCGATCACTGCTGGTCGCTCGGGGAGCGCAATCCGATCCTCCTCATCCACGATGTGGGCGCGGGCGGCCTTTCCAACGCGGTGCCGGAGTCGGTGGCGCACGGCGGGCGCGGCGCGCGCATCGACCTGCGGGCGATTCCGAGCGCCGAGCCCGGCATGTCGCCGCTCGAGCTGTGGTGCAACGAGGCGCAGGAGCGCTACGTGCTGATCGTCGCAAGCGAAGCGCTCGAGCGCTTCGGCGCGATCGCCGCGCGCGAGCGCTGTCCGTTCGCGGTGATCGGCGCGATCGACGACAGCGGGCGGCTCACGGTGTCGGATCCATTGTTTCGCGCGCTGGCGGTCGACATGCCGCTCGACCTGCTGCTCGGCAAGCCGCCGCGCCTCAAGCGCGACGTGACCAGCGCCGCCGCGCCGCAGGCGCGCTTCGACGCCGGCCGCATCGAGCTCACCGAGGCGCTGTACCGGGTGCTGCGGCTGCCGGCGGTGGCCGACAAGACCTTTCTCGTCACCATCGGCGATCGGACCGTGGGCGGGCTCGTGAGCCGCGACCAGCTGGTCGGGCCCTGGCAGGTGCCGGTGAGCGACGCCGGCGTCACCAGCGCCGACTACGAGGGCGTCGCGGGCGAGGCGCTGGCGATGGGCGAGCGTACGCCGGTCGCGCTGCTCGATGCGCCCGCCTCGGGCAGGCTGGCGGTGACCGAAGCCATCACCAACATTCTGGCGGCGGATATCGACTCGCTCGCGCAGATCCGGCTGTCGGCCAACTGGATGGCCGCCAGCGGCGAGCCCGGCGAGGATGCGGCGCTCTATGCGACGGTGGCGGCGGTGGCGAACGAGCTCTGTCCCAGGCTCGGCATCGCGATTCCGGTCGGCAAGGATTCGCTCTCGATGCAGACGCGCTGGAGCGCGGGCGGCGTCGAGAAGAGCGTGGTGGCACCGGTGTCGCTCATCATCTCGGCGTTTGCGCCGGTCGTGGATGTGCGCCGCACGCTCACTCCGGTGCTCGAGCTCGAGGAGCGGCCGAGCTCGCTGTGGCTCATCGATCTCGCCGCCGGCCGCAACCGCCTGGGTGCCTCGGCGCTCGCGCAGGTGTACGGCGCGCTCGGCGAACAGCCGGCCGACCTCGATGAGGCGCAGCGGCTGATCCAGTTCGCGGCGGCGCTCAAGGAGCTGCGCGCCGCGCAGCTGCTGCGCGCCTATCACGACCGCTCCGACGGCGGACTCATCGTGACGCTGCTCGAGATGGCCTTCGCCGGGCACTGCGGGCTCGATCTCGCGCTGCCGGCGGCGCGCGGGCCGGCGGCGGCGCAGCTGTTCAGCGAGGAGCCGGGCGCGGTCGTGCAGATCCTCGCAGGCGACGAGCCGCGCTTCGCGGAGATTCTCGCGCGCCATGACCTGGGCGATGCGGCGCTGTACCTCGGCGCGCCGACGACCGAGCTGCGCGTGCAGGTGCGCATCGGTGCGGCGCTCATCGACGAGGCGTGGGCGGACCTGAAGCGCGCCTGGTCCGAGACCTCGTGGCGCATGCGCCGCATGCGCGATGATCCGCAGTGCGCCGACGAGGAGTTCGCCGCGCAGAGCGCCGCGGCCGACCCGGGCTTAAGCGTAGATCTCAGCTTCGACCCGCAGCAGGAGGTCGCCGCGCCCTTCATCGCCCGCGGCGTCCGGCCGCGCGTCGCGATCCTGCGCGAGCAGGGCGTCAACAGTCAGACCGAGACCGCGGCGGTGTTTGCGCAGGCGGGCTTCGAGCCGCACGACGTGCACATGACGGACCTCCTCGGCGGCGCACGCACGCTCGATGAGTTCGCGGGACTCGTGGCCTGCGGCGGCTTCAGCTACGGCGACGTGCTCGGGGCGGGCGAGGGCTGGGCCAAGTCGATCCTGTTTCACGCCGCGGTGCGCGCGCAGTTCGAGCGCTTCTTCGCCCGCGCCGACACCTTTGCGCTCGGCATCTGCAACGGCTGCCAGATGTTCGCGGCGCTGAAGAGCCTGATCCCCGGCACCGACCACTGGCCGCGCTTCGTTCAGAACCGCAGCGAGCAGTACGAGGCGCGCTTCCCGCGGGTGGAGATTCTGCCCTCGCCCTCGGTGCTGCTCGCGGGTATGGCGGGATCGCTGCTGCCGATCGCGGTGTCGCACGGCGAGGGGCGGGCGGAGTTTGCCGCGCCGCCGGCGGCGGCGGCCTGCGCCGCGAGCGGGCTGGTGGGCTTCCGCTACGTCAATCACGACCGCAGCGTCGCCGGCACCTATCCCGCCAATCCGAGCGGCAGCCCCTTCGGGATCGCCGCGCTCTGCAACAGCGACGGGCGCGTGACCATCACCATGCCGCACCCGGAGCGCTCGTTCCGCTATCTGCAGAATTCCTGGCGGCCGCGCGACGCGGACCGCTACAGCGGCTGGATGCGCCTGTTCCGCAACGCGCGGCGCGTTGTCGGCTGAAGCGCTGACCGAGCGCGCTCGCGCGGCTCTCAACGTCCGGCGATCAGCGCCTGGAACTCCGGATCTTCGCGCAGCGGGTTCATGTCCGGATCCTGCTTGATCCAGGAGAAGGCCGTGTACCCTGCGGCAATGGCCTGGCGCAGTGACTCGACCGCCCGGCGGTGCTCGCCGAGCCGCGCGAACAGGCAGGTGACGTTGTAGAGCATCACCGGGTCACCCGGGCTCCCCTCCTGAGCCTGAGCACCCTCGCGCAACGCCTCCTCCGCGCGGTTCACGTCTGCGAGCATGACGGCGTAGTGGATCCGCGCACGGGCATCGTCGGGGTTGCGCAGCAGGTGGTTCGGCAGCAGCTCGAGCAGTTGGGCGTGCAGCCGTTCGGCCTGGTCCATCAGTCCCAGGCGCTCGCAGGTCATCTCCAGGTCCGTATAGGCGGAGAGGAACGACGGCTTGAGCTCGATGACGCGCTGGTAGAGGGCACGCGCTGCCTCGAAGTCGCCGTTAGTGAATTGAATGCGCCCGAGCGTCCAGTGCGCGATGGCGTCATCCGGGTCAAGCTCGATGGCTTTGCGCGCCGACGCGCTCGCTTCGTCGAACTTGCCCCAGATGTAGTACGACATTCCCATCGCGGTATAGGCTTCCGCGAGGTTGTTGTCGTACATGAGCGCCTTGAAGCTCAGCTCGCGGGCCCGCTCACGGGTGCGCTCATCTCGCGAGAAGAGCCAGTACATCTGCCCGTAGGCTCCCGAGCAGGCGGCGTAGGCGGCGGCATAGCGCGGATCGAGCTCGATCGCTTTCTCGAACAACTGGATCGCGCGCTCCACGCTGCGTTTGGTGAGGCGGTAGAGATAGTCCTGGCCGCGCAGGTAGAGGTCGTAGGCCTGGGCGTTGACCGTCTGCCGCTTGGTGAGCGAGACCCGCTCCGAGAAGGTCAGTTTGAGCTTGAGCGCCTCGACGATCTGCTGCGCCAGCTGCTCCTGGATGTCGAAGATATCGTCGAGCTTGCCCTTATAGCTGCTCCCCCAGATCTGGCGGTTGGTGCTCGCGTCGACCAGTTGCACCGTGATACGAACCGAGTCCTGGAAGCGCCGTACGGCGCCGCCGACGATATAGCGCGCGCCGAGCTCGTTGCCGATCGCGCGGATATCGCGCGTCGGGTCCCGGTACTGCATCGACGCCCAGCGCGAGATCAGCTCGATCTCGCTCACGATCGACAGTCGCGCGATGAGCTCCTCGGTCAGCCCGTTGCTGAAATAGTCGGTTTCCTCGTCAGGGCTCAGGTTGTCGAAGGGCAGCACCGCGAGCGCTCCGCGCTCGACAGGCGCCGGCGCCGGAGCAGCAGCGCCGGCTTGCGCGGCGGGAGCCGTCTTGCTGGCGGGGACCGGGGGCGGCGGTGCCACGTTCACGCCGATCCGCTCGAGCGAGCGCAGCAGCGTCTGCAGGCCACGGTCGCTGTCGGCCGGGCCGAAACACTCGATGTGCTGGATGCCGGCCAGCTGATACCTGAGGCTCGCCGGGATCGGCGTCGGCTCGAGGTGCACCGGCAGAATGTGCCCCTTGCGCTCGCTGACCAGCGTGACCTCCTTGGCTACGTGGTCGGAGCGGACCGCTGCCTCGCTCACCATCAGCAGCAGTACCTTGGCGCCCTCCAGCGCGTTGACGATCTGCTCGCCCCAGCGGGTGGCGGCATCGATGCCGCTCGTGTCGAGCCAGACGGAAACACCCGCGGTGCGCAGCTTCTCCACCCACTCGAGGACGCGCTCCTTGTCGGTCCTCGAGTAGCTTACGAAGACCTCGGCGGGCTCAGCCACGGATGCTGCCTTGTAGGGGATGTGGTCTTGCGCAGGCGGTGATTCGATTGATCCGCAAAGCGTAGCACGAACAGCGCTTCAGCTCGCCGATACCAGCGGCGTCACCTTGTGGCTGCCGGTCTCGTCGAGGAAGAAGTGCCGCACCATGATGGCCTGCTGCAGGCGCCCCTTGCGCACGTAGGCCTCGTACAGCAGGTCCTTCATCACCTCGAGCATGATGCCGGCCTGGTAGCCGTCGAGCAGCGGCAGGTTGGCGCGCGCGTCGAGCTCGGCGCCGAACAGCACGGTGCGCATCCGGGTGAAGAGATCGGGGGCGATGTCGGTTAGCTCGCGCAGGCCGTTCAGCTCGTCGAACAGGCGCAGCTTGCCGGCTTCGCCGAGGTCCGCGAATATCGCCTGCGCCGTGCGGCGGCACATCGAGGCGAAGGCGTTGAAGGCGTCGTGCGTGAAGCAGATGAGGGCTTCGCGGAACAGGGCCTCGACCTCTTCGGGGATGTAAGTGAAGCTGAATTTCTCGCGCGCCCGCTCCACCTCCGTGAACTGCGGCGAGAGCTCGATGCGCGCGGCGCCGTACACCCGCACCGTGAAGCGCAGGAAGATCGGCGCGTGGCAGGCGTCGCACAGATACACGACCCCGACCTGCTTGGGCCGGTAGAGCTGCAGATCCTCGAAGCGCGGCACGGCGCTCGGTGTGATGTGCGCGACCGTCTGGCAATGCGGGCAGGTCACCACCAGGTTCCTGTCCTGGTCGTGATGCAGACGGCTCGCGGAATCAATGTGCAGGGACATACGCTTCATCACGCGGCGCGGACTGTTGTTCTGGTGTCCGTCGCGCCGCGCGCCTCCATGTTAACCGATCGCGCCGCGCCCCACCCTACCTGCGGGAAACCCGCAGCTGGCGGCCGGCTCGCAGCGAGCCGCGGGTACGTTATGTAACGGGACGGGAGGCGCGCGCGAAGGCGAGTATGCGGTCGGCGAGCGTCGCGTATTCGCCGCTGAAGTGGTGGCCCTTGCCGACCTGCTCGCGGGTGAGAAGTGCGCCGGCGGGCAGTCCCGGACAGATCGAATCCGACTCGCCCTCGCCGTAGATGCACAGCACCGGCACGTGGCTCAAGGCCGCGACCTCCGGGCGGGTGGGTGGGCCGTCGCCGCTGCCGACCCAGTCGGCCACGCTCACCTCGAAGGAGGCGTTGGAATCGATGCCGAGGAGGCTCACGCTCGCGATGCGCGCGCGCAGCTCCGGCGGCAGCCGATTGACCACGAAGGGCAGCACATCCGCGCCGAAGGAGTAGCCGACGAGGATGACGCGCTCCTTGTTCCACGCCGCGAGGTAGTGGCGCATGAGGCGCGCCACGTCACGCGCGGTCTCCTCGGGCGTGCGCTCGCTCCAGAAGTACTTGAGCGAGTTGAGCCCGACGGTGGGCACGCCGCTCGCCGCGAGGCGCGCGGCGAGCTCCTGGTCGAGGCCGGCCCAGCCGCCGTCCCCGGTGAGGAGCAGCGCAAGCTCGGCCGAGCTTGCGGCGGCGTGCACCTCGGTCACCGGCAGGTCGGCGATCTCCGGGGGCCGCGCCGGCGGCGCCTGCAGGGGCGCCGTGAGATGCGCGTAGGCGGCGCGAAACTGCGGCATCCAGTTGCGCTCGACCGAGAAGCCGTGACCGACGAGCGGCAGCCTCACCACCTCGGCGTTGGGCACCAGGGCCGCGAACTCATCGGCCGCCTTCGCGCTGCACACCTCGTCCTTCTGTCCCTGGAACGCGATCCACGGCTGTTTGAGGCTCGCCGCGGGTGCCAGCACCAGCTCGTGGTGCCTCCCGGGTGTGTAGTGAAGCCCGGCGCCCGGGCAGAGCGCCGCGCCCGCGAAATCCTGGTCGGCGCAGAAGCCGAGGCTCAGCGCGCCGGCGAAGGTGCCGGGCGGCGACTGCGCCAGCGCCGCGTACACCACCGTCGCGCCCGAGGAATAGCCGACCAGCACCGGCACGTGGTACTCGCGCATGCCGATCTCTTTCTGTACCTGGTGGCTGAGCGCCTCGAAGTCCGCGGCGATCATCTGGCACGGTGCGCCGGGCTTGCCCACCGCCTGCCCGAGCTGTGCCAGGTAGCGGCGGATGTCGGCGCCGATCACCACCGCCCCCTGATCGCGCAGCGCCTTCGCCATGTTGATGACGCCGAGCTCCCAGCCGCCGTCGCCCGAGAGGAAGATGGCGACGCTCTCGGGTCTCGTCCCGGGAATGTAGACGCTCACCTTGCCGAAACGCCCGGCGGCGAGGTGGGCGTCCGCTCCATCGCCGGCGGCCGCTGCCGCGGGCGCCGGTTTGTGCGCCGGCGGCGCGGCGGGGGCAGCCCCGGTCGCGGCAACCGAGGCGGCCGCGAGCAGCAGCGCCACGCGTGCGGATGGCCTGGTAGTCATCGCGCGAACAGCTCCTTCACGCCGCCGGCAATCAGCGTCGACACATCGATCAGCACCCGCGGCAGCGCAATGCCGCCACGCGCCACGAGGTAGCGCGGCTCCCACTCGGGGTCGAACTTCGCCTTGTAGCGGCGCAGCCCCTCGAAGTTATAGAAGTGCTCGCCGTGGCGGAAGATGAAATTACCGACCCGGTGCCAGGCGGGCGCGAGCGGGTGCGCCTCGAGGCCCGAGAGCGGCGCCATGCCGAGGTTGAAATAGCGGAAGCCCGCGCGCTGTCCCCACAGCATGAGCTCGATGAACAGGTAATCCATCGCGCCGCGCGGGGCCTCGGGACCGAAGCGCATCAGATCGACGGACAGCTCCGCCAGCGTTGCGGTCGTCCACAGGTTCGCGAATGCCACCGGCTGCCCCTCGGCACGCACCAGCGCGAGCGGGAACTGCTCGAGGTATTGCGGCGAGAACGCGCCCACCGAGAAGCGCTTCTCGCCGGTCGACTTGCCGGCAAGCCAGGCCTCGGATATGTGCCTGAGTGCCGGCAGGAGCCCGGCGACGCTTTCCGGGGGCACGACCTCGAAGCTGGCCCCGTCGCGCTACGCGCGGCGGTGCGCCTGGCGCAGCTCGGCGCGCGCGCCGCCCTCGAGCGAGAACTCCCCGAGCGGCACGCGCGCCTCCTCGCCGATCTTGAGCGCGGCGAGCCCCAGATCCACGTAGAGCGCGAGCCGCTCGGCACACACCTGGTAGAACACGGTCTCGCAGCCATGCCGGTCGGACAGCTCGCGCAGCCGCCACACCAGCTCCTCGGCACCCTCACGCGCTCCCACCGGATCGCCGAGCGCTATCCAGCTGCGGCCCGCGATCTGGTACATCACGAAGGCCGTGCCCGCCTCGCTGAACAGCAGGCGCTTGTCGCCGGTGAGCGCCGCGTTGGCGAGCGTCGTGTCGCATTGCGCGATCAGCGCGCGCGCCCGCGCGAGCTCCCCGGGGCCTGCGACCGCGGGCTCGGGCCGCGCCGGCCGCAGCAGGTTGAGCAGCACGTACGCGGTGCCGAGCACCACGATCGAGAGCGAGGCGCGCAGCATGCGCGGCGCGTTGCCATCGAGCGCGAAGGTCCACCACAGCTCGTGTGAATAGGCGACGTGCCGGTAGGCGAGCACGCCGAGCCAGATCGCGAGCGCAACCACGCCGGTGACGCTCGCCACCCACACCGGAGTGAAGCGCTCGGAGAGGATGGCGGTCGGGCGGTAGAAGGCGCGCCGGCCGAGCACCAGCACGCCGAGCACCAGGGCGAGCAGCGTCCCCTCCTCGAAGTCGAGGCCCTTGAGTAGCGAGGCGAAGATGCCGGCGGTCAGCAGCCACACCGCGATGTGGTAGGCGCCCTGCACCCGGCGAAACAGGGCGCGCGACAGCACCAGTAGCCCGAGTCCGATCACGCTGCCCGCGAGGTGCGACACCTCGAGCACCGCGAGCGGCAGGAAGCGGTCGAGGAACGCGAGCCGCTGCTCGACGCCCGGGGTCGCGCCGGAGAACAGGAGCAGCGCCCCGGCGAGGAAGGTGAGGGCGCCCGCGACCTGCGGTACGACCGGCGCGATGTAGAACGAGGCGAGCTCCTGCGCCCGCTGCAGCTGTGCGCGCTGCGCGGCGAGCTCCTTGGAGCCGAACAGCAGCGTGCCGAATATCAGCGGCACGAGGTAGTACACGCCCCGGTAGGCGAGCAGCGACCCGAGGAGCGCAGCGGCGGGCACGCCGGGCAGGGTGAACAGCATCACCGCCTCGAACACGCCCACGCCGCCCGGGACGTGGCTCACGATCCCGGCGATCACCGCCAGCGCATAGGTACCGAGAAAGGGCACGAAACCGAGGTGCGCTGAAGCAGGCAGCAGCGACCACAGTACCGCGGAGGACAGCGACAGGTCGGCCACCGAGAGGGCGAGCTGGGCGAGCCCGATCGCCGGCCCGGGAGCGCGCAGCGCCCAGCCGCGCAGCTCGAGCGTGCCCTGCGCGAGCGTCGCCCACAGCGCGTAGAGCGCCACGGCGCCGAGCAGCGTGAGACCGGCGAGCAGCGACCAGTTGTGATGCAGGTGCAGGATCTGCGATGCGTGCCCGGGCGAGAGGAACAGCGACAGCCCGGCGATGGTCGCGAGCCCGATGCCGAGCGACAGACTGCAGAAAGCGGAGATCGTCGCCACATCGATCGCGCTCACCCCCGCCGTCGCATACAGGCGGAAGCGGATGGCGGCGCCGGTGAACACGGAGAAGCCGAGCGTGTGCCCGAAGGAATAGGCGATGAACGAGGTGAAGAGGATGCGCGGGTAGGGGATGGCGCGGCGCAGGTACGCGAGCGCCAGCACGTCGTAGTTGGAGAGCAGCCAGTAGCTCGCCGCGGTGCAGCTGAGCGCCGCGAGCACCTGGCGGCGCGGGATCGCGTGCAGCTGCTCGAGCACGGCGCGCAGGTGCAGGTGCATGAGCTGGCGGTGCAGGATCAGCACCACCGCGGCGAACACCAAGAGCGCCGCGAGCGGCCCGGCCCAGCGCCAGTGCCCGCGGCCGGCGGCCGATTCCCCCTGGCTTAACTGCGTCGCTGACAAGGCTGAGAGCTCCGCCTCCCTCAGCGCGTGAGCGGCTTGTATCTGATGCGATGCGGTTGCAGCGCATCGGCGCCGCGGCGGCGCTGGAAGTCGGCGACGTACTCCTGGTAGTTACCCTCGAACCACACGACCTGCGAATCGCCCTCGAAGGCGAGGATGTGGGTCGCGATGCGGTCGAGGAACCAGCGGTCGTGCGAGATCACCACCGCACAGCCCGGAAAGGCGAGCAGCGCCTCCTCGAGCGCACGCAGCGTCTCGACGTCGAGATCGTTGGTCGGCTCGTCGAGCAGCAGTACGTTGCCGCCGGCGCGCAGCACCTTGGCGAGATGCACGCGGTTGCGCTCGCCGCCGGAGAGCTCGCCGATCAGCTGCTGCTGCTGCGCGCCCCTGAAGTTGAAACGGCCCACGTAGCCGCGCGACGGGGTCTCGTAGTTGCCGACCTTGATCGTGTCGAGGCCGCCCGAGATCTCCTGCCAGACGGTCTTCCTGTCGTCGAGCGTCTGGCGCGACTGGTCGACGTAGGCGAGGCGCACGGTGGGGCCGGTGCGGATCTCGCCGGCGTCGGGCTGCTCGGCGCCGGTCAGCATGCGAAACAGCGTCGTCTTGCCGGCGCCGTTCGGGCCGATGATGCCGACGATGCCGCCGCGCGGCAGGTTGAAGGCCAGATTGTCGATGAGCAGTCGCTCGCCATAGCCCTTGCGCAGCCCCGTGACCGCGAGCACCAGGTCGCCGAGGCGCTCGCCCGGGGGAATGTAGATCTCGTTGGTCTCGCTGCGCTCCTGGAATTCGCGTGCCGCCAGCTCCTCGTAGCGCTGCAGGCGGGCCTTGCTCTTCGCCTGCCGCGCCTTGGGGTTCTGCCGCACCCACTCGAGCTCAGCGGCAAGCGCCTTGCGCAGCGCCTCCTGCTCGCGCTCCTCGAGCGCCAGCCGCTGCTCCTTCTGCTCGAGCCAGGAGGAGTAGTTGCCGTGCCAGGGAATGCCGTAACCGCGGTCGAGCTCGAGGATCCATCCGGCCACGTTGTCGAGGAAGTAGCGGTCGTGCGTCACCGCGATGACGGTGCTCGGGTATTCCTCGAGATAACGCTCGAGCCAGGCGATCGACTCGGCGTCGAGATGGTTGGTCGGCTCATCGAGCAGCAGCATGTCGGGAGCGGAGAGCAGCAGCCGGCAGAGCGCCACGCGGCACCGCTCGCCGCCCGAGAGCGTCGCGATGTTCGCTTCCCATGGCGGCAGGCGCAGCGCGTCGGCGGCGATCTCGAGCTTGCGCTCGAGCTCCCAGCCGCCGGCGGCATCGATCGCGTCCTGAAGCGCCGCCTGTCTCTCGAGGAGCTTGTTCATCTCCTCTTCGGACAGCTCCTGCGCGAAGCGCTCGCTGATGTGGTTGAACTCCTCGAGTTGGCGGAAGGTCTCGCCGAGGCCTTCCCTCACGGTGGTGCGCACGTCGCGCGAGGCATCGAGCTGCGGCTCCTGTGGCAGGAAGCCGATGCGGATGCCGCTCTGCGGGCGCGCCTCACCGTCGAACTCGCTGTCGAGGCCCGCCATGATCCGCAGCAGCGAGGATTTACCGGCGCCGTTCAGGCCCAGCACGCCGATCTTGGCGCCGGGAAAGAACGACAGACTGATGTCGCGCAGGATGACCCGCTTCGGCGGGACCAGCTTCGAGACGCGATTCATCGTATAGATGTATTGGGCCATGCAACGTCCGGCGGCAGGGGAGGGGCGGGATTATACGGGCTGAGGCGCGCGCGGCAGGGTCTTGGGGCCGGTCCCGCTGTGCTAGGCTCCTCCCCTCGAGGGGCTTTGCGAGGGGCGGCGGGCGCACATGAATGGCGGCGTCGGGGTGGTGGTGAGCGAGCGGCTCGCCCGCTACAGCTTCGGTGATGGTCACCCCTTCGGTCCCGACCGCCTCGCCGCTTTCATGCGCGAGTACGAGGCGCGCGGTCTCGACCGGCGCGTGCAGGTCCTCGAGCCGCGCACCGCCTCCGAGGATGAGCTGCGCGCGTTCCACAGCCCGGCGTACCTCGAGTTCGTGCGCGAGCGCTCCGCGAGCGGCGTCGGGCTCCTCGACGCCGGCGACACGCCGGCATTCCGCGGTGTGTACGAGGCGGCTGCGGGAGTCGTGGGGGCAACTCTGAGCGCGATGGAGGCGATCATGCGCGGCGAGTGCCGCCGCGCCTTCGTGCCGATCGCGGGGCTGCATCACGCGGCGCGCGAGCGCGCCGCGGGTTTCTGCGTCTTCAACGACTGCGGAGTGGCGATCGAGCTGCTGAAGCGCGCGGGGCTGCAGCGCGTCGCTTATGTCGACATCGACGCGCATCACGGCGATGGGGTGTTCTACGCGTTCGAGGACGACGCGGCGGTCGTGTTCGCCGACCTGCACGAGGACGGGCGCTACCTCTATCCCGGCACCGGCGCGAGCGGCGAGATCGGTCGCGGCGCGGCGGCCGGCATGAAGCTCAACGTCCCGCTGCCGCCGGGCGCCGACGATGCGGTGTTCGAGCAGGTGTGGCCGCGCGTCATGGCGCACCTCGAGCGCTTCGAGCCCGAGTTCCTCATCCTGCAATGCGGAGCCGACAGCCTCGAGGGCGATCCGATCACGCACCTGCGCCTCTCGGCCCGCTCCCATGGGCACGCCGCGCGCTCGCTGCGGGAGCTCGCGGACCGCCTCGGCCACGGCCGTGTGCTGGCGCTCGGGGGTGGGGGCTACAACCGCGGCAACCTCGCCCAGGCCTGGAACGCGGTGCTGGAAAACCTGCTGTAGCGAGGCGGCGCGCAAGCCAGGCTCGAAGCCAAAGCGCGCGCAGCTGACGAGGGCGGCTGCGGGGTCCTTCCGGTACAATTTTAGGTCCCGTTTCCGCCCGTCCTACCCGAGGCGTACCCGCATGTTCCGCAGCAACGAGACCATCGCAGACTTCGATCCCGAGCTGGCCCTCGCCCTCGAGGGTGAGCGCCGCCGCCAGGAGGATCACGTCGAGCTGATCGCCTCCGAGAACTACACGAGCCCGCGGGTGCTGGCGGCGCAGGGATCGGTGCTCACCAACAAGTACGCGGAAGGCTACCCAGGCAAGCGCTACTCCGGCGGCTGCGAGTTCGTCGACGTCGCCGAGCAGCTGGCGATCGATCGGGCGAAGCAGCTGTTCGGCGCAGCCTACGCCAACGTGCAGCCGCACTCGGGCTCGCAGGCGAACGCCGCGGCGTATTTCGCGCTGGCGCAGCCCGGCGAGACGATCCTCGGCATGAGCCTCGATCACGGCGGCCACCTGACGCACGGCGCCAAGGTCAACTTCTCCGGCAAGTTCTTCCGCGCCTTCCAATACGGCATCCGTCCTGAGAACGGCGAGATCGACTACGCCCAGGTGCAGCGTCTCGCCGAGGAGCACCGGCCGAAGCTGATCATCGCCGGGTTCTCCGCCTACTCGCGCATCGTCGACTGGGCGCGTTTCGCGGCGATCGCGCGCGAGGTCGGCGCGTACTTCGTCGTCGATATGGCGCACGTCGCGGGGCTGGTCGCAGCCGGCCTCTATCCCAACCCGCTGCCGCACGCCGACGTCGTGACCACCACGACCCACAAGACGCTGCGCGGCCCGCGCGGCGGGCTGATCCTGGCGCGCGCCAACGACGAGATCACCAAGAAGCTCAACTCGATGGTGTTCCCGGGCACCCAGGGAGGGCCGCTCATGCACGTGATCGCCGCCAAGGCGGTCGCGCTCAAGGAAGCGCTGCAGCCCGAGTTCAAGGATTACCAGCGCCAGGTGCTCGCCAACGCGCGTGCGCTGGCGGCGCGGCTCGCGAAGAACGGCTACCAGATCGTCTCCGGCGGCACCGACAACCACCTGTTCCTCATGAGCCTCGTCGATCGCAACATCACCGGCAAGGACGCGGATGCGGCACTCGGGCGCGCCAACATCACCGTCAACAAGAACGCCGTGCCCAACGATCCGCGGCCGCCCATGGTGACGAGCGGGCTGCGCATCGGCTCGCCGGCCTCGACGACGCGCGGCTTCAGGGAGCGCGAGGTCGAGCAGGTGGCGGACTTCATCGCCGAGGTGCTGGACGCGGAAGGAGCGGCGGCGGTGGTCGACCGCGTGCGCCCCCGGGTGCTCGAGCTCTGCCGGCGCTTTCCCGTCTACGGCGCTTAAGCGGTCGGCGCTCCTCACAGCCGCATGCATTGCCCCTTCTGCGGCCACGTCGAGACCAAGGTGAACGACTCGCGGCTCGCCGGCGAGGGCCGGCAGATCCGGCGCCGCCGCGAGTGCCTGAAGTGCGGCGAGCGCTTCACGACCTTCGAGACCGCCGAGCTCGTCATGCCGGTGGTGGTGAAGGGCGATCGCGCCCGCGAGGCGTTCGACGAGGCGAAACTGCGCGCCGGCATGGAGAAGGCGCTGGAGAAGCGCCCGGTGCCGCGCGAGCAGCTCGAGGAGGCCGTGAGCCGCATCGTCCACCAGGTCCGGGTGCTCGGCGACCGCGAGGTGAGCTCGCGTGCCATCGGTGAGCTGGTCATGGAGGAGCTGCGGCACCTCGATGAGGTGGCCTTCGTGCGCTTTGCCTCCGTTTACCGGCAGTTCGAGGACGTGCAGGCGTTTCACGACGAGATCGAGCGGCTGCGCAGCGCGCGCCCGACGGGCGCGGTCGTGGCCGGGAAGCCCGCCGCGCGCGCCCGCCGCACCGGGCGCGCCGCGGACCGCGATCAGCTGCCGCTGCTGCCGGAAGCGGCCCCGGACGATCTGGCGCCGGCGAAGGGAGGCAAGAAATGATGAGCGCACCCGACAGTGCCCCGGAGCCCGCGTTCTCCGACTTCGATCGCTGGGCAATGCAACGCGCGCTCGAGCTCGCCTCGCGCGGGCTCGAAACCACCGACCCCAATCCGCGCGTCGGCTGCGTGATCACGCTCGGCCAGGAGGTGGTGGGCGAAGGCTGGCACGAGCGCGCCGGCGAGGCGCACGCCGAGATCGCCGCGCTCGGCGCCGCGGCCGGGCGTGCCGCGGGCGCGAGCGCTTACGTGACGTTCGAGCCATGCAGTCACCACGGACGCACGCCCCCCTGCGTCGAAGCGCTGATTGCCGCGCGTGTGGCGCGCGTCGTGTACGCCGCCAACGATCCCAACCCGCTGGTGAACGGCCGCGGGGCCGAAGCGCTGTCGGCCGCCGGAGTCGCGGTGGAGGGGGGGCTCCTCGAGCAGGAGGCGCTCGAGCTCAACTGCGGGTTCGTGAAGCGCATGCGCCACGGCCGTCCCTGGGTGCGGTTGAAGCTCGCCATGACGCTCGACGGCCGCACCGCGCTCGCTCGCGGCGAAAGCCGCTGGATCACCGGCGAAGCCGCGCGCGCCGACGTGCAGTACTGGCGCGCGCGCAGCTCCGCGATCCTCACCGGTGTCGGTACCGTGCTCGCCGACGATCCGCGGCTCGACGTGCGGCTCGGTGCGCAAGGCGGGACGGAGGGCGAGGCGGAGGGCGAGGCGGAGGGCGAGGCGCAGGAGGCGGAGGAGGGCGCGCGGCAGCCGCTGCGCGTGGTGCTCGACAGTCACCTGCGCACGCCACCGGGCGCGCGGCTGCTTGCCGGGGGCGGTGAGGTGCTGATCCTCACGGCGCAGAGCTCGTTCAGGGACGTGCAGCACGGCATGCGGCTCACCCAGAAGGGGGCGCGCATCGAGTCGGCGCCGGAGGACAATGAGCGGCTGTCGCTCGAAGCGGTCCTCGGCCGCCTGGCGGAGCTCGAGGTCAACGAGTTGCAGGTCGAGGCGGGGCCGACGCTCGCGGGCGAGCTGGTGCGCCAGTCGCTCGTCGACGAGCTGCTGCTCTACGTGTCGCCGCGGGTCCTCGGTAACCGGTCGCGGCCGCTGCTCGCCCTGCCGGAGCCCGCGACGCTCGTTGTGGCGCGCGCCTTCAGCCTCATCGAGACCCGCATGCTCGGCGATGACCTGAGACTGTGGCTGCGGCCGCGGCCGGCGCGGTAAGCCCGTGTTCACCGGGATCGTGCTCGACGTCGGGCGCATCGAGGCGCGCGAGGCGCGCGGCGGCGACCTGCGGCTCACCATCGGCTTCACGCGGCTCGCTGCCGGGCGCATCGCCGTCGGGGACAGCATCTGCGTGCAGGGGTGCTGTCTCACCGCGACCGCGGTCAGCGGCACGGGATTCGCCGCGGACGTCTCGCGCGAGACGCTCGCGCTCACCACGCTCGGCGAGCTCGCGGTGGGGGCGGCGGTGAATCTCGAGCCCGCGCTGCGCGCCGGGGACCCGCTCGGCGGGCACCTGCTCTCGGGCCACGTCGACGGGGTGGGCGAGATCCGCTCGCGCGGGGGCGATGCCCGCTCGCTGCGGCTCGAGATCGCAGCTCCTGCGGCGCTGGCGCGCTATCTCGCGCCCAAGGGCTCGATCGCCGTCGACGGGGTGAGCCTCACCATCAACGCGGTCGACGGGGCGAGCTTCGGCGTCAACATAATCCCCCACACGCAGGCGGCCACGACTCTCGGCAACGCCGCCGCGGGAACGCGCGTCAATCTCGAGGTCGATCAGGTGGCCCGCTACCTCGCGCGGTTGCTCGCCGTTCCCGGTTGAGCCGTCCGCAATGCCCCCACGCCTTTGGGGTAATTGAACCCATGCCGAGCTGTCCCAGGGCAGACTAGACTCCTTACTCATGAGGCAGGGCATTCCTCAGTGGTTCAGCGCGCGGCAGCGCAGGACGCTGCTCGCGCTGCTCGTGCTGCCCGTACTCGTGCTGCGTGCGCTGGTTCCCGTCGGCTTCATGCCGGTGAGCGACCGCGGCGGGTTCCACATCGACTTCTGCCCGGGCGAGGCGCAGCCGCCGGGCGCGCTCGCCGCGCAGCCCCTCGCGCACCACCATCACCACGGCGGCGCGGATCACGGTGCGCCGTCGCCCGCAAGCCACGCGCCCTGCCTCTTTGCCTTGAGCGGCTCCCCGGCTTTCGCGCCGGCGGCGCCGGCCTTCGCTCCCCCTCCGCCCGCGGCGAGCGCGCCCGGCGCCGAGCTCTCGAGCCGGGTATCAGTCCCGGCGATCATCCGCGCCCAGACTCCGCGCGCTCCT
>DAHUXE010000051.1 GCA_027307325.1 Gammaproteobacteria bacterium | reverse complement strand
CGTCATGATCTCGTCGATGAGCTCGCGCTCGCCCATCGGCTCGCCGCTGTCCTTGTCGCGCGCCGCCATCAGCATCGCGACGTAGTCGAAGTGCTCCTCGGGCTCGGCGCGGCGCCGCGCGATGAGCTGCGCCACGAGCTTCGTCAGCGAGCGGAACTTGTAGGCGAACTGCAGATCGCGGCTCTGCTCCCGGGTTACCACCTCAAAGGGGTTGCCGCCGAGCTGTTGCGTGAGGCGGTCGAGGTCGCGGCCGAAGATCGAGCGCAGCACGATCTCGAGGGTGAGGTCGCTCATCTCCTCGGTAAGGTTCACCGGCTCGCCGCGCCCGGCCAGCCGATCCCAGCTCTCGATGCGGCGCTCGTTGGCCGCGGCGATCAGCTGCGCGAACGCGGTGATCACGCGGCGGTGGAAGAGGGGCTGCATCATGTAGCGCTGCCGCTTCCACAGCTCGCCCTCGCTGGTCATGATGCCCTTGCCGAGGAGGATCTTGACGCGGTCGAGCCCGACACCCTTGGTGTAGTTGCGGTGATTGCCGACCAGCACCCGCTTCACGTCGTCCGGATGATGGATGACATAGGTATAAGATCTGCGTGCCGGAACGAACACGCGATAAGTGTCACCGTGGCGGGCAAACAATTCGACCATGCGCTCCAGCGAGTCATCGGTGGAGCCCACGTCGAATTGCATCTCGGCCTCGGGGGCGAGGGCTTGGG
This sequence comes from Gammaproteobacteria bacterium, assembly GCA_027307325.1. GTDB lineage: Bacteria > Pseudomonadota > Gammaproteobacteria > Steroidobacterales > Steroidobacteraceae > 13-2-20CM-66-19. Next base: position 16,708 of record DAHUXE010000051.1, on the reverse strand, counting down.
CGGGCGCGGCGGCGGTCATGCAAGCTGTTGAAAGCCAAACTTTAATCTTATATCACACCGAGCTGCGCGGTCAGTGGCCGGACGCCGCCGCGCGCGCGCTGGCAGCACAGCTCCCGTATGCGAAGCGCCTCGAGGTCGCCGCCCACGCGGCCGCGGCGCCCGCAACGCTCGCCGGCGTGGCGCTCGCGCTGCACGCACTGGAGCACGTCACGGGCACGCCGATCGCGCCGCGCGAGCTCGCCTTCCCGGACGGCGGCAAGCCGCACCTCATCCGGGCGGTGGCCGCGGCGGGCGACGGGCCTGACTTCAGCATCAGTCATTCCGGTCCCTGGGTGGGATGCGCGGCGGCGGCGCACGGGCTCGTCGGGTTCGACGTCGAGGTCGGCACGGAGCCGCGGCTCGCGGCCTGGGCGGCGCGCGAGGCCGCGCTCAAGGCCTGCGGCGCCGGGCTCGCGGAGGCGCGCGAGGTCGAGCTCATCGAGGCTGGGGCGCGCTGTCGCGGCGTGACGCTCGCGGCGTTGCCGCTCGAGCTCTTTCCGGGCGCCGCGGCCTGCCTCATGACGAGCCTGCCGGTGGGCCGCCTCGAAGCGCGCGCGCTCACCCTCGCGGAGCTGTTTGCGTCATGAGCGGCGGCGACGACGGCAGGCTTCGCAACACGCTGTATCGCACCGCGACCCGCTCGAGCCGGCGCATGACGCGGGCGCGGCGCGCGCTGTACGCGCTGGCGGCGCCACTCGGCGTGGCGCTCATACGGGCGTGGTGGGGCACCTGCCGCGTCGTGCGCGTGGAGGGCGAGGAGCATCTGGCGGCGGCGCTGGCCCGCGCGCCGTCCCTCATTCCCTGCTACTGGCACCAGCACCAGCTGTACTGCGGAAAGTTTCTCATCGAGCAGCGCCAGCGTGGCCTCTCTCCGGGCTGGCTCATCAGCCCGTCGGTCGACGGCGAGCTCGGCGCCATGATGGTGCGCCGCTTCGGCGGCGCCGTGATCCGCGGCTCCTCGACCCACACCGGCGCACGGGCGCTGCGCGATTACTACCAGGCGCTGACCCGGGATGGCATTTCCCCGGTCATCACGCCCGATGGCCCGCGCGGCCCGCGCTTCACCTTCAAGCCCGGCGCGCTGCTGCTCGCGCAGATGTCGCAGCGTCCGATCCTGCCGATGGCGTACGCGGCCTCGCGCGCCTGGCTCGTGAAATGGGACAAGTTCGTGATCCCGGTGCCTTTTCTCGCACGCATCGCGATCGCGATAGGGGCGCCGCGCTACGTCCCGCGGGTGACGGATGCCGCCAGTCTCGGGCAGCTGCAGGAAGAGATGGAGCGCGAGCTCCATCGCCTCTACGGCACGGCGCGCGCGGCGCTCGGCGGACGCGGATGAGCGCGCAGGCGGCGGCCGGCCTCGCGCGCGCCGCGCAGCTGCCGCCGCTCGTCATGCGCTGCGGCGCCTTCGGCGACATGGTGCTGCTCACGGTGCTGCTCGAGCAGCTGCACGCGCGCTTCGGGGCCCCCGTGGACGTCATCGCCTCCGGTCCCTGGTCCGAACCGCTGCTCGCCCGGCATCGCGCCGTGGGGCGGATGTTCATCCTGCGCAGCCGCCGCACCCCCTACTGGCTGAGCCTGAGTCAGCGGCGGCTGGTGGCGTGGCTCGAGGCGCGCGGCGCCGGCCCCACCTGGTTCTGCGATCGCGGCGCAGGGCGCGAGCTGCTCGCGCGCGGCGGGATACCGGCGGACTATGTCTGCGACTCGACCGACTACCCGTTTCTCGAGGGGGAGAACTTCGCGGACCGGTACCTGCGCCTCGGCGCGCTCACCCCGGCGGCGTTCGGCGGCCTGCTGCCCGCAGCGCCTGCGGGAGCGGCGCGGACGGCGCATCTCGAGGTGGACGAGAGCGCGCGGCGCGAGCTCGATACCTGGCTCGCGGGACGCGGACTCGCCGGGCGCTCTTTCATGGTCGTCCACCCGGGGAGCCGCCACGTGGCGCGCCGGCGCCTGCGGTCGCGCACGGGAGCCGCCAAATACTGGCCCGAGGAGCGCTGGGCCCAGGTAGTGCGGGCCGTGCGCGCGCGCTGCCCGGACCAGGCGATCGTATTCTCCGGCGTGGGCGCGGAGAGCTCCTTCATCGCCGACGTGCTGCGCCTGGCCGCCGTGAGCGATGCCGTCAACGCCGCCAACGATCTGCCGGTGACGCGGCTACTGGCGCTGCTCGAGCGTGCGAAGAGCTTCATCGCGGTGGACACCGGACCCGCGCACGCGGCGGCAGCGCTCGGTTGCCCGACCGTGGCGCTGTTCGGTCACATCGATCCCTGGCTCTACCGCCCCGGCGGTGCGACGACCCCTGCCGTCACCGTCACCGGCACGCTCAACGGCAGCCCGAGCATTCTCGGCATCGAGCCCGAGCGGGTGATCAGGGCCTGGGAGGATCTGACGGCAGCGGCAGTTCGGCCGAGCTGATGTTCTGTTAACTGGCAAACCCCATGTCGTAACAGTGCCTTACCTTGTAATCCTGCATCAGTGTGCGAGAATCCTCGCTAACCCTCGGAAAGCGGCAATGAAAAATCATGTGCTTCCGTGACGGGGTATCAAGTCCGCGACGTAACATTTGAATTAGTCTGCGTCGGCTCGGTAATGGGAGATCACGGGTAAATGGCGACTCCGCCCCCGCCGGATAAGCCACAGGACTTCACCGCGTCCGACATTCTTTCGGCCGACGCCTGGACGGGCCGTCATAGCAAACCCGTTCTCGGCCTCGACGTTGCCTGCACCAAGATCGCGGTCGATTTCCAGAACATGCGCCGCGAAGACGTCGAGGCCTGTGTACGGCGCAATCTCGAGCTGCTGCGCGGGGCCACCGACTGCGACTGCGCCTTTCTCGCAGCGCTCCAGCCCGACGAGGCGGTGATCCAGGACGTGCAGGTTGCGCGCAGCGCCTTCGCGCAGTGCAAGCCCGAAGGGCTCGCGGGCGTAAGCCTCGAGGGCTTCCCGTGGCTGCGGGGCCGGCTCGAGCACCTGCGCCTCTCGGAGCTGCGCGACACGAGCTCCCCGCGCAAGGAGCAGGCGGCGGAAGCCGCCAGGCTTGCAGGACTTCAGATCGGCTCGGCGCTGCTCATCACCTTCCGTGTGCAGGGCAAGCCTGCCGCCATCCTCGGGCTCGCGCATACCCTGCCGCGCGGGGCGTGGGACGTGAACCTGCAGCTGCTCATGAAGCTGATCGGCACGAGTCTCGCCACCGGCCTCGAGCGCATCCGCACCGAGGCGCGGCTCGCCAAGCTCGAGGAGCGCACCAATCTGTTTCAGGCCGCCGCCAACGACGGCCTGTGGGATTTCGACGTCGAGAGCAACGAAGTCTTCTTCTCGCCGCGCTGGAAGGCGATGCTCGGCTATGCGGACGAGGACATGCGCGGCTCGCCCGACTGGCGCAGCCTCGTGCACCCGGACGACCTGGCGCGGGTACAGACCGCGATCCGCGATCACGACGCGGGCAAGACCCCGATCTTCGAGAGTACCCACCGCATGCGTCACCGCAACGGCGAGTGGCGCTGGGTGATCAGCCGGGCTACGGCGCGCGTCGACCAGCACGGGCGGCTGCTGCGCCTGGTCGGCGTCGAGCTCGACATCACCGAGAGGAAGCTCTACGAGGAAGCGCTGTTCCGCGAGAAGGAGAGCGCGCAGATCACGCTGCAGTCGATCGGCGACGGCGTCATCACCACCGATGCCAACTCGACCATCGACTACATCAACCCGGTGGCCGAGGAGCTCACCGGCTGGCGTCTCGAGGACGCGATGGGCAGGCCGGTGGAGGAGATCTTCCGCGCCTTCCACGAGGAGACCTGTGAGCCGCTCGAGAACCCGCTCACCGTCTCGATCCGCCGCATCCGCCCGATCAAGTCGGTGCGGCCGATGCTGCTCATCCGCCGCGACGGCAACGAGCTCTACGTCGAGAGCACCGCCGCGCCGATCCGCGACGGCCAGGGGCACGTCGCCGGCGGCGTGCTGGTGTTCCACGACGTCAGCGAGTCGCGCGAGCTCAACCGCAGGCTCTCCTACCATGCGAGCCACGATCTGCTCACGGGCCTCGTCAATCGCCGCGAGTTCGAGAGCCGCCTCGAGCGGGCGCTGAAGAGCGCCAAGGCGCGCGAGGCCTCCTACGCGCTTTGCCACCTCGACATCGACCAGTTCAAGATCGTCAACGACACCTGCGGCCACTCGGCGGGAGACGCGCTCCTCGGCCAGGTGGGGGCGCTGCTGAAGTCCAAGATTCGCTGGCGCGACACGCTCTCGCGCCTCGGTGGCGACGAGTTCGGCATTCTTCTCGAGAGCTGTTCGCTCGATGAGGCGATGCATACCGCCGAGACGCTGCGCGAGGCGGTGCGCAATTTCCGCTTCACCTGGGAGGACCGCGTGTTCCGGCTCGGCGCCTCGATCGGCGTCGTTCCGATCGCCCCCGAGAACGAGGACGTGGCCTCGGTGCTGTCCGCCGCCGGCAGCGCCTGCAGCGCGGCCAAGGAGGGCGGGCGCAACCGCGTCCACAGCTTCGCCGAGAACGACATCGAGCTGATGCGCCGCCGCCGCGAGATGCAGTGGGCGGCGCGCATCAACGCGGCGCTGGAAGAGGGCCGCTTCGAGCTGTATCGCATGGCGATTCAGCCGCTGCAGCGGGTCGAGACCGGCGCGCACTATGAGCTGCTGCTGCGCCTGACGGACGAGAACGGCCGCATCGTGGCGCCGAACGACTTCATCGCGGCTGCCGAGCGCTACGGCATCACCCCGGCGATCGACCGCTGGGTGATCGAGAACGCATTCCGCTGGCTGGTGTCGGAGGCCGATGAGCGGCAGAACCTCCATCAGTGCTCGATCAATCTCTCCGGCCAGAGCCTGGGCGACGACAAGTTCCTGCCGTTCGTGATCGAGCAGCTGCGCCACAGCGGCCTCGACGCGTCGAAGATCTGCTTCGAGATCACCGAGACCGCGGCGGTGGCCAGCTTCTCCCAGGCCAACCGCTTCATCCAGGCGCTCAAGCAGCAGGGCTGCAAGTTCGCGCTCGATGATTTCGGCACCGGGCTGTCCTCGTTCGGCTACCTCAAGCACTTCCCGGTCGACTATCTCAAGATCGACGGCAGCTTCGTGCGCGAGATACTGCGCGATCCCATCGACCGCGAGATGGTGCGCTCGATCAACGAGATCGGGCACCTCACCGGCAAACAGACCATCGCCGAGTTCGCCGAGAACGCCGAGATCATCCAGATGCTCACCAGCCTCGGGGTCGACTACGCGCAGGGCTACGGCGTCGCCCAACCGCAGCGCGTGCTCAAGTCCGCCGCCGCCTGAGGCGAGCCACCCCCGCTTAGGGGAGGACGCACGAGGTTCCTCGAGGCGCAAGTTCGATAACCATCGAACTCTCGCCCATAGAGGTCCGATTCAGGGCCTCAACGCAGGCAAGTTCGATGGATATCGAACATTGGCCTCAGGGGCACCTCTCGATGTCCCGGCCACCGCTCACTTCGCAGCCGGGGCCGGCTCCGGCGCCGGCCCCGGCGCCGGCGCGAAGAAATAATAATCGGCGCTGTAAGGAATCCAGGTCTCTGCGTCCGGCTTCGAGGGGTCGCATTTCTCGGGGGGCGGTGGCTGACCGCCCTTCGTGTGCAAGCGCTGAATGCTGGTAACCCGCTCGAGCACTCCCTTCCCCTCATGGCTCACGACGCTCAGGAGGAGCCAGGGGATCGAGTTCGCGTCCGCCGAGGGGGCCTTACCGACCGCCTTACCGATGACCGAGCTCCCGTCGATGTGCTTCCATGAGGGTCCCGCGGCGTGGTGGCCGATCAGCGCGCCCTTCGGATCGCGCAGCTGGGCTTCGGGCGCCTTGAGGGTCCACTGCGGCTTGCCGTCATCTCCCTTGCGGCAGGTGTAGATCTGCGAGCCCGCCGCGTGCGCCACGAGCACGATCTGCTCGCCGGCGGGCGCCTTGATGGCGTCCGGCACGTCGGGGCGCATTACGGACTGCGCAACGGAGAGACCGAGGAGGGCGGCCAGGTGAATCATGGCCTTATCCTGGCGCACTCTCGGTGAGTTGGGCAAGAATGACGGGGACGTGTCACCGCGAACTCACGGCAACGCCCCCGGACCCCTGCGCAACGGCGCGGGGCTCGGACCTCTCGAGACGCGGCTGCTCGAGCTCCTGTGGGCGCGCTCGCAGGCGGCGACCGTGCGCGAGCTGCAGCGGGCCTGCCCGGGGCTCGCCTACACCACGATCATGACCACCCTCGATCGGCTCTACCGCAAGCGCCTGCTGCTGCGTCACCGGGACGGCCGTGCCTTCGTCTACGAGCCGCGCTGCTCGCGGGATGAGCTGCTGTCGGAGCTGGTCTCCGGGCACGTCAGCGATCTGCTCGGGGCTTCCGAGCAGTGCACGGTCATCCTCTCGATGCTGGTGCGCGCCGTGAAAGACACCGACGCGGCGCTGCTCGATCAGCTCGATGCGCTGGTGCAGGCCGAGCGGCGCAGGCGCCGGAGCGACCTCGAGTGAATCCCGTGGTGCTGCTCGCTCTCGTGCTGCTCGCGACGTTCGGGCTCGTCAGCCTGGTGCTGTCGGGAGTGATCGCCCTCGCGTGGCGCGCGGGCCTAACACGCCTCGGCGCCACCTCCCTCGACCTGCTGAGCCTGCGTCTGCTGCCAACCGCGGGGGCGCTGCTGGTGGTGCTCACCGTCGTGCTGCCGGCGTTCCTCGGCTTCGAGCCCCGCCACGAGCAGGAGGCTGCCGGTCCCGCGCTGATCGTGCTGGCGGCGCTCGCGGCGGCCGGCCTGGCCGGCGGCATCTGGCGCGGCGGGCGCGCCGTGCGGGCGGCGCGGGCGCTGCTCGGGCGCTGCCGGCCCGGCCCTGTGCGTGCCGGGCGCGAAGCGGTGCACGTGGTCGAGACCGCCGAGCCGCTGGTGGCCGTGATCGGTGCCTGGCGGCCGCGTATCGTCGCCACCGAATCGGTGCGCGCGGCCTGCGACGCCGAGGAGTTTCACGCGGTGCTGGCGCACGAGGCGGCGCATCTCGCCGCGCGCGACAACCTGAAGCTGCTGCTGCTCACCGCGGCACCGGATGCGCTCGCCCTGACGCCGCTCGCCGCGACGCTCACCGAGCGCTGGCGGGCTGCCGCGGAACGCGAAGCGGATCAGCGCGCTACCGGCGGCGACCTCGGCCGGCGCCTCGCGCTTGCATCCGCCCTGATCAAGGTCGCGCGGCTGGCGAAGGGCCGTGAGGCGCCGCATCCGGCTCTCGGCATGCCGGCGGCCGCCGACGATGTCCCGGGACGCGTGCGGGCGCTGCTCGCACCACCCGCGCGCCCGGTGCGGGCAAGGATCGTCATGGTGCTTGCGGGCTGGGCGCTGCTGATGCCGCTCGTAGCCCTGCCGCGTTACGCACTGCTGCACGAGCTCATCGAGCGGCTGGTCGGGCTCGGACGCTAGCGCATGCGGTAGGCGAGCCGCAGCCACAGCGTACGCGCGTTCAGCAGATAGAAGGATTCGCTGCCGAATTCGCTGGCGCTGACCGCCGGGCGCTGATTGGTGAGGTTGGTGCCCTCGACGTCGAGCTCATAGTGCCCGAAGCGGCAGCCGAGCGTTGCATCGAGCCGGGTGTAGCCGCCGACGGGCGCCAGGTTCTCCTCGTCGAGAAAGCGCCGGCCCACGTAGGTCGCGACCAGCGTCGAGTTCAGGCCCTGCGCGGGCTGATAGAGCACTGCGGCGGCGGCGAGCTGGCGCGGCGAGAGCGGCAGCTGATTTCCGCCGACGTCCACGTAGTTGCCCGTGCCGGCGTCGAAGAACTGATACTGGGTGAAATGCGCGTCGTGCCAGGCGTAGTTCGCGGCGAGCGCGAGATCCCGCGTGACTGCGTAACGCCCCTCGAGCTCGAATCCCCGAAGACGCTCGCCGGCGGCGTTGGTGAGAAAACCCGACTGCGTGGCGACCACCAGGTTGGTGAAGTCGAGGCGGAAGACTTCCGCCTGCCAGGTGAGCTGCCCGTCGGCCGCAACCCCCTTCACTCCGGCCTCGTAGCTCTTCGCCGTCTCGGGCAGCAGTACCGCCGGCTGAAAGTCGGGACCGAAATCGAGCGCCGCGGGCTTGAAGGCATTGCGGAAGTCCGCGTACACGACCAGCTCGTCTTTGGCCTCGCGGAAGACGCGATAGCTGACCCCGGCAGTCTCCGTCGGGCGCGTGACGTTGCGGCTGTCGCTTCCCGCCGTGTACTGCCCGGCCGGGGTGAAGGGCGGCAGGGTGAGATCGCTCGCGAGCTTGTCCTCACCGGTCTCGTTGAGACGCAGGCCGAGGAGCAGGTCCCAGCGCGCATCGGGCTTCCAGTCGAGCTGCGCATATTGGCCCGCGAACAGCCGTTTGTCCGCCACGTAGCCGACCTCGTTCACCGGCAGCTGCGTGGTCGGCGGCGGCACCACGGAGCCATCCAGCGGCACGGTGTAGGCACTGTTGCCGTTCCGCGTTACCTGACGCCCGTAGCCGTACAGGAGGTCGGCGCCGACGAGCAGCGACCAGGGGCCGAGGTCGTTCGCGAGGTGCGTGTCGAAGTAGTCATCGAGGATCAGGCGATTCTGGTTCTGCGTGTCGGCGGCGCCGCTCAGGTCCGAATGCAGGAACGCACGGACGTCGTCGACGTGTGAGCGGGAGAAGGAGGCAAGGGTCTCCCAGGTGCCCCAGGCGGTCGGGCGCGTGTAGGCGAGGGCGAGCTGGTACTTGTCCTCATCGAGCGCGGCATCCGCGGGATTGAAGTTGGCGTTGATCGGCGTGAGCGTGTTGAGGGCGCTGCCGGCGCGGATGACCGGGCTCGGCGGCACGTCGCGCACGATGCTGAGATTCGCATCGACCCGCAGCTGACCCGCGCCGAGGTCGAGCGCGCCGCGATACAGCAGCCGCCCGTCGGCGAGTTTCTCGCGGCCGTCCGCGAAGCCGAGCCTCTCGCCGTCCGCTGCGAAGGACTGGCGGTAGTCGCCCCACCGGGGCAGGGCGAACGCGGCGGCGCCGCGCACCGAGCCGTAGTTGCCGAGCGCCACGGAGGCTTCATCGGTCGCTTCGCCCGCCGGGTAGTGCAGCACGTGCACGACACCAACGAAGGAGGTGGCGCCGTACATGACCGGAGCCGCGCCCTTCAGGACCTCGATCCGCTCGACGTCGTTCAGGTTGAGCGTCGTGATCGCGGGGTTGAACGCGCCGCCCCAGGGCACCTGGTCCATGACGAGGAGAAACGCGTCGAACTCGTGCAGACCCCAGAAGGAGGGTACCGAGCTCGAGGGACCCGCATCGCCTCCGGCCGGCGCCTCGACGCCGGACACGAGGCTGAGCGCGGAGGCCATGTCCGATGAGTCGCGCGCCCGCAGCTCCGCGCCCGAGACGGTGGTCACGGAGGCCGGAATCTGATCGACGGGCTCGGGAATCCTCGTCGCGGTGATCGTCACCTCCGCGTCGGCGGCACGTGCGGCGTACCCTGCGGCAAGGGACACGCTCAACAGGAATGCAAACGCGGTCCATCGGGGACCCGGGCGCTCTCGCACGACCTCCGCTCCTTGAATCAGGCCCGCCGCGCAGCAAGGGGGCGCCGACGATGTACACGTCGCCGCCGACTACTACCAGCGATAGGACAGAGGGTGCGCGCCGGGCGCTCAGGCCCTGGCGGCGGTGAATTCCAGCCGCATGGACAGATCGACGGCGCGTACGTGCTTGGTGAGCGCGCCGATCGATATGTAGTCGACGCCGGTCTCCGCGATCGCGCGCACCACCTCGAGCGACACGCTGCCCGAGGCCTCGAACTTGACGGGCCGGCCGCGGGCGCGGTTGAGCGCGACCGCGGCGCGCAGGTCCGCGAGGCTGAAGTCATCGAGCAACACGATGTCCGGCGCGGCCGCGAGCGCCTCTTCGAGCTCGGGGAGCGATTCGACTTCCGCCTCGACCGTCATGCCGGGTGCGTGGCTGCGCGCGGCGCGGATCGCGGCGGTGAGCGAGCCGGCGGCGGCGATGTGATTCTCCTTGATGAGAACCCGGTCGTAGAGGCCCATGCGGTGGTTGTGCCCACCGCCGCATAGCACCGCATACTTCTGCGCGCTGCGCAGCCCCGGGATGGTCTTGCGGGTGTCGAGGATGGCGCAGCCCGTGCCGCTCACAGCCTCGACGAAGCGCCGCGTCGCGGTGGCGGTCGCCGACAGCAGCTGCAGGAAGTTGAGCGCGGTGCGCTCGCCGGGCAGGATGGCGCGGGCGCTGCCGGCGATGTCGAAGACCACCTGATTGGCCGCGATCGGCTCGCCGTCGTTGGCGTGCCAGGCGAGCTGCACGTGCGGATCGAGATGGCGGAAGGTGGCCTCGACCCACGGCCGGCCGGCGAGCACCGCGCTCTCGCGCGTGATCACGCTGCCGCGCACCCGCTGCGCCGGCGGCACCAGCGCCGCCGTCACGTCGCCGGCGCCGATGTCCTCACGCAGCGCCGCCTCGACCTGCTCGGGTAGATCGCGCGGAGGCTCGCGCATGACCCCTAACTGCCGACGAGCGGCAGGAGGTGCGTCGCGCCCGCCATGCACATGATCATCGGGATCGACAGCACGAAATTGATCCGTGAGGCCATGCCGGCCGTCTTGCGGGCTTTTGCCTTCTCCTCATCCGTGGCCGCGACGATGCCGAGGATCTTCTTCTGATTCGGCCAGATCAGCACCCAGACGTTGAACAGCATGATCGTGCCGAGCCACGCGCCGACGCCGATAGTCACCAGGTACAGGTGCGACGCAGCGCCGGGCACGGCGCCCAGGCTGAATGCGCCCAGGAAGTTGCCGGAGCGGCCGAGCAGCCACGCACCGCCGAGCCAGGTCGCCACCGCACCCCAGCGGAACCAGAACAATGCCCGCGGAGCGACGTACTTACTGATGCCCGCGCCCCCGGGGCCGCCCTTGTCGGCGGCTGCGTCCGCCATCGCGGGGGTCTGCGCGACGTTGAAGTAGTAGAGCAGGCCGATCCAGAACACGCCCGCGACGATGTGAAACCAGCGCGCGAATCCCAGCTCGTAGAAGTGCGTGCCGCCGATCAGCCACGACAGGATCAGGGCGATGACGATGCCGAGGATCAGTGAGTGCCGGTGGTTGTTCAGGGGGTTCATTTGCTTCGGTCTCCAAGTTATTGTTTCGATTGACCTGGGGCCAAAATGCGGCGTTTGAAGAATAGGCGAGGCACCCCCATAATTCAACGCATGCGGACTCGAGCGTGACTCATGCCCTCCACGGGCGCGGCGCCACCCGAGGAGCGCCCACCTTCACCGTGCATCAATATCTGCTCCCTCGATGAGCGGGGATACTGCATCGGGTGCCTGCGAACCGGGGCGGAGATCGGGCGCTGGCTCGCCATGAGCGCCGCGGAGCAGTGGCGGCTGATCGCGGAGCTCAAGGAGCGCCGCAGACAACAGAGGTAGTTACGATGGACGTCGTCGAGAGAATCAAGGCGGAGCTCGGCTCGGGTCCCGTGGTGCTGTTCATGAAGGGCACGCCGGACTTTCCGCAGTGCGGGTTTTCCGCCCAGACGGTCGCGGCGCTGCGCGCCGTGGGCGCCAACTTCCGCTCCGTGAACATCTTCGAGGAGCCGGAGATGCGCGAGGCGCTCAAGCGCTACTCCAACTGGCCGACTTACCCGCAGCTGTACGTGAAGGGCGAGCTGGTCGGCGGCTGCGACATCGCGCTCGAGATGCTGAAGAGCGGCGAGCTCAAGAAGCTCATGACCGAGGCGGGGGCCGCGCAGTAATCGCCTCCTCGAGCGGCGCATCCTCGCCCGCCGCATCGTCCGCCGGCGCGTTGAGCCAGCCGAGCGCGGCCGCGCGCTCGCGCGAGCGCTCGAAGCTGTCGCGCAGGCGGTTGCAGACCAGGCAGAAGAGCTCGGCACTGCGCTCGGCGTCGTAGCGGGCGTTGTGCGCGCTGCCGGCATCCCACTCGAGCCCGGCGACGGTGAGCGCCTTGGCGAGCACCGTCTGCCCGAGCGCCGCGCCCGCGAGCGTCGCGGTGTCGAAGCACGAGAAGGGATGGAAGGGGTTGCGCTTGACGCCGGCGCGCGCCACCGCGGCGTTGAGGAATGCGAGGTCGAAGGCGGCGTTGTGCCCGACCAGGATCGCGCGGCGGCAGCCGCCGGCGCGCACCGCGTGGCGCACCTCGCGGAAGATTCTCTGCAGCGCGTCGCGCTCGGGGATCGCCGGGCGCAGCGGGTGATGCGGATCGATGCCGGTCACCGACAGCGAGGCAGGGTCGAGCCGCGCGCCCGCGAACGGCTGCACGTGATGGTGGTGAGTCGCGCCGCGGCGCAGTGTCCCGTCGGCGTCGATGTCGATGAGCACGGCCGCGATCTCGAGCAAGGCATCGGTGGCGGCCTGAAATCCGCCGCTCTCCACGTCGATGACGACGGGCAGATAGCCGCGGAAGCGGCACGCCATGAGCGCGGCGGCCGGCGGCGCCGCGCGCGGTGCGCTCGCCCCGGCCTCGCTCATGCGATGCGCCAGTGAACGCGCTCGCCGGCGCGCAGTGGCACCAGCTCGTCGGCGCCGAACGGATAGTGCTCCGGCACCTCCCAGGGCTCGCGCACCAGAGTGATGGTCGCGGTGTTGCGCGGCAGGCCGTAGAAGTCGGCGCCATGGACGGCCGCGAATCCCTCGAGGCGGTCGAGGGCACCGGCGGCTTCGAAGGCCTCGGCATAGAGCTCGATGCCGGCGTGCGCGGAGAACACCCCGGCGCAGCCGCAGGCCGACTCCTTGGCGCGGCGCGCGTGCGGCGCGCTGTCGGTACCGAGAAAGAAGCGCCCGCTGCCGCCGGCAACCGCGCCGAGCAGCGCCGCGCGCTCGGCCTCGGCCTTGAGCACCGGGGCGCAGTAGTGGTGCGGACGGATGCCGCCGGCGAACAGCGCATTGCGGTTCATCAGCAGGTGCTGCGGCGTCACGGTCGCCGCCACACCCGCGTGCGACGCCAGGACGAACTCCACCGCCGCACGGGTCGTGATGTGCTCGAACACCACGCGCAGCTTCGGTAAGCGCTCGACGAGCGGCGCGAGCGTGCGTTCGATGAAGCGCGCCTCGCGGTCGAAGACGTCGACGGCGGGGTCGGTGACCTCGCCGTGCACCTGCAGTACCACCCCGAGCTCCGCCATGCGCTCCAGCACCGGGGCAATGTGGCGCACGTCGGTCACGCCGTCGTCCGAGTGGGTGGTGGCGCCGGCCGGGTAGAGCTTGAAGCCGAAGATGCAGCCGCTCGAGCGCGCGCGCTCGACCTCGGCGGGAGGCGTGTCGTCGGTGAGATAGAGCGTCATCAGCGGCTCGAAGCGCAGCTGCGCCGGCAACGCCGCGAGAATGCGCCGCCGGTACTCGAGCGCCTGCGCGGTGGTGGTGACCGCGGGCCTCAGGTTCGGCATGACGATGGCGCGCGCAAAGCGCGTGGCGGTGAAGGGCAGCACCGCCGCGAGTGCCGCGCCATCGCGCAGGTGCAGGTGCCAGTCGTCGGGCCTGCGGATGGTGAGCGCCTTCACGGCGGCGCTGCCGGGCAGCGCGGCGGATGCCCTGGGGCTCACTTGCTTTACCTGCCGGCGCTAGCCATCATTACTTACTCATTCTATCGCGAACGCGGCTCAACACGCCTGGCACACGAAGACCCGCGGCCGCGCCGCCGGACTCAGGTGCGCTGGCCGCGCGCCGAGCGCAACCCAGGCAGACCACATGACCGAACCGCCCAAGCTCGAAGACCTGGATCCCGTCGAGACCCGGGAGTGGCTCGAGTCCATCGACTCGGTGCTGAAGACCCACGGCCCCGAGCGCGCGCACTTCCTGCTCGAGCGCCTCATCGACTACACGCGCAGGAGCGGCGCCTACCTGCCGTTCAAGCCCAACACCGCCTACGTCAACAGCATCCCGAGCGGGCGCGAGCCGGAGTATCCGGGCAACCGTGCGCTCGAGCGGCGCATCGAGGCCTACATCCGCTGGAACGCGCTCGCGATGGTGCTGCTCGCCAACCGCAAGTCCTCCGAGTACGGCGGGCACCTGGCGAGCTACGCCTCGTCCGCGACGCTTTACGAAGTCGGCTTCAACCACTTCTGGCGCGCGCCCTCGGAGCACCATCCGGGTGACCTGGTATTCGTCCAGGGACATTCCTCGCCGGGCATCTACGCGCGCGCCTTTCTCGAGGGGCGCCTCACGGAGTCGCAGCTGCGCCACTTCCGCCAGGAAGCGGGCGGGCCGGGCCTCGGACTTTCCTCCTATCCGCACCCGTGGCTGATGCCGGATTTCTGGCAGTTCCCGACGGTGTCGATGGGCCTGGGTCCCATGATGGCGATGTTCCAGGCGCGCTTCACGCGCTATCTCGAGCACCGCGGCCTCGTGAAAGCATCCGATCAGAAGGTCTGGGCGTTTCTCGGCGACGGCGAAATGGACGAGCCCGAGTCGATGGGCGCGCTCACCATGCCGGTGCGCGAGGGTCTCGATAATCTGATCTTCGTCATCAACTGCAACCTGCAGCGCCTCGACGGCCCGGTGCGCGGCAACGGCAAGATCATCCAGGAGCTCGAGGCGGCCTTCCTCGGCGCCGGCTGGAACGTCATCAAGGTGTTGTGGGGCTCGCGCTGGGATCCGCTGCTCGCCCGCGACTACAAGGGGATCCTGCGCCGCGTGATGGAGGAGAGCGTCGACGGCGAGTATCAGAACTTCAAGGCCAAGGGCGGCGCCTTCACCCGCGAGCACTTCTTCGGCAAGGACCCCGAGCTCAAGGCCATGGTCGCCAACATGTCGGACGACGAGATCTGGCGGCTGAACCGCGGCGGGCACGACCCGCTCAAGGTCTACGCCGCCTACGCCGCCGCGGTCGCCGCCAGGGGTCAGCCGACGGTGATTCTCGCCAAGACCGTGAAGGGCTTCGGTCTCGGCAAGGGCGGCGAGGGGCAGATGATCGCTCACCAGCAGAAGAAGATGGGCGATGAGGATCTCAAGGTGTTCCGCGACCGTTTCAACATCCCGGTCGCCGACGACGAGCTCGCGCAGCTTCCCTTCCGCAAGCCCGAGGAGAATTCCGCGGAAGCAGCCTATCTGCGCGAGCGGCGCGCGGTGCTCGGCGGCTTCGTGCCGCAGCGGCGCAACGACGCGCCGCGGCTGGTGATCCCGCCGCTCGAGGCGTTCGCCTCGGTCCTCGAGGGCACCGGCGAGCGCGAGATCTCCACCACCATGGCGTTCGTGCGCATCCTCACGGTCCTGCTCAAGGACAAGAACGTCGGGCGCAACGTCGTTCCGATCGTGCCCGACGAGGCGCGCACCTTCGGCATGGAGGGGCTGTTCCGGCAGATCGGCATCTACTCCTCCGTCGGCCAGCTGTACACGCCGCAGGACGCCGAGACCCTCATGTCCTACCGCGAGGACAAGAAGGGACAGATGATCGAGGAGGGCATCAACGAGGCGGGGTCGCTGTGCTCGTGGATCGCCGCCGGCACCGCCTACAGCAATCACGGCATCAACATGGTGCCGTTCTACATCTTCTACTCCATGTTCGGCTTCCAGCGCGCCGGGGACTTCATCTGGGCGGCGGGCGACATCCAGGCGCGCGGCTTCCTGCTCGGCGCCACCGCCGGGCGCACCACGCTCGCCGGCGAGGGCCTGCAGCACCAGGACGGCCACAGCCAGCTGGTCGCGACCACGGTGCCGAATTGCATCGCCTACGACCCGGCCTACGCTTACGAGCTCGCCGTCATCATTCACGACGGACTGCGGCGCATGTTCGCCGAACAGGAGAGGGTCTTCTACTACCTCACCGTGATGAACGAGAACTACCCGCAGCCGCCGATGCCGCCGGGCGTGGAGCGGGGGATCCTCAACGGTGCGTACCTCCTGCAGATCGGCGGCCGTGGCAATGTGCGCGCGACACTCCTCGGCTCGGGCACCATCCTGCGCGAGTGCCTGGCGGCGGCCAGGATTCTCGAGGACAGCTACGGAATTCCCGCCGACGTGCTCTCGGTGACGAGCTTCAGCGAGCTGCGGCGCGAGGCGCTCGAGTGCGAGCGCTGGAACCTGCTGCACCCGGGTGACACGCCGCGCGTTCCGTATATCCGGCAGCTGCTCAAGGACCGCGAGGGCCCGGTGGTCGCCGCCACCGACTACATGCGCACGGTGCCCGACCAGATCCGCCAGTGGGTCGCAGGCCGCTACGTCACGCTCGGCACCGACGGCTTCGGCCGCTCCGACTCGCGCGCCGCGTTGCGCAGCTTCTTCGAGGTGGATCGCAACTACATCGTGATCGCGGCCCTGAAGGCGCTGGCCGATGAGAAGCGCGTGGACGGCAAGACGGTGAGCGGTGCGATCAAGGCGCTCGGCATCGACCCCGAGCGGCCGGTTCCGTGGAAAGTCTGAAGGCCGGCCTTCCATGAGCGCGGCCCCGCTGCTGGAAGTGCGCGTGCCCGACATGGGCAGCTTCAAGGACGTCGCCATCATCGACGTACTGGTGAAACCCGGCGAGCCGGTCGAGGTCGATACCCCGCTCGTCACTCTCGAGTCGGAAAAAGCCACCATGGACGTTCCTTCGACCGCCGGAGGAATCGTCGAGAAGGTCCACGTGGCGAAGGGCGGGACGGTGTCGACCGGCGATCTGATCGCCACCGTGCGAGCGGCCGCGGCCGGCGCGGCTTCCGGCGTCAGCGCCCGGCCCGCGGTGGCGCCGCCGCCCGCGCCGCAGCCGGCGCC
>DAHUXE010000045.1 GCA_027307325.1 Gammaproteobacteria bacterium | reverse complement strand
GGGGATGCGGCCGCGGCGCGCCTCGAGCGGCTGCGGCGCGCCGCGGGGGCGCGCGGCACGGCGGCGATCCGCGTCGAGATGCAGAAGACCATGCAGCTCGATGCCGCGGTGTTCCGTACCGGGGACAGCCTCGCGCAGGGAATCGAGCGCATCGGCCAGACCTTCGAGTCCTTCGCGGACGTCCGCATTGCCGACCGCTCGCTCATCTGGAACACCGATCTCGTCGAGACCCTGGAGCTCGAGAACCTGCTGCTGCAGTCGACCGCCACCATCCACTCGGCGGCCAACCGCACCGAGAGTCGCGGCGCGCACGCGCGCGAAGACTACCCCGAGCGCGACGACCGCAACTGGATGAAGCACACGCTGGTGTGGGTCGAGGGACCGAAGCAGGTGCGCTTCGACTACCGCCCGGTGCACCTCAACACGCTCACCGGGGAGGTGGAGTCGATCCCGCCCCGGGCGCGCACCTACTGAAGGGAAGCGCATGGCCGAGTTCCGCCTGCCTCCGAATTCGCGCCCAGTGCGGGGCGCGACCCACCGCGCAGCGCCCGGGGTGCGCGAGCTGCGCACGCTGCGCATCTACCGCTACGACCCCGACAGCGGCGCCAACCCGCGCATCGATGTCTTCGAGCTCGACGCGAGGACCCTCGGGCCCATGGTGCTCGATGCCCTGATCCAGATCAAAGCGGCAATCGACTCCTCGCTCACCTTCCGCCGCTCGTGCCGCGAGGGGATCTGCGGCTCGTGCGCGATGAATATCAACGGCATCAACCGCCTCGCCTGCACCACTTCCATGCAGGACCTGGGCGCCGAGATCCGCATCTACCCGCTGCCGCATCTGCCGGTGGTGAAGGACCTGGTTGGCGACCTGAGTACTTTCTACGCGCAGTACGCCGCAGTGAAGCCCTGGCTGCAGGCGCGCACCCCGGCGCCTCCCGATCACGAGCGGTTGCAGAGCAAGGAGGAGCAGGAGCAGATAGACCGGCCGGCGGCCTGCATCCTGTGCGCCTGCTGCTCCACCGCCTGCCCGAGCTACTGGTGGAACAGCGAGCGCTACCTCGGGCCGGCGGCGCTGCTGGCCGCGTACCGCTGGATCATCGACAGCCGCGACGAGGCGACCGGCGAGCGGCTCGATGAGCTCGAGGATCCCTTCCGGCTCTACCGGTGCCACACCATCATGAACTGCACCGACGTGTGTCCGAAGGATCTCAATCCCGCCAAGGCGATCGCGGAGATCAAGAAGATGCTGGCCGGGCGCCATGGCTGAAGGGGTGGAAGCGGGACGGCTCCGGTGGCGCTGCCGGCGCGGCATGAAGGAGCTCGACGTAATACTCGAGCGGTTCGCGCGCGAGGGACTCATCCGGGCCTCCCCGGCGGAGCGACAGGCATTCGAGCGGCTGCTCGGCCTGCCGGATCCCCTGTTGGCGGGTTACTTCCTCGGCGAGGAGCGCCCCGCCGACCCCGAGCTGCGCTCGCTCGCCGAGCGCATCCGGGACTTATGTCACAGTTCTCCGGTATGCTGAACTTTTACAGAGGGTCACAGTCTATCCAGCGCGTGGCGTGGCGGCCCTCTCTGCCAGGTTAGAGGGCCCGCATGGGCGCCGATGTAACTGATCTGAGCCTGGTGCGCCGCGTACAGCGGGGAGACAAGGGGGCGTTCGATGCGCTGGTCCTCAAGTACCAGCACAAACTCGTCAAGCTGGTCATGCGCTACGTGCGCAACCCGGCCGAAGCCGAGGACATCGCCCAGGAGGCCTTCATCAAGGCCTACCGTGCCCTGCCGCAGTTCCGTGGCGACAGCGCCTTCTATACCTGGCTGTACCGCATCGCGATCAATACCGCCAAGAACGCCGTAGTGTCCCGCGACCGCAGCCCGATCGAATACAACATCGACCGCAACAGCGAAGAGTCGTACGAGATGCAGAGCCGCATGAAGGATTCCGAGACCCCCGAGGCGCTGGTGCTGACCGACGAGATCCGCTCGATCGTCAACGCTGCCATCGACGCGCTGCCCGAGGACCTGCGCACGGCGATCGTGCTGCGCGAGCTCGAAGGGCTGTCGTACGAGGAGATCGCGGCCGCCATGGACTGTCCGGTCGGAACGGTGCGCTCGCGGATCTTCCGCGCGCGCGAGGCGATCGACCGGCGGCTGCGCGAGGTGTTCGAGGGCGGCCTGGGCCGCACCGAGGAGCTGGGATGAACGAAGAGCTCGACAGCCAGTTGTCGGCGATGTTCGACGACGAGCTGGCATCCGAGGAGTGCGAGCTGCTCGCCCGCCGGCTGTCGCGCGACGTCGACCTCAGGGCCCGCTGGGAGCGTTACGCGGTGATTGCTGCGGCGATCCGCGCCGAGCGCGGCGTACGGCTCAACGCCCGCGTCGCCCGCCGCGTGAGCGCGCTCGTCGGTTCGGAGCCAGCCCTGGATGGGGGATCGACGGCGCGGCGTGCGCCGCGGCGCTGGGTGCGCCCGGCAGCCGGCGCCGCCGTTGCCGCCGGCGTCGCCGCGGTCTCGATCCTGTGGCTGCGCGCGCAGGCGCCGCCTCTTGCCGCCGTAGCGGCGCTGCGCGCGAGCACACCGGCCGTGGCGCGGGCCGCGGCGGTAAGGCCGGGCGGCCCCGACAGCTACGTGGTACCGCCGGCCGCGCGCGGCGCCGCGGCGGTCGTGCCCGCTACCGAGCTCGCCAACTACGTCGTGGCGCACAGCATGTTCAGCCCGCCCGTGGCCCGCCGTAACCTGCTCTCCTCATTCATGACGAGCGACCCGGGCGAGGCAGGAGCGATCCCGGTCTCGACGGACGGTGCGCAGGATCCGCCGCGCGATGCCAAGAGCAACGCGCAGTAGCGAGCGCATGCGGGCGCTCGCGCTCGCCGGGGCGGTCGCGGCCGCCGGCGCGCTCGCCGCCCTCGCGCCCTCGCGCGGCTGCGCA
>DAHUXE010000039.1 GCA_027307325.1 Gammaproteobacteria bacterium | reverse complement strand
CTCTCGGCCGCGGTGCCGCAGCTGCCGGGCGCCGCCCTGAGCGCCGCGGTGCGCGCGCGCGCGCAGCAGCTCGCCGCCGCCCCGGACGCGGGCGCCGCGCCCGCCGTAAAGACCATCGAGGCGCGCATCAACCACGACGTCAAGGCGGTCGAATATTACGTGCGCGAGCAGCTGCAGGCGGCGGGCGCCTCCGCCGCCACTCTCGAGCTGGTGCACTTCGGCTGTACCTCCGAGGACCTCAATAACCTCGCCTACGCGCGGCTGCTGCAGGCGGCGCGCGAGCTCCTCGGCGGCGTCCTCCGGGTGCGCATCGACGAGCTGGTAGCGCTCGCGCACCGCTACGCGGAGAGCGCGATGCTCGCGCGCACCCACGGACAGGCGGCGAGCCCCACGACTCTCGGCAAGGAGCTGGCCAACTTTGCCGCCCGGCTGATGCGCGCGGACGCCCGCTGGCGGGCGGTGAGAATTCTCGGCAAGTGGAACGGCGCGGTCGGCAATTTCAACGCGCACGCCGCCACGCTGCCGGCGGTGGACTGGCCTGCGGCGGCGCGGGCGTTCGTCGAGTCGCTCGGGCTCGAGTACAACCCTTACACCACGCAGATCGAGCCCCACGACTGGATCGCCGAGTACTGCGACGCGGTCGCCGCGGGCAACGTGGTGCTGATCGACCTGTGCCGCGACGCGTGGGGCTACATCTCGCTCGGCTACCTGCGCCAGCGCGCGGTGGCGGGCGAGGTCGGCTCCTCCACCATGCCGCACAAGGTGAACCCCATCGATTTCGAGAATGCCGAGGGCAATCTCGGCCTCGCCAACGCGCTGCTGCGGCACTTCGCCGAGAAGTTGCCGGTATCGCGCTGGCAGCGGGATCTCACCGATTCGACCGTGCTGCGTAACCTCGGCGTCGCGCTCGGGCATACGCTCATCGCCTGGGACTCGCTCGGACGCGGGCTCGCGCGCATCGAGGCGGACACGACGAGTATGGCGGGCGATCTCGCGGATTCCTGGGAAGTGCTCGCGGAAGCGGTACAGACCGCTCTGCGTGCTGCCGGCGTCCCCGCAGGCTACGAGCGGCTGAAGGATTTGACGCGCGGCCAGGCCATCGACGCGCGCGCCCTCGGGGAGTTCATCGACGCCCTGCCGCTCGCTGCGGCGGACAAGGCGCGTCTGCGCGCGCTCAGGCCCGCGGACTACGTCGGACTCGCGGCGGCCCTGGCCCGGGCGATCTGAGCCCCGGACTCGCCCGAGTCCTGAGCTTTGTCGCCCGTCGGCGACACCGCACCGTGCTAAAGTGCGAACTGCGCCGCGGTTTTTACTTACTGTGACGCCCAGGACCTTCCAAACCGTGACCGGTTCGACAAGGGAATGCCGCCAGCGCTCACTAAGATCCCCGGCAGCCTGCACACCGTGCGGGTGGGGGTGGTGCCACTCGTGGCAATTTCGGGTGAACTCGATCTGAAGAACGGCTGGGCGCAGCTCGCCAACGCACGCTATGCGCCGGAGTCGGCGAGCTCGGCTGCCGGCCGCCGGTCCGCGCGCAACGGCTCGGCCGAGACGCTCACCGTCCTCACGACCCTGTCCGAGGTTCGCGCCGCGGTCAACGAGGTGGCCGCCCTCGCACAGCGACTCATCTCTATCTATACGCCGGACCTCGAGCCCGATCTCTACGACCAGACTTCGTTCCTCGAGATCATCAAGCATTTCGTGCTGACGCGCAGCTTCTCCAAGGTGCGCGTGCTGCTCGCCGAGCCGACGCGCGTGATGCGCGACAGTAATCGCTTCGTCGCCATGGGCCGCCGTCTCTCGAGCTGCATCGACATCCGCTACGTCGCCGCCCAGTCCCCGCAGCGCGCCTCGGCCTACCTCATCGCCGACGACCGCGCCATCGTCTACCGGCTGCGCTCCGACACCTGGGACGGCGTCGCCGACATCAACAATCCGCAGGCCGCGCGCACCTATCTGCAGGAATTCGACCAGGTGTGGAATGCCAGCGCCGCCGAGCACGGGCTGCGCGCCGCTCGCCGCGGCTGAGTAAGCTCCCCGAATCGGCGACCGCGCCGGGCGCCCCGCGCCCTGTGCGGGTAGAATCCGCCGATGACCGCCGCCCACTCCCCTCCCGCCGCCTCCCGCGTCATCGTCGCGCTCTCGGGCGGCGTCGACTCCGCGGTCGCCGCTTTGCTTCTCAAGGAGCAGGGCCTCGACGTCGAGGGGCTCTTCATGAGCAACTGGGACGAGTCGGCGGACGATATCTGGTGCACCGCCGCGCAGGACTTCCAGGATGCACGGGCCGTCGCCGAGCGCTTGGGCATTCCGCTGCACCGCGTGAGCTTCGCCGCCGAGTACCGCGCGCGGGTCTTCGAGACGTTCCTCGCCGAGCATCGTGCCGGGCGCACGCCCAATCCCGACGTGCTCTGCAACCGCGAGATCAAGTTCGGCGTGGCGCTCGGCTACGCGCGCCGCCTCGGCGCCGCCCGCCTCGCCACCGGGCACTATGCGCGTCTCGTCGACGGCGCCGGCGGCATCGAGCTGCACAAGGCGCGCGATGCGGCCAAGGACCAGAGCTATTTCCTGCACGCGGTGGCGCCCGGCGAGCTGGCCGAGAGCCTGCTGCCGCTCGGTGAGCTCGAGAAGAGCGCGGTGCGCGAGCGCGCGCGGCGCGCCGGACTGCCGGTCTTCGACAAGCCGGACAGCACCGGTATCTGCTTCATCGGCGAACGGCCCTTTCGCGAGTTTCTCGGGCGCTACCTGCCGCGTGCCCCCGGGCCGATCGAGTCGCCGGACGGCGAGCGGCTCGGCACCCACCAGGGGCTCGCGTTCTACACGCTCGGGCAGCGCGGCGGGATCGGCCTCGGCGGCTGTGCCGGGCGTGCCGAGCAGCCTTGGTACGTCGCGGTCAAAGATCCGGCCCGCAATGCGCTCATCGTGGTCCAGGGGCACGAGCACCCGCTGCTGTGGAGCACGGCGCTCACCACCGGCCGGTGGCACTGGCTCGGCGCCCCGCCCGAGGCGCCGGTGCGCTGCACGGTGAAGGTGCGCTACCGCCAGGCCGACCAGCGAGCGCTGCTCACCCCGCGGGCGGACGGCACGGCGCACCTCGAGTTCGCCGAGCCTCAGCGCGCCGTCACCCCCGGGCAGTACGCGGTCGCCTACGACGGCGATCGTTGCGTGGGCGGTGGCGTCATCGAGGTGGTGGCGCCACCGCTGTCCCGCTCCGCCGCCGCCTGAGAAGCGCGGCGGCAGCCGCGCACGACGCCCGATATAATCCGCGCAGCCAGCGGAGACACTCATGACGAACAGCTTCCGGGCGCGCTCGACGCTCAAGGTGGGCGAGCGCACGTACGAGATATGGAGTCTCGCCGCCCTGCCGCAGGACAAGGTCGCGCGCCTCCCCTACTCGCTCAAGGTTCTGCTCGAGAACCTGCTGCGCTTCGAGGACGGGGTGAGTGTGACGCGCGCCGATATCGAGGCGCTGCTCGAATGGGATCCGGCGGCAGCGCCGGCGCACGAGATCGCGTTCACTCCGGCGCGCGTCATTCTGCAGGACTTCACCGGCGTACCGTGCATCGTCGACCTCGCGGCCATGCGCGATGCCATCGTGCGGCTCGGCGGCGACCCGGAGCGCGTCAATCCGCTCAACCCCGCGGAGCTCGTCATCGATCACTCGGTGCAGGTCGACGAGTACGGCACCCCCGGCGCGCTCGCCGCCAACACGACGATCGAATTCAGCCGCAACAAGGAGCGCTACGCGTTCCTGCGCTGGGGACAGACGGCGTTCCGCAACTTCTCGGTGGTGCCGCCCAACACCGGCATCGTGCACCAGGTCAACCTCGAGTACCTGGGCCGCGTGATCTTCGACGCCGAGTCCGGCGGCACGCGCCGCGCCTATCCCGACACCCTGGTCGGCACCGACTCGCACACGACCATGATCAACGGGCTCGGCGTCCTCGGCTGGGGCGTGGGCGGGATCGAGGCCGAAGCGGCCATGCTCGGGCAGTCGGTCACGATGCTCATCCCGCAGGTCATCGGCTTTCGCCTCGAGGGGCGGCTGCAGCCCGGCGCCACCGCCACCGATCTGGTGCTCACGGTCACCGAGCTGCTGCGCAAGAAGGGCGTGGTCGACAAGTTCGTGGAGTTCTTCGGCGACGGACTCGCGAATCTTCCGCTGGCCGACCGCGCGACGATCGCCAACATGGCGCCCGAGTACGGCAGCACCTGCGGCATCTTTCCGATCGACGCCGAGACCATCCGCTACCTCGAGCTCTCGGGGCGCCCGCGCGAGCGCATCGAGCTCGTCGGCACCTATGCGCGCGCGCAGGGCATGTGGCGCACTCCGGGCGCGAGCCCGGTGCGCTTTACCGACGAGCTCGAGCTCGACCTCGGTAAGGTGGAGCCGAGCCTCGCCGGGCCGAAGCGCCCGCAGGACCGCGTGCCCCTGAAGAGCGCCAAGAAGGTCTACGAGACCAACGCGAAGAAGACCGCCGAGGAGCGCGCCGCGCGCAACGGCGCCTCGGGCGTCGCCTTCGCGACGCTGAACGGGCAGAAGGTGGAGCTGAAGGACGGCGCGGTGCTGATCGCCGCGATCACCAGCTGCACCAACACCTCCAACCCTTCGGTGATGCTCGGCGCGGGGCTTCTCGCGCGCAAGGCGCGCGAGCGCGGCCTCACCGCCAAGCCGTGGGTGAAGACCAGCCTCGCGCCCGGCTCGCGCGTAGTGACGGAGTACTTGCGCAAAACGGCTCTGTTAGAAGACCTCCAGGCTCTTGGGTTCTATCTTGTTGGCTACGGTTGCACCTCATGTATCGGGAACGCCGGCCCCCTCAAGCCCGAGATCTCCGCGGCGGTCAAAGAAGGCGACCTCACCGCCTGCGCGGTGCTCTCCGGCAACCGCAACTTCGAGGGTCGGGTGCACCCCGAGGTGCGCATGAACTTCCTCGCCTCGCCACCGCTGGTAGTCGCCTACGCGCTCGCGGGGTCCCTCGACGTCGATCTCACGACCGAGCCGCTCGGCACCGGCAGCGACGGCAAGCCCGTGCGGCTCGCAGACATCTGGCCGAGCGATGCCGAGGTGCAGGAGGTGCTCAAGCGCTCGATCGACTCGCAGATGTTCCGCCACAGCTATGCAAGCGTATTTCAGGGCGATGAGAACTGGGCCAGCATTCAGGTGCCCCCGGGCAAGCGCTACGCGTGGGACGGGAAGTCGACCTACGTGAAGAATCCGCCGTACTTCGAGGGAATGACCATGACGCCCCCGCCGCTCGCCGACGTCAAGGGAGCGCGGGCGCTCGCCGTGCTCGGCGACTCGGTCACCACCGATCACATCTCGCCGGCCGGCAACATCTCGCGCTCGAGCCCCGCGGCACGCTACCTCGTGGATCAGGGCGTGCAGCCCAAGGACTTCAACTCCTACGGCGCGCGGCGTGGCAATCACGAGGTCATGATGCGCGGCACCTTCGCCAACATCCGCTTGCGCAACCTCATGGTGCCGGGCGTCGAGGGGGGCGTCGCCATACACCTGCCGGACGGCGACCAGGGCTCCATCTATGACGTCGCCATGCGCTACAAGGGCGAAGGCACGCCGCTCGTGATCCTCGCGGGGCGCGAGTACGGCACCGGCTCCTCGCGCGACTGGGCGGCCAAGGGCACGATGCTCCTGGGCGTGAAAGCGGTCATCGCCGAGAGCTTCGAGCGCATTCACCGCTCGAATCTCATCGGCATGGGGGTCGCGCCGCTGCAGTTCCAGCCGGGCCAGAACGTCGCCTCCCTGGGTCTCAGCGGGCGCGAGGTGTTCGACGTCACCGGCCTCGGGCGTGGCGATGCCCGCGAGGTCACCGTTACGGCCACTCCGCCGGGCGGCGCACCAAAGCAGTTCACGGCGCGCTTGCGCATCGATACGCCGAAAGAGCGCGAGTACTACCGGCACGGCGGCATCCTGCAGTACGTACTGCGGCAACTCGCTCACCCCACCTCGGGCGGGTAACCCGGCCTGTCGACACCTCAAGACCAGCAAGCAGTCCCGGCCAGCGCGAGCGCCGGTCCGCGCCGCGGCATCGCGGTCTTCGATCTCGACGGCACGATCACGCGGCACGACACCCTCTGGCCCTATGTGCACCGTTTCCAGCACCGTCACCCGGCACGCGCACTGCGCGTCATCGGAGTGCTGCCGGCGCTGCTGCGCTTTGCGCGCCACCGCGACCGCGGCGAGCTGAAAGCTGCCTTCATCCGTGCGGCGCTCGGCGGCTGCACCCGCGCCGAGCTAGACGCCTGGACGGCGCGCTTCGTGCCGCAGCTCCTCGCGCACGGCGTCCGGCGGGACGCGCTCGCCTGCCTGGCGCGCCACCGGGCGCAGGGCGATCTGCTGGTGCTGATGAGCGCGAGCGTGGATCTCTACGTCCCGGCGATCGCTCGCGGGCTCGGCTTCGCCGAGGTGATCTGCACTCCGCTGCGTTGGCAGGGCGAGCGCCTCGACGGCGCCCTGGCCGGTCCCAACTGCCGGGGCGCCGAGAAAGCGCGTGCCCTCAAGGAGCTTCGCGGCCGGCATCCGGGGCTCGAGGTGACTGCCTACGGCAATGCCACGAGCGACCTCGGTCACCTGTGCGTAGCCGATCGCGGTGTCCTCGTGAACGGCAACCGGCACGCCCGCTCGGCTGCGGAGCGCCTGGGGCTGACCTGCCTCGAGTGGCGCTGATCCGCGGGACTCCGCCGCGCTGTGACGGCCTGCTTGGCGCGGAGATTCACAACAGGTGTAACCTTTTACCGTTCGAGCCGGTCTACTTCCGCGGAGGTACTCTATGCCCACGCGTGTGCCGCGCATCGCCCCGTCCGAGATTACGCCCCCCGAGGTCTATTTCAGCCGCCGTACGCTCCTGGCCGGCGCGCTGGCGGCCGGCGTGAGCACCCTGGCGCGTGGGGCCGATGAGGGGGCGCCGGCGGGTACGGTGCCCCTCCACTACACGGCGAACCCGCGCTACGCGGTGAGCGAGGCTCCGAACAAATACGCGGAGATCGCCGGCTACAACAACTTCTACGAATTCGGCACCGACAAGGACGATCCGAGCAGGAACGCGCGCGCCTTCCGCACCCAGCCGTGGAGCGTCAGGGTCGACGGAGAGGCGGAGGTGCGCGGCACGTTCACGCTAGAGGACATCCTCAGAGGAC
The DNA here is from genome assembly GCA_027307325.1 of Gammaproteobacteria bacterium. Taxonomy (GTDB): domain Bacteria; phylum Pseudomonadota; class Gammaproteobacteria; order Steroidobacterales; family Steroidobacteraceae; genus 13-2-20CM-66-19. The sequence goes on along the minus strand of DAHUXE010000039.1, from coordinate 2,771 downwards.
AGTCCCTCGAGGAGCGCATCTACCGGTTCCGATGCGTCGAGGCCTGGTCGCTGGTCGTGCCGTGGGTCGGATTCCCGCTCGCGTCGCTCCTCGCGCGCTTCAAACCGACCTCGCGCGCCCGGTACGTCGAGTTCACGACTCTGTACGATCCGAGCCGGATGCCCGGGCAGCGCGCCGCGGTGCTCGACTGGCCGTATGTCGAGGGACTGCGCATGGATGAGGCGATGCATCCGCTCACTCTCATGGTGGTGGGGCTTTACGGCGTGGTGCTGCCGAACCAGGACGGGGCGCCTCTGCGCCTCATCGTGCCGTGGAAGTACGGCTTCAAGAGCATCAAGTCGATCGTGAAGATCCGCTTCAGCGAGACTCAGCCGCGCACCACCTGGAACCTCGCGGCACCGAACGAGTACGGCTTCCATGCCAACGTCAACCCCGCGGTCGATCATCCGCGCTGGAGTCAGGCGACCGAGCGGCGCATCGGCGCACCGTTTCTCGCCGCGCGCCGGCCGACGCTGCCGTTCAACGGCTACGCCGACCAGGTCGCCTCTCTTTATCGGGGCATGGACCTCAGGCGCGACTTCTGAGCCCGCGCGCAGCGGAGCTCCGGAGCGGTAATCCTTGAACGTCGCACAGCGCTACCGCTATCTCTATAAGCCGTTGGTGTTCGTCGCGGGAATCGCGCCGCTCGCATGGCTGGTGTGCGGCGCGACGGGTGCCCCCTGGGCGAGCCTCGGGCCCGATCCCGTCAAGACGCTCGAGCACGAGTGCGGCAAGACCGCCCTCAACTTCCTGCTGCTCACCCTGGCCGTCACGCCGGTGAGAGCTCTCCTCGGCGTTCCGCAGCTCCTGCGCCTGCGCCGCATGCTGGGGCTGTTCGCATTCTTCTACGCGGTCGCGCACTTCACGGTGTACCTGGTGCTCGACCTCGAGCTCAACTGGCCGATGCTCGGCGCCGACATCGCCAAGCGCCCCTACATCACGATCGGCTTCACCGCGCTTCTGCTCCTCGTCCCGCTCGCCGCGACCTCGACCAACGGCATGATGCGCCGCCTCGGAAGGCGCTGGGCGTCGCTCCATCGCCTGGTGTACGTAGTCGCGATCCTCGGCGTCTGGCATTTCTACTGGCAGGTGAAGCGCGACGTGCGCGAGCCGCTCGTGTACGCGGGCATCCTCGCGCTGCTGCTCCTCTACCGGGTGGTGCGCGCCCGCTCCGCCGCGCGCGCCCCGCGCGGCGCCGCGGCGCCCGAGCTCACATCCTGAGCGTCGCTATGGGGCGGGCTGCCAATCGCGCAATCCGCTGCGCCAGAAAACGAACGCGATCCAGTCGGCCGTGAGCGCATCGCCCTGCGTCTTGGTCGAGCCGATGCCGGGGCCGGCGTCGGCGTCGACGCGCAGCAGCACCGGGTTGCTCGTGTCCGTGGTATTCAGCGCCGCGGCGAATTTCGCCGGCTGCCAGGGCGAGACGCGCGGATCGTTCAGCCCGGTCGAGATCATCACCGCCGGGTAGTGCTTGCCTTTGACCACATGCTGGATCGAATCCATCTCGTACAGGTTCTTGAAGCCCTGTTCGGTCGTGACCGTCCCAAACTCCGGAATGTTCGGCGGGCCATTCGGGCTGAACTCGGCCCGCAGCGTGTTGGCCGCCGGCACGACATCGATCACGCCGGCGAACAGATCGGGCCTGTCGGTCATGGCGCGGCCCACGGTTATGCCGCCGGCCGACCCACCGAGGATGAACAGGCGCTGACGGTCCGTGATGCCCCGGCCGATCAGGTCCTCTCCACAGGCGATCAAATCCTGCCAGGTGTTGTGCTTGTTGGCATCTTTGCCCGCGAGACGCCAGGCTTCGCCGAGCTCTCCGCCACCGCGAACGTGGCACACTCCATAGGTGATGCCTTCCTGCATGGCGGCGGCCCGCCGCGGACTGAAGTCGGCGAGCTCGGAGATACCGTACGAACCATAAGCCTCGAGCATGACGATCTGGGGTTTGGGCTTGTCCCTGGGCTGGATCAGAGACAGGGGCACACGCACGCCGTCAGGCGCGCGTGCCTCGAGGTCGCTGACGATGTACCGCGAGGTGTCCATGGTGCCGCGGGCCCCGATGCCCAGATCCACGAACTTGTGCGTCCCCGGCTCATATTGATACTCGTGGGGCGGTACGACCCAACTCGAGAACAGGATGACAATGCCCGCCTGGCGCGGGTCGGAGAAAGCCTCGGTGATGTGTCCGCGCGTCGGCAGGGGGATCTCCTCGATCCGGTCCGAGCCGGCAGGCACCCGCAGCAGCTCGGAATACGCCCCCTTGTTGGCGAGGACGTAGAGCCCGTCGGCGGCCGCGTTGATGTTTTCGATGACGCGCTCGGCGGACGCAGGAATCAGCACGCGGGCCGCTGAGAGCGCTTCACCGGCCTTGAGCACCAGCACCTTGAACGTTGGCGCGTCCTTGTGGGAGCGCAGGAAGATGTCATCGCCGCGTTGATCGAAGCTGTTGATATCCGCATCCCGATCGAACAGCAGCGTCCAGTGCGCATTGGGGTCTGCCGCCTCGGCGACCGGCGCGGTCCACACCTTCAGTTCGTTCTGCACGCCGTTGATCGAGGCCAGCAGCGCTACGGGAGTCTTCGGCGCGATGTTGACGGCCGGAAACTCGTCTGGCGCAAAGCTCGTGCCGCGCCCGACCCCCCGCCCGGCAACGACGATGGGATCGGCGTGCAGATCCCAGGCGTTGGCCGTGGAGTCCTTGTACTTGTCGGTTTCCGGCTCACCGGGAG
>DAHUXE010000032.1 GCA_027307325.1 Gammaproteobacteria bacterium | reverse complement strand
GCCGTGCCGCCCGCGCGCGCCGACCGTCCACCGCGGGCTTCGCAGGGCACGTTCTCGACCTACGAGGCGCCTCGCCCGGCCGAGCCGCCCCGCACGGCTGAGGCGCCGCCGGCGGGCCGGGGTTTCCGGCGCGAGACACCTGCGCCTCCGGCCGAGCCGCCGCCGGCACCGGTCGTGCACGCGACGGCCCCGGCGCCCGCCCCGCCGCCGGCGCAGAGCCACCCGCAGCAGCAACCGGCACCTGCGCCGAAGAGCAGCAACGAACACCCGCACGGTGACTCGCGGGACGAATCGAATCCCAAGGCCGAACGGTCGAGAGATCGGGTGGAGCGGTAGGGGCGCTGCCACCCACCCCCGACTCGTAACTGCCTGATTTTTCGTTGCAGATTTTAATTGCTATATACGGACAATATCCGTACCGTATGCATACGGACAATATCCGTATCGATACTTTCTAAAGGAGACGGAGACATGGGCGCACTTCCCCTTAAACAGGCGCGCATGGAGTTCAAGACGACAGACGAGGTAAAGAACCTGCTGTCCGAGGCCGCCGTTCTGGCTGGACTCGACCTTACGGCGTTCGTGCTCAACTCGGCTACTGAAAAAGCGCGAGCCGTGCTTGCGGAGCACTCTATGGTCAGGCTTAGTGGTGAAAACCACGCCCGGTTTCTTCAGGTACTGGCAAGTCCGCCGCGACCCTCCAAGGCTCTGCGGAAGCTGATGAGCTCTCCACGCCTGCCCGTGCGGTGACATGGCGATCGCGCTTTCGCGTTACGATCCGTCAAAATCGTACAAGAATCAGAAGGCATTCGACTGCGGGCACGAAGTCATCAATAGCTTCGTCGCCCGCACGTTGAAGCAGCAGACGCAGCGTAACCTCTCGGTCGCGTACGTACTGACTGATGACGATGATTCATTCATCGGCTTCTGCACGCTGATGGCGGCAAGCATAGGGCGCGCTGACCTGGAGGCTACCAATCCCCCCTCGCTGCCGCTTGCCGTGCCCGTGACCAAATTAGCCATGCTCGGGGTTGCAAATACCCACAAGGGGAAAGGGTACGGCAAGGCTCTTCTGCTGCAGGCGATAGATGTGATGGTGCGAACCGCCGAGTCCGTCGGATCGTATGGGCTGTACTTAGAGGCGGATGACGGAGCATATGACTTCTATCTCAAGCTCAGCTTCGTACCGCTCAAGCCACGGCAAACTCCCAACCCTACACCGATGTTCTTGCATGTCGACACAGCAAGGCAAGCCATCTCGTAGGCAGGATACAAAATGGCCGCTTTGTGGAAACTCAAACGCCGGTGGCCAGCGACGGCTCCTGGGCTAATTCTTGAGGCCCGACTGCTTGAGAGATCGGTGGAGCGGCAGGGGCGGTGCCGGCTCAGCGCCGCTTCCGCGAGCGGCGGCCTCTTAACCGGGCAATTTCCTAGGCGGCGACCTCGACGTAGTCGACACGACTCGAAGGCGGAGGGATCGGAGTGCCATCCTTTCGCATCCCTTCGAGGTGAAACTCGATCGCTTCGCGGATCGAGCGCCCGGTTTCCTCGACCGTCGCACCTGTCGCCACGCAGCCAGGCAGGTCCGGAACGTACGCGGAGTAATTCGCTCCGGCGCTCTCGATGACGATTGCGTACCGCATGGGCAGTTAACCTATTTCTTGAGGCCTGACTGCTTAAGAATACTGTTCAGCGTGCCCGGTGCCAAATCGTCGCCAGGCTTTCCAGGTACCGTCACACGGCCGCGCCTGGTGAGGTGCTTGAACTGGCGGTGACTTCCCCGCGTCCCCACGAGGTACCACCCATGCGCGTCGAGCAAGCGCAGGAGGTCTTTGACTTTCACGCGGGGAAATCCTGCGAGAGCGATCGGTCAGTCAATCCCGCTCATACTGCAGAGCATCGCGCTCCAGTTCCCTGACGAAGTCGCGCACTTCCTCGGGCGTACAGAGCTTCCCCTCGAGCAGCGCCTGTAGCAGCCCCTCGAGGTGCACCCGCAGCGCGATCGCGAGCACCGTGGGTGAGAAGCGCCCGAGCGATGTCATGAGGTCGTCGAGCTCGTCGAGACACTCCTCGACCGTGCCGTCATCGCGCGCAGTGTCCGTGAATGACATGAGCCTGGCTCCCGCTGATTGCGCCGTGACGATACACGACTCGCGCTTGCTCGTCCGAGTGCGCGCGCACCACGCGGCGCGTTTCTCGACGAACAGGCACGCAAACGCAATTCCAAGAACCGGCGCGCTCACTAGACTGTGCCTCCACGCCGCCAAACCAACACAGCGCGGCGAGGAGCACAGACGATGAACAGTTTCGCCCTGACCGCGGTCGGACATCTCGCGCGCAATCCGGAGCAGCTGTCGAAGGCCGATCGCACTTACACCAAGCTCTGCCTGGTGGGCAATGACTATGCCGGCAAGGACGAGGAGGGCGCGGCGAAGGAGGTGACGACGAGCCTGTGGTTCGTGGCCTTCGGCCCGCTCGGGGAGGCGATCGCCCGCCACGCCCGCAAGGGCGACCAGCTGATCCTCGAAGCGAAGGTACGCGAGAGCAACTGGACCGACGAGCAAGGCGAGAAGCAGTACGACCACTCCTTCATCGTCGAGGGCTTTCGCTTCGGAGCGCCGGGCAAGCAGAAGCGCGAAGAGCTCGAGGCGCGCCGCGGCGAGGAGGCGCGCGGCGCTAGCGCGCACGCGGCAGGCCGGGTCTGACGCCTGCCCCGCCGTTCGCGGAAAGACCGTCATGGACGCAACTCGCCGGCAATCCCCGCGCCCCGCGGCGCGCCCCGCCTTCGCCGTGCTGCTCGCGGCGGCGCCGGCGCTCGCCTTCGCTCAGGCGGCCTCGCCCTTCATGACCGGCGCCACGGCGCTGCAGACCAACATTCTCGCCTGGCTCACGCCGATAGCGATCATCCTCGTCATGGCGCTCGGGGCCATGGCGATGGCGAACCGCATGTCGTGGGGCTGGTGTCTCGGCGCGATCCTGGGGATAGCGATCGCCTTCGGCGCGCCACAGATCGTCGCGTGGGTACGCGGCATGTTCGGTGTGTGAGGTGGGCACCATGCGCAGCCGCAATGCCGGCCTCACCGCGGATCCGCTGTTCGTCGGAGCCACGCGCCCGCCGATGCGCTGGGGAGTCACGTACTCCGCTCTCCTTTTCAACCTCGTGTTCACGCTCGAGGCGTTCCTGCTCACCAAGAACCTGCTGACGCTCGTCGTGTGTTCCCCGATTCACGGCGTGTGTGCGCTACTGTGCGCGCGGGATGCGCGCTTCTTCGACCTGCTGATGCTGTGGGGCCGCACCCGGCTCCCGGCGGCTCTCGGCAACCTCCGCGCCTGGCGTGCGAGCAGCTACAGCCCGTTGACGCTCGATCTGCCACGCGCGCACGGGCGGCGGACCGGTGCGGCCGGTGGCGGCCGCTTCGGCACGGGCGCGGAGGCGGGATGATTCACGCAGGGCGCGCAGTGGCCGTGCGGCGCGAGCGCAACGCCGCCGAGCACATTCCGTACGCGGCCCACGTCGCCGAGCACATCGTGTGCACATCATCCGGAGACTATCTGCAGGCGTTCAGACTCGGCGGCGCGAGCTTCGAGAGCGCCGACGATGAGCAGCTCAACAACTGGCACGAGCGACTGAACGTGCTGTGGCGCAATCTCGCGAGCCCTGACCTCGCGCTCTGGACCCACGTCATCCGGCGGCGCGAGCGCGCTTCCTGGCGGGCGGCTGCTCCGGCCGGAGGTTTTGCGGAATCGCTTGCGGCCCGTTATGCGAGCCGCCTCGCCGGCGAGACGCTGATGGTGAACGAGCTCTATCTAAGCGTGTTGTTCCGGCCCGCCGCGGGCCTCACCGCCTCCCTCGTGGCGGGCGTTCTGGCGCGCACCAGGCGCCGCGATCGGCCCATGGAGCGGAGCCAGGCGCTCGAGGCCTGCGCGAAGCTCGCGCAAACGCTGCGCGCCTCGCTCGCGCGCTACGACCCGGAGCCGCTCGGCGTCTACGGCTGCGGCAACAGCTGGCGCTCGAGCCTGCTCGAGTATCTGGCCGTGCTCGTGAACGGGGAAGCGCGCGCCGTCCCGTTGCCGCGGGCTCCGCTCAATCAGGCGCTCGCCACGACGCGCCTCCTCTTCGGCACCGAGGCGATCGAATACCGCATGCCGGCCGCTACCCGCGTAGGCGCCATGCTCGGCATCAAGGACTATCCGACCCCGAGCGTGCCGGGGATGTTCAACCGCCTGCTATCGGCGCCCTTTGCGCTCGTCCTCACGAACTCCTTCACGTTCCTGACCAAAGCCGCTGGCCAGGCGCTGCTGCAGCGGCAGTTCTACCGCATGGCAAACGCGGGCGATTTTGCGGTCTCCCAGGCGATGGAGCTCAAGGATGCGCTCGATGGCTTGAGCAGCAACGAGTTCGTGATGGGCGATCATCATTTTTCGCTCCAGGTGCTGGCCGATCCCGACGAGAGCGACGCCGCGCCCCGCGATGGGCGGCGGCTGTGCACGTTGAACGACGGCGTGGCGCTCGCGCGCAGCATGCTCGCGGATACCGGGATGACCGTGGCGCGCGAGGACCTGGCGCTGGAGGCGGCCTTCTGGGCGCAGCTGCCCGGGAACTTCGCGCTGCGCCCGCGCAAGGCTCCGATCACCTCGCGGAATTTCGCGGCGATGGTGCCCTTTCATAACTATCCCGTGGGGCGCCCGAGCGGCAATCACTGGGGCGAAGCCCTGACGCTGCTCTCGACCCGCGCTCGCTCGCCCTATTACTTTTCGCTGCACGCGAGCGACCCCGCCGAGCCCGACGGTGGCAGCCGCAAGGACACCGGGCACACCTTCATCTGCGGACCGACGGGCTCGGGCAAGACCGTATTCATCGGCTTCCTCATCGCCATGCTCGAGCGTCAGGGTGCGACGCAGATCGTCTTCGACAAGGATCGCGGCCTCGAGATTCTGGTGCGGGCGCTGCGCGGCGAGTATCTCGCCCTGAAGCAAGGCGTTGCCACCGGCTTCAATCCCCTGCAGCTGCCGCCAACGCCCGCGCACACGGAGTTCCTGAAGACGTGGCTGCGGCTCCTGGTGCGCCGGGGCAACGGCGCGCCGCTGACGGCCCGCGAAGACCGTGATCTCGAGCAGGCATTGCGCGGCACGCTCGCGCTCGCCGCCCCCGCGCGGCGCCTGTCGCGGCTGCTCGAGTATCTCGACCCGACTGACGCCGAGGGTCTGCACGCGCGGCTCGCGCCGTGGTGCGAGGTGAGTCGCGGGGACTACGCGTGGGTGTTCGACAACCCGCACGACTCGATCGTCGCGCGGCTCGCAGGCCGCCCCGTGGTGGGATTCGATGCGAGCGAGTTCCTCGATCACGACCTGACGCGCGCGCCGGTGACGCTCTACATGTTCCACCTCGTGCGGCAGCTCCTCGACGGGCGGCGCCTGGTGTGCTGGATGGACGAGTTCTGGCGGCTGCTCGCCGACCCCGCGTTCGAGAGCTTCGCACGCGAAGGCCCGAAGACCTGGCGGAAGCTCAATGGCGTCATGTGCCTCGCGACGCAGAGCACCAGCGACGTTCTCGGCAGCCCGATCAGCCGCACCATCATCGAGCAGACGGCGACCAAGATCTTCTTTCCGAACGCCGACGCCAGCGCCGACGAATACTGCGGCGGCTTCGGACTCAGCGAGCGCGAATTCAGGCTGATCCGGGAGCAGCTCGAGCCCGGATCGCGCTCGTTCCTCGTGAAGCAGGGGCACCACAGCATCGTGTGTCAGCTGGACCTTCAGGGCTTCGAGGGCGAGCTGGCGGTGATCTCCGGACGCGCGCGCCATCTCGAGCGCGTGCACCGGCTCCTCGGGGAGCACGGCGGCGACCCGGAGCGCTGGCTGCCGGCCTTCATGAGCTCCTGTCGTGAGCCGTGAGCCACAACGTCCGTTCCATATATAAGGAGTCGTCATGCGCGCGAAACACACCCGCTTCGTTCTTCCGGCGTCGTTGCTGCTGGCGCTCGGCGCGCCGGCGGCGCACGCGCAGTTTGCCGTGATCGATATCGCCGCCGTCAATCAGCTGTTGTCGCAGGTGCAGCAGCTGCAGCAGCAGCTCGCCACGGCGCGCAGCCAGCTGACGCAGGCGCAGGCGGAGTTTCAGGCGATGACCGGCAACCGCGGCATGCAGCGGCTCCTCGGCGGCACCGTGCGCAACTATCTGCCGCCCGACTGGGCAGCGCTTCAGGGGGTTCTGCAGGGCGCCGGCGGGGGCGCCGGCGCCTACCCGGCGCTCTCCGCCGAGCTCACACGGGCGGCGGGCGCCAACGCGGTGCTCAGCGCGCAGCAGCTCGCCGCGCTGCCGGCGGGAGCCGGTGAGTCTCTGCAGGCAGGACGCCAGGCAGCGGCGCTGCTCGAGTCGCTCGCCCACCAGGCGCTCGCCAACAGCAGTCAGCGCTTCGG
>DAHUXE010000027.1 GCA_027307325.1 Gammaproteobacteria bacterium | reverse complement strand
TCCCAGCCAGCTCTCGAGCGCGCCGGTGAGCGCCGCGTCCCCCACTGCGGGCCAGGTCTGCTCCCCGCCCGGCGCTGCGCGCAGGAACTCGATGCGCGCCTGCAGATCGCGCGCCTCGCGGTCCCACGGCAGCGCCGCGAGCCCGAGCTCGCGCACGCCCGCGAGCATCGCCGCCCGCAGCGCTGCCGCCGGCGCATCCGCCAGCGGCTGCTCCTCGAGCACCAGCGCGTCGAGCTCGAGCGTGCGCCGTGCGAGCACCGCCTGCTCGCGCGAGCTCCAGGCGATCGAGTCCACACGCCGGATGCGCGCGGCGAACTGCTCCATGAGGTCGGCGCGCTCGAGGGGGGCCGCCAGGAGAATGCGCGCGTCTCGTTCGCGATCGTCCAGGTCGACCGCCACGATGAATTCGCGCCGCGCGAGGGGTTGCGCCGCGACGAACGCCGCCCCGCGGCCGTTGCTGAGCGTAAAAGTCGCGCCCTGCGTGCCCCGGCGCCGCCCGATCCGGTCGGGATAGGCGAGCGCGAGCAGCAGCCCCACGTCGCGGTCTGCATCGTGGTCTGCAGCGCGGCCGCCGCCGGGCGCGCCGCCAGTCCCCGGCTCTGCGGACTGCGACGCGAGCTGCCGCCCGAGATCCCGCGCCGCGCGCCGCACGCGCTCGAGCGCGGTGCGGTCGACGGCCGTGCCGGCGGGCGCGCCATGCAGCAGCTCGAGGCGGGTGCGGATGTCGGCGTCCGCGCCCGCCGCAACGCCCCGCAACAGGTCGCGCTCGGTGAGCAGCGCGGCGAGCTGCGCGCCGAGGGTCGTGCTGCCGAGCTCGCCCGCGCGCAGCAGCAGGTGCGCGAGCCGCGGATGCACGCCGAGGCGTGCCATGCGGCGCCCGTGCGCACTGATGCGCCCGTCCGCTTCCAGCGCTCCGAGGCGCTCGAGGAGCGCGCCCGCTGCTGCCAGCATCGCCGCCGGCGGCGGATCGAGCCAGGCGAGCGTGCCCGCATCGCGGGTGCCCCAGCTCGCGAGCTCGAGGGCGAGCGGCGCGAGATCCGCTTCGACGATCTCCGGCGGCGTAAAGGGCGCGAGACTCGCGTGGGCGCCCTCGCTCCAGGCGCGGTAGCACACCCCGGGACCGAGCCGCCCGGCGCGGCCCTGGCGCTGCTCGGCCGAGGCTCGCGAGATGCGCCGCGTCACGAGGGCGCTCATGCCGGTCACAGGATCGAAGAGCGCCCGGCGCGCCAGGCCCGAGTCGACCACCACCCGCACGCCCGGGATCGTGAGGCTGGTCTCGGCGATGTTGGTTGCGAGCACTACCTTGCGCAGTCCGGAGGCGGCGGGCACGAGCGCCGCATCCTGCTGCTCGCCGGTGAGATCGCCATACAGCGGGACGACGCGCACGCCCGGACCGAGCGCCTCGGCGCCGAGCAGCTCGCCGACGCGGCGGATCTCGCGCGCGCCGGGCAGGAACACCAGCACGTCGCCCGTCTCCTCGCGCAGCGCCCGCAGCGTGAGGCGCGCGACGATCTTCTCGGGGGAGTCGCCGCCGCCGGAGTGCACGCCGGGGAGCGCGGGCGGACCCCGGCCCGCGAAACGCGTCTCCACCGGATGGAGCATTCCTGAGATGCTGACGCGCGGCGCGTCCCCGAGGAGGCGCGCCACCGCGGCACCGTCGAGCGTCGCCGACATCACCAGCATCCGCAGGTCCGGCGCAAGCTGCGCGCGCGCATCGAGGCTCAGGGCGAGACCTAAGTCCGCCTGCAGGCTGCGCTCGTGAAACTCATCGAACAGGAGCCCCGCCACCCCCTCGAGCGCCGGATCGTCCTGCAGCATGCGGGTGAGCACGCCCTCGGTGACGACCTCGAGGCGCGTGGCGCCCGAGACGCGGGTGTCGAGCCGCATGCGGTAGCCGACGGTCTGCCCGACCGCCTCGCCGAGCGACTGCGCCAGGCGTTGCGCGATCGCGCGCGCCGCGAGACGGCGCGGCTCGAGCATGATGAGCCGCTTGCCGTGCGCCCAGGGCTCACCGAGCAGCACCAGCGGCACCACCGTGCTCTTGCCGGCGCCGGGGGGCGCCTCGAGCACCGCAGCGCCCCGCGCCGCGAGCGCCTGGCGGAGCGCCGGCAGCGCCTCCTCGATCGGCAACCCGCTGTCAGGGCTGCGCTTCACCAGATGTGGACGCGCTCCTCGGATGGCAGGTACAGCTTGTCGCCGGGCTTCACGTCGAAGGCCTCGTACCAGGCGTCGACGTTGCGCACCACTCCGTTTACGCGGAACTGCGGCGGACTGTGCGGGTTGCTCGTGACCTGCGTACGCAGCTGCTCATCGCGCGTGAGCGTGCGCCACACCTGCGCCCAAGAGAGAAAGTAGCGCTGATCGCCGCTCAGGCCGTCGAGCATCGGCGCGGGCTTGCCCTGCAGCGAGCGGTGATACGCCTCGTACGCCACCGAAAGCCCGCCGAGGTCGCCGATGTTCTCTCCGAGCGTCAGCCGTCCGTTGATGTTGAGCCCCGGCAGCACCGTGTAGCCGTCGTACTGCGCCGCCAGCCTGTCGACGCGACCCTTGAACGCCTGCGTGTCCTCGGGCTGCCACCAGGTGTGCAGCACGCCGCGGGCGTCCGACTTCGAGCCCTGGTCGTCGAAGCCATGACCCATCTCGTGGCCGATGACGCCGCCGATCCCGCCGTAGTTCACCGCATCGTCGGCGTTCGGGTCGAAGAAGGGCGGCTGCAGGATCGCCGCCGGGAATACCACCTCGTTGAAGGTCGGGTTGTAGTAGGCGTTGATGGTCTGCGGCGTCATACCCCACTCGCCGCGGTCGGTCGGATCGCCCATGCGCTTCAGCTGCCGCTGCCACTCGAACACATAGGCGCGAGTGACGTCGCCGAAGGCATCCCCCCTGACGATGTTGAGCGCCGAGTAGTCGCGCCACTTGTCCGGGTAGCCGATCTTCGGATGGAAGGCGGCGAGCTTCTCGAGAGCCACCTTCTTCGTGGCGGGTGTCATCCACGTCAGCTTGCCGATACGCTCGGCGTAGGTGGCGCGCAGGTTCTCGACCAGCGCGAGCATTTTCTCCTTGGACGCGGGCGGGAAATAGCGCTGCACGTACAGCTCGCCGACCGCCTCGCCGAGCGCGCGGTCGACCGAGTCCACCGCGCGCTTCCAGCGATCCTGCTGCTGCTGCTGGCCGTTGAGCGTGCGTCCGTAGAAGTCGAAGGTCTCCGCGTCGAAGGCCCGGGGAAGCACGTCGGAGGTCTGCACCAGGTAGTGGTAGCGCAGATACGAGCGCCAGCGCTCCACGGGCCTCGTCAGCATGAGCTGCTCGAGCCCCTGCACTGCATCGAGCTCGCGGACGACGAACTGCTGCTGGCGGTCCAGGCCGTCGGCGCCGAGCCACGCATCCCAGGGGAAGCCGGGGGTGAGCTGTCCGAGCTCCGCATGGCTGCGCAGGTTGTAGGTCAGGTCGCGCTCGCGGCGCTTGGCGACCGGCCAGTGCAGCCGTGCGATGCTGGTCTCGAGCTCGAGGATCGATTGCGCCTCCTCGGCCGCGTTCCGGTCCCCGGCGAGGGCGAGGAGTCGGGCAATGTGCGCGCGATATTTCTCGCGCAGGCCGGCGTAGACGGCGTCGTCCTTGAGGTAGTAGTCGCGATCCGGCATGCCGAGCCCGCTCTGCGTGACGGCGACGATGTAGCGGTCCGGGTTCTTCTGATCGAGAGTCATCACGACGCGCAACGGCGCACGCAGACCGAGATCGGGCCGCCCCATGAGGCGCGCCAGGTCCGCGGCGGTGCGGGCCGCCGCGATCGCATCCAGCCCCGGCCGTGCGGCGCCAAGCCCGGCGCGCTCGATCGCATCGCTGTCGAGAAAGGCCCGGTAGTAGTCGCCGACCTTCTGCGCCACGCTCCCACGCGGCGCGTCCGCCGGCAGCGCCTCGATGATGTCGCGGACCTGGTGCTGGGCGCGCTCCTCGATGATCTCGAACGAGCCCCAGGCTCTCTGATCCGGCGGGATCTGCTGCGTCGCGAGCCAGTGGCCGTCGGCGTAGCGATAGAAGTCATCGCCCGGCGTGACGGACGTGTCGCGGGCGGTGAGGTCGAGGCCCCAGGGCGCGATCTGTGCGGGCGGCGCGTTGTCGGCGCCGGCCCCGGGCGCGTACATGCACAGCAGCGCCGCGAGTGCCGCGCTCACACCGATACCGATACGGAAAAGCATGGAGTCACTCCTTGGGCGGGGATCGCACAACAACGGGGAAGCCGCGGCGCGCCGTACTGCGGGCGCCGCGCTCCACGCCGCCTGTCACTTGCCGCCGAGCAGCGGCTTGATGAGATCGAGGGGCAGCGGAAAGACCAGCAGCTGCGTGCGCTCGTGCGCGATGTCAGCGAGCGTCTGCAGGTAGCGCAGCTGCATCGCGCTCGGCTGCGTCGCCAGCATCGTCGCGGCGTCGACCAGCCTCTGCGCCGCCTGCTGCTCGCCCTCGGCGTTGATGATTTTGGCGCGTCGCGTGCGCTCGGCCTCGGCCTGCTTGGCCATGGCGCGGATCATGGTCTCATCGAGATCCACGTCCTTGATCTCGACGGTGGACACCTTGATCCCCCAGGCCTCGGTGCTCTGGTCGAGGATGCGCTGCAGGTCGACGTTGAGCTTGTCGCGCTGCGCGAGCAGGTCGTCCATCTCGTGCTGGCCGACGACCGAGCGCAGCGTGGTCTGCGCCACCTGGCTGGTGGCATCGAAGGCGTTCGCGACCTGGATGATGGCCTTGCCGGGATCGACCACGCGGAAATAGATGACCGCGTTCACCTTGACTGACACGTTGTCGCGCGTGATCACGTCCTGCTTGGGCACGCTCAGCACGATGACGCGCAGGTCGACGCGGCGGGTCCGCTGGATCACGGGCCAGATCAGCACCAGTCCCGGCCCCTTGACGCCGGAGAAGCGCCCGAGCGTGAACACCACCATGCGCTCGTACTCGTTCAGCACGTTCATGGCGGTGAACACGAGGATGATGATAAGGATGACGACGGCGATGATGAACGGCATGCGACTCTCCGGATACGCTCTTATGCGCTTACTGGGGCTCGACCCACAATGTTAGACCTTCCACCCTGACGATGCGCGTCGTCTGCCCGGCGCGCAACGCGACATCGCTGCGCGCGTTCCACAGCTCGCCGCCGTAGCGCACGCGTCCCTTGCCGGTGAAATCCTCGAACACCTCGGCGCTCGCGCCGATCATGCCCGGCGCGCCGGTGGCCACCGGGTGACGCATGGCGCGGGTCGCGAGGTACACGATGCCGGCGATCACGATCCCGCCCACCGTGGCGAGCGCGGCGATCAGCGGCCGGCCGACCTGCATGCCCGGCACATCCGTATCGAACAGAATGAGTGAGCCGACGATGAAGGCAATCAGTCCCCCCGCGCCCAGCGAGCCGTAGGTCGGGAAAAAGAACTCCGCGACGATCATGGCGATACCGAGCACCAGCAGCGCCAGACCCGCGTAATTCACCGACAGGATCTGGAACGCGAACAGCGCGATCAGCAGGCAGATCGAGCCGGCGACCCCCGGCAGCACCGCACCCGGATTGTACCCCTCGAGCAGCAGCCCCCAGATGCCGATCAGCATGAGGCCGTAGGCCACGGTCGGGTTGGTGATGACCCCGAGCAGCTCGGTGCGCCAGTCGGGCTTGACGCTCAGCACCGCGAGGTCGCGCGTGGCGAGCTTCACCGTGGGGTCGCCGACGCGCACCTCGCGGCCGTCGATGCGCGCGAGCAGGTCGGGCAGGTCGCGCGCCACCACATCGATCACCTTCTGCCCGAGGGCCGCGTTGGCGGTGAGGCTCGCCGCGCCGCGCACCGCCTGCTCCGCCCAGTCGGCGTTGCGGCCGCGCAGCTCCGCGAGCCCGCGGATGTAGGCGACGGCATCGTTCACCACCTTGCGCTCCATCGCGGTTCCCGGCAGGGACTGCGGCGCGCTGCCCTCGCCGGCCCCGCCGCCGCCCTTGTCCGCGGGCTTCCCCGGCGGCAGCACCGGCGGCGCCGGGGCCTCCGGCTCGCCGCCGATCGACACCGGCGTCGCGGCTCCGAGATTGGTGGCCGGCGCCATGGCGGCGACGTGGCTCGCGTAGAGGATGTAGGTACCGGCGCTCGCGGCGCGTGCGCCCGAGGGGGTGACGTAGCTCGCGACCGGCACCGGGGAGGCGAGAATCGCGCGGATGATGTCGCGCATCGCGCTGTCGAGCCCGCCCGGAGTGTCCATCTCGAGCACCACCAGGCGGCTGCCGTGCGCGCGCGCCGATTCGATGCCCCGCACGACATAGCGTGAGGTCGCAGGCCCGATCGCCCCGTTGATCTCGAGCACGGTGGCGGTGCCGGGCGACTCGGCGCTGCCGGGCGCCGCTGGCATGGCGGCGGGAGCCGGCGCGGCGACATCCGGCGGGGTGGCAGCCACGGCGGCGATGCCGCAGCCGAGGAGCGACCAGAGGAGCACGCGATGCAGGCGGGCTGACACGCCGGACACCCTACTCTTGCGCCGGCTCGATCCGCAATCTCGCACCCGGCCCTGACGTCAGCTGCTCACAACCCGCTAACCACCGGCTCACGTCGCGCTCACACGAGCGCGCGCAGACCCTGGTAGCCGACATAGATGCCCACCAGCGTGATGAGGGCGCCGGAGAAGTACGGCGCCTTGCGGGCGAGCTCGCCGAAGGCGCTGAAGCGCCGCGCGGCGTGCCGCATGCCGAGCGCGGCCACCGCACCCGTGGCCACCATGGTGAGCGCCAGCCCGATGCTGAAGCACAGCACCAGCGTTGCGCCGAGCGCGACCTTCTTCAGCTGCAGGCACAGGAGCAGCACCGTGATCGACGCCGGGCATGGGATCAGCCCGCCGGTCAGGCCGAACACCACGATCTGCGCGGTCGTCACGTGGCGGCTGGCGAAGCGCCGGCGGATGTCGTTGGCGTGCGCCAGCTGGTGCGGGTCCTGGTAACCGGGCGCCGCGACGTCGAGGCCCCGGTAGCCGGGAATCGCGTGGCCATGCCGCCCTGCGACGAACTCCAGGTCGAAGTCGTGACTGTGTCCGGCGGATCCCAGGCGCAGTCGCGCGACGAACTCGTGCGGCTCGGGGATCGAGTGCTGCGACTCGAGATAGCCGCCGTGGCGGCGGAAGCCGAAGAGCTCGCGGCTGCCGTCTGCCCGCTCGGTCTCGATCTGCACCTCGCCGGCGGGCCATTCAGACCCGCTCTCCTGATGGAGACGAAACCGCGGCGGCACGCCTTGCCCGAAGATCGCAAGGTGCACCACGCCGTGCCCGGTGTCGATGCGGCGCCCCTCGTCGTACGCGTGGGCGTGATCGGCGTGACCGTGCTGATGGTGATGCCCGTGGTCGTGATGATCGTGCAGCGGCGCATATTCCGTGCGTGCCAGGCCCTCGCGGCGCGTGCGCCACAGCATCCACGCCGCCACCGCGATGATCAGCAGCGCGGATGCGACCTGAAACCAGGGCTCGGCGGCTTCGGTATTCCAGCTGCGGCCGAAGTAGAGACCGGCGAGCGCAATTGCCCACACGATCGCGGTGTGCGACACGGTGGCCGAGAGCCCGAGCAGCACCGCCTGGGCGAGCGTGCCGCGGATTGCGACGATGAAGGCGGCCATCATGGTCTTCGAGTGCCCGGGCTCGAGGCCGTGCAGCGCGCCGAGCAGGAGGGCGCTCGGCACGAACAGCCAGGAATTGCCCTGCTGCAGCAGGGAGACGAAGCTCGTCATCGCCCGCGGTCCGCCTGTCTATAGGGTGGGGGGTATAGTATATGCGGCCGGCCGGAGTGGTGCCGGCGGGAGCGGGGCGAGCGCCCCGGCGGCGCCAAGCCTTAGCGCCGCGGCGTGCGCGGCAGCCCGGTGTGATGGGTGCGGAAGGGCCGCGTGCCGTCCGGGCGCCGGCGCGCCGCGCCGTCCGAGCCCGCGGGCTGGTAGGCCGGGATCAGCTGCCGGCGGCCATTGCCGATCAGGTCGGCGCGCCCCATGCGCCGCAGCGCCTCGCGCAGCAACGGCCAGTTGCCGGGGTCGTGGTAGCGCAGGAACGCCTTGTGCAGGCGGCGCACTTTGAGGCCCTTCGGGATCAGCACCTCCTCGCTCGAGCGCGTGATGCGCTTGAGGGGATTCCTGCCCGAGTGATACATGGCGGTGGCGGTCGCCATCGGCCCGGGCAGGAACGCCTGCACCTGGTCGGCGCGCAAGCCGTTCCGCTTCAGCCACAACGCCAGCTCCAGCATGTCCTGATCGGAGGTGCCGGGGTGCGCGGCGATGAAGTACGGAATCAGGTACTGCTCCTTGCCCGCCTGCTGCGAATAGCGGTCGAAGAGCTCCTTGAAGCGGTCGTAGGCGGCGACCCCGGGCTTCATCATCTTGGAGAGCGGTCCCTCGGCGAGCGCCTCGGGCGCGATCTTGAGGTAGCCGCCGGTGTGGTGCTCGGCGAGCTCCTTCACGTACTCCGGCGACCCGATCGCCAGGTCGTAGCGCACCCCCGAGGCGATCAGCACCTTGCGGATGCCGGGCAAGGCGCGCGCGCGGCGGTAGAGGCGGATGAGCGGCGCATGGTCGGTGTTGAGGTTCGGGCAGATACCCGGGTACACGCACGAGGGCCGGCGGCAGGCGCTCTCGATCTCGCGGCTCCGGCAGGCGAGGCGGTACATGTTGGCGGTCGGGCCGCCGAGGTCGGAGATCACCCCGGTGAAGCCCGCTACGGTGTCGCGCACCGTCTCGATCTCGCGCAGCACGGAGGTCTCGGAGCGGCTCTGGATGATGCGCCCCTCGTGCTCGGTGATGGAGCAGAACGTGCAGCCTCCGAAGCAGCCGCGCTGGATCGCGACCGAGAAGCGGATCATCTTCCAGGCGGGGATGTTCGCCTTGCCGTAGAAGGGATGCGGGGCGCGCGCGTAGGGCCGCTCGTACACCCAGTCCATCTCGGCCGTGGTGAGCGGCAGCGGCGGGGGATTCAGCCACACGTCGACATCGCCGTGGCGCTGGGTGAGGGCGCGGGCGTTACCGGGGTTCGACTCGAGGTGCAGGATGCGCGAGGCGTGCGCGTACAGCACCGGATCGTCCGCCACCGCTTCGAAGGCCGGCATGCGAATGACGCTGCGCTCGCGATCGGCGTTCTTCAAGCGGCGCACGAAACGCACGACATGCTCGGCGGCGGGCGCCGACGTGCCGGAAGCGCAGGGCGGCGCGCCGCCCGTGGCGGGAGCCGCTTGGGTCCGCTCCGCCATCGCGTAGGGATCGGCCGGAGGGTTGAGGAGCCCGGGCGCATCGAGGTGCGTCGAGTCGATCTCGATCCAGCCGGCGGGCGTAGCGCGCCGGACGAATACCGTGCCGCGCACGTCGGTAATGTCGCCGATCGGCTCGCCGGCGGCGAGGCGGTGCGCGATCTCGCAGCTCTGCCGCTCGCCGTTGCCGTACACCAGCAGGTCCGCCTTGGCATCGAGCAGCACCGAGCGGCGCACCTTCTCCGACCAGTAGTCGAAGTGCGCGATGCGCCGCAGCGAGGCCTCGATGCCGCCGATCACGATCGGCACGTCGCGGAACGCCTCGCGTGCGCGCTGCGCATACACGATCACCGAGCGGTCGGGGCGACCGCCACCCACGCCGCCCGGCGTGTAGGCGTCGTCGCTGCGCACGCGGCGCTCGGCGGTGTAGCGGTTGACCATGGAATCCATGTTGCCGCCGGTGATGCCGAAGAACAGGTTCGGCCGGCCGAGGGCGGCGCAGGCCGCGGCACTCCGCCAGTCGGGCTGCGCGATGATGCCGACCCGGAAGCCCTGCGCCTCGAGCACCCGCCCGACGATCGCCATGCCGAAGCTCGGGTGATCGACGTAGGCGTCGCCCGTCACGATGATGACGTCGCAGCTGTCCCAGCCGAGGAGCTCCATCTCGGCGCGCGACATGGGCAGGAACGGCGCCGTGCCGAAGCGCTCGGCCCAGTGCTTGCGATAACCGGCGATGTCGGGGGCAGTCTGCATGCAGCCGGGTAGTTTATCGGGAATCGCCCGGAAAAACCCGCGGGCGGAGCTCCGGGGGTTGCATTGGTACCTTGGTACCATGTTACCATTCCTGACGTGAAGACTATCACCCGCACCCAGACCGGAGTGCGCCTCGAGACCCGGCTGCTGAAGGTGCTGAAGGCGCTTGCGACCGAGCTCGACCTGTCGCTCGGCGACCTGCTCGAGGGCATCGTGCTGCACGCCTTCGAGGGCAGGGCGCCGTTCTCGGCGCCAACACTCAGGAAGATCAGGACGCTGCGTACCGTCTACGGGCTCGACCTGACCGCGAAGGACTCGCACCGCATACGCGAGGATGAGCAAAGATGACGGCCGACTGCCCCGAGCTCGCTCGCTTCATGCGCGGTGAGATCGTGCCGAGCGAATTCCCCCACCGCGAGCACGTGCACGTCGCCTTCGAGATGCTGAAGCGCTACGACTTCCCGGAGACGGTGCTGCTCTTCAGCCGCACGCTGCGGGCGATGGCGCAGAAGGCCGGGAGACCCGCAGCCTTCCACCAGACGGTCACGATCGCCTTCCTGTCGCTGATCGCGGAGCGAATGGAGTGCGGAGGCGCCGCGGATTTCACCGCATTCGCGGCGGCCAACCCCGAGCTGCTCGAGAAGACCCTGCTCAGCCGCTGGTACGGCGCCGAGCGGCTGGCGTCAGCGGCCGCGCGGCGCACGTTCCTGCTGCCCGACTCCGCACCCGGCCCAGCACGCTGAAGGCGAGTAGTGCCGCCAGCACCGCGCCTTCCACAATCCCCATCGAGCCGCCTCCGCCCGAGCCGCTCGTCCCGCCGGTCGCCGCCGCTCCCGGTGTCGGGCTCGCCGAGGGAACGGCCGCCGCGGGTGTAATCGTCAACGTCGCCTGTGTCGAGACCGCGGAGCCCCCGGCCTCCATGCTCTGACAGATCAGCCCGAACGTGTAATGACCCGCGGGACCCGACTCGGTCATGGATCCGGCCGGCGGAAACGACTGCGCGCTGTTACCCCAGCCGCTCCCCGGAATGCCTCCGGTCAGCGTGCAGTTCGCCGCGTTGGTCGCCGACCAGCCCGCGGTGAACGATTGCCCGGCCGTGACGGTCGCCGGACTGAAGGTGATTTGCGGCGCCGGCGGCGGCGGCATGTTGTCGGCGATCCTCTCGAGCGGCTTGCCCGGCACGACGAGGCTCCCGGTAATCCCGGGATCGAGCACCGACTGCAGCGTCGTGCCGCCGGTGCTGCTCGTCGTGTCGGCGCTCGAAGTCCACACGGCCGCGAGCGGCGTGAAGTCGGCAACTCCATTCGCGCCGTTCGGCGCGGGCGGCGGCGTGGCCGGGCAGGCACCGTAGCCGGACGGGTCGGTGCTCGTGCGGCCGAGTGCGAGCGCGCCCACCAGTTGATCGTTGTGGTTGAACAGGCCGCTGCCCGAAGCCCCCGGGCCGATGTTGCCGGTCTGATTGACGGTCTCGAGCAGGTCGGACAGGTAGCCGGTGCCGAGCGCGTCCTGCTCCTCGAGTGCAAACGCAGTCCCGGACCAGCTCACGAACTGCGTGTCGCGGCCCTCCGCGTGATGGAGCGTGTAGCCACCTGCGACCGCGCCGCCGGAGGCATCGAAGCCGGCGAACTGCGCGTCGGCCGGCACCGGGCTGGTGTCGAGCTCGATGAGCCATACGTCCTGCTGCTCGACCACGGTGTGCGCGCCCGTCTGACTCGGCAGCCCGCCGCCGTAGATCGATCCGAGCGCGGTCCCGCAGGCGCTGGTCGCGTCCCAGTACACGGTGACGGCGGCGGCCGCGGCGGGATTGCCGCCGCCGAGCCGGCCGGTCTGGCAGTGCCGCGCGGTGAGCACGTACGGGGTGTCGTCGCCCGGCACGTCATTGATCAGCGTGCCGCTGCACTGATAGAGGTTCTCGACCACCAGGGCCACGGTGGCGGCCGCCGGTGTGGCGTTGCCTGCGGTGACCTCGCACTCGTAGTTGGTGACACAGGAGGCGTTGTCCGCAACGTTGCCGACCGCCCCAAGACCCAGGCGCCTGTAGAGCGGATGGTCTGCGACGCCGGCGGCGATCGCGCGATAGCCCGCCTGCAGGCTCACGATCCTGAAGTCGACGGCGGCACGGTCGGCGGCCGCCACCGTCAGGGTGATCTCGAGCGTGTCCCCGGCGTGGATGCGGCTCCAGAGCTCGCCCCGGCGCAGGTCGCTCGCGCGGTAGCTGGTGGCGCTCTGCCCGCCGCTCACCAGCAACGTGGCGCTCGCAGGCAAGGACGCCGCGAGCGCGTGAAACGACAGCGACACCGCGGTCGGGACCTGGACCGCATAGCTCCAGGTGGCCCTGCCGCCGCTGACCGACCAGCTCCCGGAGCTGGCGGTCGAGGCGCTGTGCGGCACCGGCACCGCGAACTGCACCGGCGAATCGGCCGCGGCGCGGATCAGCGGCTCGAGATTCGTGCGAACGACCGCCGTGCGCACGGCCGCGGCGCTCGCCGGCGCGGCGTGAATGGAGAGAAATGTCGCGAGCGCAGCCAGCGCCACGCGCGACGGTACTCGTCCGGAGATGATGACCCCGCTCCCTTATTCTTCGTTGACCCGCCTTCCCGGCGGGCAAACCCCTGGCGTCGTGGCGCCATTGTGCGCGCATGGGTCGCTGCCGAAATCTGTACTTACCGTAAGACGACGGCGCGCGGCAAGGTCTGTGGGCTTGCGCTCGTCGCCGCCAGAATAAGACAAGCCCCTCGGAGCCTGCGCTATGCTGCGCATCGATGCGCCACCGGATCCTCCTGACCCTCGGGGTGTTGCTCGCGCAGCCCGCCGCCGCTCAACCGCCCGCCGAGCGCGTAGTCACGCCCGTGTTCCACCGCCTGATCGCCTTCTCCCTTCCGTCGCCGTTCAAGCTGGGATTCGAGCGGACCACCGGCAACATCTACGTGCGCGAGCACGTCCCGGACGGCCAGACCGTGGACGAGTGGTCGCGGATGATCACCCTCCAGGGCGTTCAGGGCATGGCGTACAACCGCGACGCGACCGCGCAGGCATACCTGCGGGCGCTCGCGCGCGGCTTCCAGCGGCACTGTCCGGACACCTTCGTCGCGCTCGATCTCGGCCCGCAGCCGATCGTCAAGGAGGCCTCGTTCGCCACCGTGGTGAGCTGCGGGCGCGTCAGCTCCGGCGGCAAGGCGCACAGCGAGACTTCGGTCATGCTCGCGATCCAGGGAACCGACGATTTCTATGCGCTCGAGTGGACCGAGCGTGGCCCCGACGCGAATCACCCGCTCGCGCTCGACAGCAAGTACTGGAGCGCGCGCCTCGCGCAGCTCGGGCCGGTGCGGCTCTGCCCGATCGTGCCCGGCGAGGGGCCTCCTTACCCAAGCTGCGGCGCCAAATAGGCTGGAGCCGCCAGGCACAGGGGCGAGGCCCGAAGGGCCAAGCGGACGGCCAGGATGGCCGCCCGGGGCTTGCGCGGCGCAGGGACGTGCCGATCCCGAGCACCTTAATTAGTAAAGCAGCAGCGCGCGGCGCTCCGCCTCCCAGGCGCTCTCGTCGGCGCGCGCCAGGGCGTCGAGATCCGCCGGGGTGGCCGCGGCATCGTCCACCCAGCGCCGCAGCAGCTCGCCGCCGTTGATCACGTCGATCGCGAGCTTGCCGGTCTCGTACTCGTAGGGAAAATCCGCCCACAGCGCGTACTCGGGCCGCAGGCGCCGCAGCGCCTTGAGCGCGAGCGCGAACAGCCGCCAGGGCCTGAACGCCTCGTGCCGGTAGAACGCGCCATCCTCCACGTGCACCTGCACTCCCGCGCACAGTCTGCCGGAGTGCTTGTTGAAGGTCGGCTCGAACCAGCACGGGCGCAGGCGGCAGCCGCGCAGCCACGCAGGCGCGAGCGCGTGCATCTCGGCGAGCAGCGCGTGCACGTCGAGATCCGGCGCGCCGAGCAGCTCCAGCGGCCGCGTCGTGCCGCGCCCTTCCGAGAGGTTGGTGCCCTCGAGGAGCACGGAGCCCGCATAGCAGCGCGCCATCCACAGGTTCGGCGCGTTGGGGCTCGGATTCACCCAGGTACGCTCATCGAGCGGCCAGCCGTAGCCGGGGGCCGCGTCGGGCTTCCAGCCCTCCATCTCCACCACGCGGCAGTCGACGTCGAGGCGCAGCGTCGCGATGAACCAGCGTGCCACCTCCCCCATGGTGAGCCCGTGGCGCATGGGCAGCGGGCCCGCGCCGACGAAGCTCTCCCAGCCAGCGCGCAGCTGCAGCCCCTCCACCGGCCGGCCCGCCGGGTTCGGTCGGTCGAGGATCCACACCGCCTTGCCGGTGCGCGCACTCTCCTCGAGCACGTAGCGCAGCGTCGTGATGAAGGTATAGATGCGGCAGCCCAGGTCCTGCAGGTCGATGAGCAGCACGTCGAAGCTGTCCAGCATCGCGGCCGTGGGCCGGCGCACCGCGCCGTAGAGGCTGAATACCGGAATGTGATGCACCGGATCTGTGTAGTCCGGCGACTCGATCATGTTGTATTGCTTGTCGCCGCGCAGCCCGTGCTGCGGGCCGAAGGCGGCGCTCACCCTGAGGCCGCCGCAGGCCGCGAGCGCATCGAGCGAATGCGTGAGATCGCGCGTCACCGAGGCGGGATGCCCGAGCAGCGCGAGGCGCTTGCCGGCGAGCGGCGCGCGCAGGGCCGGGTCTTCGATGAGGCGGTCGATGCCGAATTTCATGAAGCGGCGAGCTCGAGGGCGAAGGCGTCGGGGTGGTGAAAATCCGGGTTGCCGGGCGCGTGCTGCAACGCCCAGTACGAGAGCCTACCACCGTCGTCCTCGACCACCGCGCTCAAGCCCAGGCGCAGCCGCGGGCCGCGCGCGAGCTCGCTCAGGCCCTCGAGGTACAGCTGCGCGGTCAGCTCGAGCTGGTCGGCGGTGCGGCGCGCCTTGAGTCCCGGCGCGCGCGCGAGAGCGGCGGGCGTCATGCCCTCGCGGTAGCCGCTGAAGCGGTACGCCGCCCACTCGAGCGACGGCGCGAAGTTGAACTCGTAGTAGCCGCCGCCGGGCGCCGCGGCGAACACCTCGAAGCAGGTGTGCTGCCACAGCCCGTCGGCGCGGCGGCCGGTACGTGCGGCCGGCACGCGCAGCCGGCCGACGTCCCCGTGCAGCTCGTAGCGGCACACGAGCGCGGCACCCGGCGTGAGCTCCACCTCCGCGCCGATGCTCCACACCCACTCACCCGGCGTGTCGGGATGCGCGAATAGTCGTACCCGTTGCGCGGCGGACGCCATCGCGCCTCAGCCCGCGAGCCAGTCGAGCAGCGCGCGCGTCAGCTCGAGCGGCCGCTCGAGCGTCGACAGGTGTCCGCACCCGGGCACGGTCACGAGCCGCGCCCCGCGGATGCCCTGCGCCATCTTGACGGCGCGCTCGGGAGGCGTGAGCTCGTCCTGCTCGCCGACCAGCACGAGCGTCGGACAGCCGATGGAGCCAAGCTGGGGCCGCGAGTCGGGACGCCCCATGATCGCGGTCTGCTGCCTCAGAAAGGCCTCAGGCCCTACCTCCGCTGCCATCAGGCGGTTCGTCTCGCGCAGCTGTGGATCGTTGCGGTGCGCCGGATGCACGGCGCGCTCGAACTGTGCCTCCACCACCTCGGCGAGCCGCCCGGCCGAGGCCTGTGCCATCTGCGCGCGGCGCATGGCGGTCGCCTCGGGCGTGTCGGCGCGCGCGGCGGTGTCGAGCAACGCCAGCTTCGCCACGCGCGCCGGCGCCTGGCGCAGGATCTCGAAGCACAGGTAGCCGCCCATCGACAGGCCCGCGAGCGCGAAGCGCGGCGGTGCGCTCGCGAGGATGCCGCTGGCGATCGCCGCCATGCTGTCGGCGCGCGTGTGATCGGCGATCATCACCGGCCCGCGCCGCCAGAGCTCGGGAAGCTGCGCGCCGTAGAGGCGCGCCGACGCGAGCAATCCCGGGATCAACACGACGGGAAGAGATTCGCTCACGCGCGCGAGCGTAACATGCGCCCATGAGACGCCGTATCGCCCGGGCCTTAGAGCCCGCGCCGTTCCTTCACGGCGCGCGCGGCGGCTGATCGATCCAGGTCCAGTCCCGGCTCGATTGCCGGCAGCCGCCCCCGGGCGCACCGGTCCAGGCTCGCCCGCGCAGCACGCGTCCGCTGTGCGCACCGGTCGGCTCGCCGTCCTTCAGGGCCAGCTGGCCGTTGATGAAGACGTCCTTGACCCCGGTCGCGTATTGCATCGCCTTCTGGTAGGTCGAGTGATCCTGGAACGTCGCCGGGTCGAAGACAACGACGTCGGCGAAGTTGCCCGCCTTGAGCCGCCCGCGACCTTGAAGCGACAGCACGTCCGCCGGCAGCGAGGTGAGCTTGCGGACCGCTTCCTGCACGCTGAGGAGGTGCTCCTCGCGCACGTACTTCGCGAACAGGCGCGCGAAGTTCCCGTAGGCGCGCGGATGGGTGGATGAGAGCAGGAATACGCCCTCGGGCGCGCTCGATTCGGCGTCCGACCCCGAGCTCACCCACGGCAGCACGATCTGCTTGCCGATGTTCGCCTCGCTGATGATGGTGTAGGCGGCGCCCGCCCCGGCATCGTCCTCGATCACGAGATCGACGATCGCATCCTCGGGACTGACATGGCGCTCGCGCGCGATCTGCGCGATGGTCTTGCCGATGAGCCGCTTCACCTCGGGCGTTTTCGCGGCGAGCACCAGCATGCCGTCGGCGTCCGCCTGCTGGTAGAGGTTCTCCCAGTCCTTCGGATGCGGCTCCTGCATCGCGGCGATGACCTTGGCGCGCTCGGCGGGGTCCTTGAGACGCTTGACCAGGGCCTCGGGGCCGCCGGCGTGCGCCCACGGCGGGAGCGAGGCCGCGAGCGCGGTGCCACCGGCGGTGTAGGTATACATGTCGGCCGTGATGCGTATGCCTGCGGCGCGCGCCGCGCTGATCATCGCCACCACCTGGTCGCGCTTGCCCCAGTTGTCGCGCCCGATGAACTTGAAGTGATGGATCTCCGCCGGCGCGCCGCTGTCGCGCGCGATGTCGATGGTCTCCTGGACCCCAGCCTCGATGTGATCGCCTTCGCTCCTCATGTGCGCGGTGTACATGCCGCCGCAGCGCGCCGACTCGCGCGCCAGCGCCATGAGCTCGGGCGTCTTCGCGTAGTTGTTGGGCGCGTAGATGAGCGCGGTGGTGAGCCCGAGCGCCCCCTCCTCCATCGCCTGGTGCACGAGGGCGCGCATCTCATCGAGTTGTGCCGGCGTCGGCTGCACGTCGCCCTCGCCCAGCACGTTGACCCGCACCTCGCCCTCGCCGACGAAGCTCGCGACGTTGGGGGAGATGCCGTGCTTCTCCAGATGGTCCAGGTACTGCCCGAGGGTCGACCAGGTCACGTCGTACTTGACGTCGCCCTGGCGCGCCTTCATGAGCTTCGCCATCCCGGGCGAGAGCGGCCCCATCGACCCCTCGGTGAAGATATCGAGCGTGACGCCCTGCTTGAGTGCACTCACGCCGCGGCCATCGACCAGCAGCGACTCCTCCGAGTGTCCCATCATGTCGATGAATCCGGGCGCCACGGCCTCGCCTCCCGCATCGACCTCGAGACGGCCCTTGCTCGCCCGTTGCGGCCCGACGTACGCGATGCGATCGCCGTCGATCGCGACCTCACCCGCATAAGACGGGCCGCCCTCGCCGTCGTAGATCATGGCGTGCCGGATGACGACGTCGTGCGGCCCGGTGTCCGCAGCGAAGGCCGGGCCGCCCGCCGTCCACAAGGCCGCCGCCGCGGAACAGATTGCCGTCAGCCGTGCTCTCATCCTGCGACTCATGGCCGATGCTCCTTCACCGGGGTGAACAGCAGGTCCCGGTAGTCGTAGCTGAAGTCCGCGAGCGGCGATACCGGCTTCATGGTGATGCGGTCGATCTTCCCGTCCGCGTCGAGATCGAAGGTGACGTACGGCGGCTCGATGGTCTTGTCGTCGAGGCGCGCGATGAAGGTGTCGTACTGGTAATGCTCGAGCGTGCCGCTCATGCGCGGCGTCGACTTGAAGTCGATGGTCAGCCGGCCGTCATTTGCCGTGATCTCGATGTTGCCGTACCAGGGATCGGCATAGGTGCCAGCGTAGCCGCCGAGCGGCAGCGACGGCCCGACGGCGGCCGGCGCGGCCGCGGCGGTCTTGAGCGAGGCGAGCGCCTCGGAGATGCGTTGCTGCTTCAGCGTCCGGTAGCGCGCCACCCAGTTGACGTGCGGCCGGCCGAGATAGTGATCGAGCAGCTCGTACATGAGTCCGCGGATGATCTCGCCGTCCTCGCTGTTGATCTCGATCGAGAAGCCGACGTGCTTCTCCGGAATCAGCACCACGGCGGTGAGAAATCCCAGCACCGCACCGCCGTGCCACACGAGCTTCGTCCCGGCGTAGTCGGTGACGTCCCAGCCGAGCGCGTAGGTGTTGAACATCGGCTGGGTCGCCTTGAGCGGTTCGGGGGCCTCGGCGACCGGCTGCAGCACCATCGGCTTCCACATCTGCCGGTGCGCCTCTTCCGAGAACAGCCGGCCCGAGTGGCCCGGCAGCTCGCCGCGGTCCAGCTGGATGAGGAGCCAGCGCGCCATGTCGTTGGCGCTCACCGTGAGCCCGCCCGCCGGGGCGCCGTTGCGCCCGAGCTCGTCGCGCTCATCGAGCCGCTCCTGCGTGCCGACGCCGCGCATCCCTCCGTCCATGCGCGCATGCGGGTAGGCCCGATTCGCGGTGGCGAAGCGCGCCGGCTCGTCCGAGGTCGAATGCAGCATCCCGGCGGGCTGCAACACCTGCTCCGCGGTGAATTTCTCCCAGGTCTTCCCGCTCACCGCTTCGATGAGCTGGCCCGCCACCATATAGAGCACGTTGTCGTAGGCAAAGCCGTAACGAAAGCTGCTCGCGGGCTTGAGATACCTCAGGCGCCGCACCGACTCCGCGCGCGTGAGCTTGGTGCGCGGCACGAACAGCAGGTCGCCTTCTCCCAGTCCCAGGCCGCTCCTGTGAACCAGCAGGTCGCGGATCGTGATCTCGCGCGTGACCCATGGGTCATACATCTCGAATCCCGGCAGCCGCTCGGTGACGCGGTCGTCCCAGCCGATCCTGCCCTGATCGACGAGGATCGCGAGATCGGCCACCGTGAAGGCCTTGCCGGTCGAGCCGGTAGGAAAGATCGTGTCGGCATCGACGCGCGCAGCTTCGCCGAGGGCGCGCACGCCGAAGCCCTGGGCGAACGTCACCCGGTCGTTCTCGACGATGGAGATCGCCATCCCCGGCACCCCGACGCTCGAGCGCGCCGCCTCGACGCGGCGCGCGAAGTCCTGCGGTGGTGCGGCGTGCGCGGCTGCGAAGCTGCAGGCGAGCGCGGCAGCGGCGACGGATCTCATGGCGTTCATGCAACCCTCTGCGCTACCACCTTGTGGCTCACGAGGCGGTAGATACCGATGGTGAAGAGCGGCAACACAAAAACCAGCAGCACTACGTACGCAAACAGCCGGTAGCCCCGGGCGATGAGCGTCACGAGCCCGAAGCGCTCGGCGAGCAGCATGCAGAAAACGAGCGTGCCGAGCGCGATCGCAAGACGCGGCGCGCGCCCGAGCTCGGCGTTGCGCCGGTGCCGCCAGGCGAGGCCGATGCGCTCGTTGATGGCATGCACGAAGCCCGTGCCGCTCTCGAGGAGCGCCGCGAAGATCATGAGCTGGAAGAGATAGCGGAAGACGGGGAGCCCGAGCCTCTGCAGGAGATAGTCGGAGGGCAGCGTCGCGTCCGCAATCTCCGGGTAATAGGCCATCATGCAGCTGAAGAACATGAGCGCCGGCAACATCGCGAGCGGACCTGCGACGACGCCGGCGATCACGGCGTCGCGGTTGCTCCTGAGATGCCGCAGCACCGGCAGGATGACTACTGCGCCGATGACGTTGTAGCTCGCGTACTGCACGCCACCCGTCACCCAGCCGTGCAGCGGCTTAGGAAGGCCGAAGCCCGCGATGATCTGCCCGCCGAAGTGAGTGAAGGAGAACACCCCGAACAGCACGTACACACCGTAGAGAAGGAACGACACATAGGTGAACAGCCGCTCCACCGACGTGTTGCCCCAGGCGGTTACGAGCGCGATGGCCGTCATCAGTGCGATGGTGCCGGCGATCGTCGGAGCGCCGAGAGTCGCCGCGCCGATGGCGCCGGCGGCGGCGCCGAACACCGCGAGCACCAGCACGACGAACAGCACGTACACCACCTCGAAGGCGATCCAGGCCGGGCCCAGCAGGGCGCGGATGAAGGTGCGATAGTCCAGCGCGCCGCTGGCGCGCGAAAAAATGAACGTCGTCGTGCAGATCGCGCTCCAGATCGCCATCGCGAGCACCATGGCGGCGATGCCGCCCCAGGGTCCGCTCGGCAGGAAGAACTCGGCGAGCTCGCGCCCCGTGGCGTAGCCGCCGCCGATGACCACCGCCTTGAAGGCGAGACCGGGAAGCAGCCGGCGCTGAAACCACGTGGACACCCTCGAGAGCCCCGCGTCCAGGTCCGTTCCGCAGCCGGCCCTGGCTCACGCCGCGCGTGCGGCCGCGCCGCCCCAGACGGCGTCGTCGCACCAGATCATGCCGCGTGCGTAGCGCACCGCCGGCGTGCGGTCGTGCGCGAGGAAAGTCGGCCCGTCGAGATCGACGACGTCGCACAGCTGTCCGAGCACGAACGCCGGCGCCATGGCGAGGCTCGATCCCATCATGTTGCCCACCATGACACCGAGC
>DAHUXE010000017.1 GCA_027307325.1 Gammaproteobacteria bacterium | reverse complement strand
GCCCGTGGCCGGCGCGCGCAACGCCCGCGGCGCGCGGCGCGCCGCACCTTCCCCGCGCGCGGCAGCGGCAGCCGGCGCACGCTCAGGTGCCGCGAGCGGCTGAATCGCGGCGTTGCCGCTCTTGACGTCGGCGGGGTTGCTCACGGCCGCGGCCGGGGCCGCCGGGTGACCGGCACGGAACCACACCAGCATCACCTCGGTATCGCTGTTGATGTGGGAGAAGGCCACGGCACGCACCTGCGCCAGCGGCTGCACCGCATCGCGGTGCACCTCGCTGACGCGCGCCACGGGATAGCCCTCGGGAAATACCCCGCCGAGGCCCGAAGTGAGCAGCAGGTCGCCGCTCCTGATGTCGGCGTTGGCCGGCAGGTAGGGCAGCGCCAGCGAGCTGCCGTCGCCGCCGCCGACCGCGATGGTGCGCAGGCCCGTGCGCTCGATCCGTACCGGCACCGCATGCTCCGGATCGGTGATCAGGATCACCTCCGCGCTCCAGGGGCCGACGTGGGTCGTCTGGCCGATGAGGCCGCGGTCATCGAGCACCGCCTGGCCCTTGAACACGCCGTTGCTGGCACCGCGATTGATGAGCAGGCGCTGCCGCAAGCCGCTCAGCTGGATATTGATGATCTCCGCCGGCAGCCAGCGGTCGGCAACCGGCGGCAGCGCGGCGCGCAGCCCGCGCAGCTCGCCGTTCTCGCGTGCCAGGGCGTCGTAGCGCATCGCCATGAGCTCGAGATCGCGCTGCCGCGCGCGCAGCCGGGCATTCTCCGCGCGCAGTGCGTCGCGGGTCTGAAAGCTCTCGCGGATCCAGCGCCAGGCGGTCGGCGGGGAGTTCACGGCGAGCTGGATCGGATAGGCCGCGGCCTGCAGCGCGTAGCGTACCGGCTCGAGGTAATGCGCGCGCTGATCGAGGTACATGATCACGACGGCGAGCGCGCCGTAGAGCGTGAAGCGGAAGCCGGGAGAGCCGCCCCGCCCCTGCAGCGGTCTGCCGGCTGCTGTCCCGAACGCCGTCACTTTGGGTTAGTGCGCTCCTTGCGCTACTCGAGGCCGAAGTGTCCCGGACCGAGCTCGTCCATCAGCTCGAGGATGCGCCCGCCGCCGCGCGCCACGCAGGTGAGCGGGTCGTCGGCGACGACGACCGGAAGCCCGGTCTCCTCGGTGAGGAGCTTGTCGATGTCACGCAGCAGCGCGCCGCCGCCGGTGAGCACGATGCCGCGCTCGGCGACGTCGGCGCCGAGCTCGGGCGGCGTCTGCTCGAGCGCCTGCTTGACCGCGCTCACGATGGCCTGCAGCGGCTCCTGCAGCGCCTCGAGGATCTCGTTGCTGTTCAGGGTGAAGCTGCGCGGCACGCCCTCGGAGAGGTTGCGCCCCTTCACCGAGAGCTCGCGCACCTGCTGCCCGGGATAGGCCGAGCCGATCTCGATCTTGATGCGCTCGGCGGTCGCCTCGCCGATCAGGATGCCGTAGTTGCGCCGCACGTAGTTCATGATCGCCTCGTCGAAGCGGTCACCGCCGATGCGCGCGGAGTTGGCGTACACGATGCCGTTGAGGGACAGCACCGCGACCTCGGAAGTTCCGCCGCCGATGTCGAGCACCATCGAGCCGCGCGCCTCGTGCACCGGAAGCCCCGCGCCCACCGCCGCCGCCATCGGCTCGCTCACGATCGCCACGTTGCGCGCGCCGGCGCCTTCGGCCGACTCGCGGATCGCGCGCCGCTCGACCTGGGTCGAGCCGAACGGCACGCACACCAGCACGCGCGGCGAGGGCTTGATCATGCGCTGGCCGTGCACCTTGTTGATGAAGTACTGCAGCATCTTCTCGGTGTAGGTGAAGTCGGCGATCACGCCGTCCTTCATGGGACGCACGGCGGTGATGTGTCCCGGCGTACGCCCGAGCATGGCCTTCGCCTCGGTGCCGACCGCGACGATCACCTTGCTGCCGCGCCCGGGCTCATCCTGCACCGCGACCACGGACGGCTCGTTGAGCACGATGCCCTTGTCACGGACGTAGATGAGGGTGTTGGCCGTACCCAGGTCGATCGAAAGATCGCTGGAAAAATAACCACGCAGGCGTTTGAGCATGAAGCGACCGGAAAGTGGGGGAAGACCCCGAAAGTGGCCGGTAATCTAGCAACCGACAGGACATTCAGCAAGGCAACATGTATGATTTTCCGCTCATTTTCCGCAGTTCGCAGCCTCCCTTAGAGCCGCACTCCCATGGCCCTCACCCGCGAGCAGATCGAGAGCATCGCCGCCCTGGCGCGCCTGGAGCTCACCGCCGCCGAGCTCCCCGTCTACCAGGACAGCTTGTCGCGCATCCTCGAGTTCGTCGGCGCCCTCGAGCGTGCCGATACCGCGAGCGTCACTCCCATGGCGCACCCGCTGCCGGGGCTGTCGCAGCGGCTGCGGACCGACCTCGTGACCGAGCAGGACCACCACGCCGAGTACCAGCAGAACGCGCCCCAGGTGGCCGCGGGGCTGTATCTGGTGCCCAAGGTGATCGAGTGA
The DNA here is from genome assembly GCA_027307325.1 of Gammaproteobacteria bacterium. Lineage (GTDB taxonomy): Bacteria > Pseudomonadota > Gammaproteobacteria > Steroidobacterales > Steroidobacteraceae > 13-2-20CM-66-19. Next base: position 34 of record DAHUXE010000017.1, on the reverse strand, counting down.
GTCGCCAATGAGTGAACTGCATCACATTGGCCTC
>DAHUXE010000117.1 GCA_027307325.1 Gammaproteobacteria bacterium | reverse complement strand
CGCTGCGCGCGCAATGCAAGCAGCTTGTCGCGGGCGCTTGCAAGCAGCGCGCTCACCTCCTGGAACGCGCTCATGATCCGCGGGCTGGCGATCGCGGCGCGCGTGCACGCCGCCGAGCATCTGGCGGCCGCCGCGAGCCGGGCTCTCGACTTTCTCCGCAACACGCTGTGGCGCGATGGCCGGCTGCTCGCAACAGCCAAGGACGGCCGCGCGCACCTCAACGCCTACCTCGACGACTACGTCTATCTCGTCGACGCGCTGCTCGAGCTGCAGCAGGTGCGCTTCCACGCCGAGGAGCTGGAGTTTGCGCGGCAGCTGACCGAGGTGGTGCTCAGGCACTTCGCCGATGACAAGGACGGGGGCTTCTACTTCACCTCCGACGACCACGAGCAGCTGATCCACCGCTCCAAGGCCTTCGGCGACGATGCGATCCCCTCCGGCAACGGCATCGCGGCCTTCACGCTGCAGCGCCTCGGGCATCTGCTCGGCGAGCCGCGCTACCTGGCGGCAGCCGAACGCACGCTGCGCGCGGCGTGGCCGGCCATGGGGAAGTACCCGCTGTCGCACGTCACGCTGCTGACCGCGCTCGAGGAGCTGCTGCAGCCGCCGGAGATCGTGATCCTGCGCGGGGAGGCGGCGGCGATCGAGGCCTGGCGACGCGAGCTCGCACGCAGGTTCGCGCCGCGGCGCATGGTGCTGGCGATTCCGGCCGATGCGACCGGCCTGCCGGCGGCGCTCGCGGACAAGGCGCCGCGCGGCGCGGCCGTGGCTTACATCTGCCGCGGCAGCACCTGCTCGGCGCCCGTCGAGTCACTCGAAGTGCTGCTCGCGGAGTTGCGACCGGTGCCCGTCGGCGCGAGTTAGGAGCGCGGCGGCGGCTGGACGCGCAGCACGCTGCCGGGCGCTGCCCGGTAAGCGCTCCAGACGATGCTCTGCATCCAATCGTATGCCTGCTTGAGGCCCTCGGGCCGCAGCGTATAGAGCCGCAACCGGCCCTCTTTCCGGCTGAGCAGCAGACCGCACTCCTCGAGGACCTTCAGGTGGTGAATCACGGTCGGCTGCGACAGCGGAAAAATCTCGGCGAAGTCGCCAAAGCTTACCTCGCCCTCCCGCAGGCCCTCGATGTACCAGAGGCGCCTCGAGTCGGCGAGCGCACGGAACACGGGACACAGGTGCTCGTTCAACACCCGCCGAGTATGTGGTACCCCGAAAATGACTCCAGCCCGCAATAGGTAGAAAAGTGTCTAACTATGGCTCCTTGAGGCCCTCTACAGGGGCCCCAGGGGGCAAATTTGATGACTTTCTACCATTGCACCCCGAAAGCCATTTCCGGGGCACACACGCACGCCGCCCGGCATTGCGGCGCGAGTGCCGGCACTGCCGGCTCTACTCCGGCACCGCCTCGCCCGAGCCGCCGAATTCCTTCGGGAAGTCCCTGAGCTTGGGTAAGCCGTCGCGCATGCGCAGCACGGTCTCCTGGTAATTCACGTGCACGCCGGGCGTGAACTTGAGCGTCGGCAGCATCGCGGCGAACACGTCCGTCAGTTTGAGCGGCGGGTGCTCGGTAAAGAGGTGGCCACCGCAGGTCTTGCACCACTTGCGGTAGCTCACCGGGGTCTTGTTATAGGTGCTGATGTTGTCGGCCCCCTTGGTCACCCTGACGGCACTCGGCTGCCACAGGGTGAACGCATTCACCGGTCCTGCGGACCAGTGCCGGCACGACGCGCAGTGGCAATAGCCCATCGCGACCGGCTCGCCGCTAACGGTGAATTCGACCGCCCCGCAGAAGCATTTCGTCTTGTACTCGGCCATGATCCCCCCTTTTTCAACCTCTTTCAGGAAAGCAGCTCGACGTTGCCGCCGATCGCGGCGGTGTTGATCGTAAGCGTCCGCTCGGTGGCGAAGCGCAGCAGGTAGTGCGGCCCACCGGCCTTCGGCCCGGTACCCGACAGGCCCTGGCCGCCGAAGGGCTGCACGCCGACCACCGCGCCGATCATGTTGCGGTTCACGTAAGTGTTGCCCACCGGCAGCGACTGGAATACGTGCGCCGCGACGCTCTCGAGGCGGCTGTGCACCCCGAGCGTCAGCCCATAGCCCGTGCCGCGGATTGCCGCCAGCACCCGCGGCAGCTCGTCGCTCCGGTAGCGCGCCACGTGCAGGATCGGCCCGAACTCCTCGGTCTTGAGCTGATCGAGGGAGCGGAGCTCGAACATCTGCGGCGGGAAGTAGTGGCCGGCGGCCGTGAGCGCCGGATCGAGCTCGCAGGCGTAGAGGAGCTTCGCCTCCGCGCGCATGCGCTCGGCATGGCGCGCGAGCCGCGCGCGCGCGGCTTCCGAGATCACGGGACCTACGTCGGTGGAAAGCTCCTGCGGCGGGCCGATGCGCAGGACCCGCATCGCGCCGGTCAGCATCTCGATCACGCGGTCCGCGATCTCCTCCTGCAGGTACAGCACGCGCAGCGCCGAGCAGCGCTGGCCCGCGCTGGTGAACGCCGAGGTGATCGCGTCGTCGACCACCTGCTCGGGCAGCGCCGTCGCGTCGACCACCATGGCGTTCACGCCGCCGGTCTCGGCGATCAGCGGCACGATCGGGCCGTCGCGGCTTGCGAGCGTGCGATTGATCGCGGCCGCGGTCGCGGTCGAGCCGGTGAAGGCGACGCCGGCGAGCGCCGGATGGGTGAGCGCCACCGCGCCGAACGGCGGTCCGTCTGCGGGCGTGAGCTGCAGAGCCGCGCCGGGCACCCCGGCTTCGTGCAGCAGGCGCGTCATCGCGTGTGCGATCAGCGGGGTTGCGGGCGCGGGCTTGGCCACCACGGCATTGCCGGCGGCGAGCGCCGCCGTGATCTGCCCGGTGAAGATAGCGAGCGGGAAGTTCCACGGGCTGATGCAAACGAACACCCCGCGGCCGTGCAGCGAGAGCGTATTGCGCTCGCCGGTGGGGCCCGGCATCTCCGCGGGCGCCCCGAAGAGCTCGCGGGCGCGCGCCCCATAGTAGCGGCAGAAATCCACCGCCTCGCGCACTTCCGCCACCGCATCCGGCAGCGTCTTGCCCGCCTCGCGCACCAGCAGGCTCAGGAACTGCCCGCGCCGCTCTTCGAGCAGATCCGCGGCGCGCGTCAGGCACGCGGCGCGCTCGGCCGCCGGGGTGGCATCCCAGGCCGGCTGGGCGCGCGCCGCGGCCGCCATCGCCTCGCGGATCTCCTCCGCCGAGGCATCACGCGTGAAGCCGACAGTGTCCGCGGTGTGGGCGGGCGAGGCGACCGCGACTTTCGCGTCGCGCACCGCACGGCCGCTCAGGATCGGTCCGCCCGCGTAAGTCTCGCCGGCGTGCGCACGCAGCTGCCCCTCGAGCAGCGCGAGCGTCGCGGGGTCGCCGAAGTCCTCGCCGGCGGAATTGGCGCGCTCCGCGCCGAAGAGCCCGGCGGGCTCGCGCACCCGCGGCGCGCCGGACGAGCCGGCGGCCAGGGAGGAGACGGGATCGCCCACGACCTGCTCCACGGGTATCTGTGGATTCATGAACTGGTGGACGAAGGAGCTGTTGGCGCCGTTCTCGAGCAGCCGCCGCACCAGATACGGCAGGAGCTCCTCGTGCGTGCCGACCGGAGCGTATACACGCACCGGCGCCAGGTCCGGCAATTCGGCACGCGCCGCTCCATACAGCCCTTCACCCATGCCGTGCAGCCGCTGGAACTCGTAGAGCGCGCCGCCCGGCGCGAGCGCCAGAACGGCCGCCACGGTATAGGCGTTGTGAGTGGCGAACTGCGGGTAGATCAGCGCGCGCGCCGCGAACAGCCGCCGCACCCCCTCGAGGTAGCTCGCGTCGGTGGCCGCCTTGGAGGTGTAGACCGGGAAGCTCGCGAGTCCGCGCTCCTGCGCCCGCTTGATCTCGCTGTCCCAGTAGGCGCCCTTCACCAGGCGCACGGTCATGCGCCGCCCCGCAGCGCGCGCGAGCTGCGCCGCCCAGTCGAGCACCAGTGGCGCGCGCCGGCCGTAGGACTGCACCGCGAGCCCGAGCCCCTCCCAGCCGCGGGTCGCGGCATCGCGCGCCAGCGTCTCGATGATGTCGAGCGACAGGTCGAGCCGGTCCGCCTCCTCGGCGTCGATGGTCATGCCGATGCCGGCGCGGGCGGCGCGGCGTGCGAGCTCGAGCATCCGCGGGCCGAGCCGCTCGTTGACGCGCTCGCTCTGCAGCAGCGTGTAGCGCGGCTCGAGCGCCGACAGCTTGACCGAGATCCCCGAGCGCGCGTGCACCGT
>DAHUXE010000115.1 GCA_027307325.1 Gammaproteobacteria bacterium | reverse complement strand
CCGGAGCGCGTTCGCCGCCCGGGCGGTTGTCCTCCGGCGGGGCGCTTTCGGGCCTGCTGGCGCTCCGCTCGCCTGCGGCGCGCTCTGGGAAGCGATCGCGGCCGCCGCGACCCTGGCTGTCGCGGTTGCGGTCCCGGTCGCGCATGTCGCGGCCGCGACCGCGATCCCGGTCGCGCTCGCGCCCGTCACCGCGCTCGCGGCGTGCACCCTCCGAGTGGCGTCCGTGGCGGGAATGCTCGCGGCGTACGTCGCGGCGCCCGTCGCGGCGGCGCTCATCGTCGCGGCGCGTGCCGCCGGAGGGCGCCACTCCCGCCGCCGGCCGAGGTTCGGCGGAGCTGGCGGGCTCGCCGACCAGAAAGCGCTTGAAGCGCGACCAGAAACCCTCGCGCGCGCGCTGCTCGCCGTCGCCGGCGTGCTCGCGCACCGCCGCCGGCGCCGAGGCTCCGAGAGGCGCCGGGGTGGCGGGCAACAAGGCCACCACCGCTGGTGCTTCCGACTGAGGCTTCTTGTCCTGAGCGCTGCCGGGCTCGGCGACCTCGGGCGCGGTCGGCATGAGATAGGTCGCCTGCTTGTTCTCGGGCAGCTCGATCTCGTCGTCGCGCACGCGCTTGATCGAGTATCCGGGCGTCTGGATGTTCTCGTTCGGCACGATGATGAGCTCGGCGCTGGTCTTGTCCTCGAGGGTGCGCAGCCACTCGCGCTTCTCGTTGATGAGATACGTCGCTACCGCCACCGGAACCTGGGCGATCACGCGCGCCGTGCGGTCCTTGCGCAGCTCCTCGCCGATCAGGCGCAGCACCGCCAGCGTCATGGATTCGACGCTGCGGATGCTGCCTATGCCGACGCAGCGCGGACAGACGATGTGGCTCGTTTCCCCGAGCGAGGGCCGCAGGCGCTGGCGCGACATCTCGAGGAGGCCAAAGCGCGACAGGCGCCCGATCTGGATGCGGGCGCGGTCCATCTTCATCGCATCCCGCAGCCGGTCCTCGACGTCGCGCTGGTTCTTGCTCGATTCCATGTCGATGAAGTCGATGACGATCAGGCCACCGATATCGCGGATACGCAACTGGCGGGCGATCTCGTCGGCGGCTTCCAGGTTGGTATTGGTCGCGGTCGTCTCGATATCGCTGCCGCGCGTGGCGCGCGCCGAGTTGATGTCGATGGACACCAGCGCCTCGGAGTAGTCGATGACGATGCTGCCGCCGGATGGCAGCTGCACCTTGTGCGCGTAGGCCGACTCGATCTGACTCTCTATCTGGAAGCGGGTGAAGAGCGGAATGTCGTCGGTATAGAGCTTGAGGCGCCGCTGGGCCTCGGCCGGCATGAAGCGCTGCATGTACTCCTGCGCCTTCTCGAAGGCCGCCTGGCTGTCGACCAGCACCTCGCCGACGTCGTCGGAGAGGTAATCGCGCATGGCGCGGGTGACCGCGTCTCTCTCGCGGACGACCAGGAACGGTGCCTGGCGGTCCTTGGCCGCGGCGGCAATCTGCTCCCATTGCACCTTGAGGTTATCGAGATCCCACTGGAGCTCCGGGGCCGAGCGGCCGACGCCGGCGGTGCGCACGATCGCGCCCATGCCGTCGGGGATCTGCAGCTGGTTCATGACCTCGCGCATCTGATCGCGGTCCTCGCCCTCGATGCGGCGCGAGACGCCGCCGGCGCGCGGGTTGTTCGGCATGAGCACCAGGAAGCGCCCGGCGAGGCTGATGAAGGTGGTGAGGGCCGCACCCTTGGTGCCGCGCTCCTCCTTCTCGACCTGCACGATGACTTCCTGCCCCTCGGAGAGGAGCTCGCGGATGATCATCCGGCCGCCCTGCGGCTGCTGGCGGAAGTATTCCCTGGAGACTTCCTTCAGCGGGAGGAAGCCGTGGCGCTGGGCGCCGTAATCGACGAAGCAGGCCTCGAGCGAGGGCTCGACGCGGGAAATCCGGGCCTTGTAGACGTTGGCTTTCTTCTGCTCGCGGGAAGGTAACTCGATACTCAGGTCAAACAGCTTCTGTCCATCAACCAGAGCGACGCGCAACTCCTCTTCCTGAGTTGCATTCACTAGCATTCTCTTCATGTGCCCTACTTGTGCGTTGAAGGGCCGGCAAGCACACGACGGGAGGCCGCGGGACCCGAGGTCCGCGGCAGCGAAGTTTTCCAGCAACTGACAAGGGAGTGCGACTCTCGTTGTTCACGTTCTTGCCCGCCTCACCGGGGAAGCGGGTGGAGGAAACCTTCGGTGAACTCAACCGACGGCCCCATCTGCGGAATCTCTCGATTCGGGAGTTTCGACGCAGGTGGCGCGATCTTGTCGGCCCAATGCGATGGCCTCGATTTAAGGAGGTCCAACTAAAGAGGCCCGGGCGGCTCAAGAGCCAGCCCAAGCCATTGGCGCGTCCGCATCACGGACGACGGCGAGAGTATACTGAGAGACTATTGTAGAAACAATGCCTTACGTCGAGGACCCCTTGCCGGAGCACGAAGCCGGAGAAATCCGTACAAAGGTACAGCACCTGGAAGTCACGGCGGAGGAGGCAGGCCAGCGGCTCGATAATTTCGTTCGTAAACGCCTCGGCGACGTGCCCCGCAGCCGCGTTTACCGCGTGATTCGCAAAGGCGAAGTGCGGGTCAACGGCCACCGGGCCGGCCCCGAGACGCGCCTCAAGGCCCAGGACCGGATCCGCCTCCCGCCGGTGCGGGTGCTGCCCGCTCCCGAGCCCGGGAAGCCGGGGCCGGACCTGCTCGCGCGCATACGCGGCGCGGTCATCCACGAGGATGCGCGGCTGCTGGTGCTCGACAAGCCCGCCGGAGTCGCCGTACATGGCGGCAGCGGCGTGAGCTCGGGCGTCATCGAGGCGCTGCGGCTGCTGCGGCCGCAGGAATCCCTCGAGCTCGTGCACCGGCTCGACCGGGACACGAGCGGGTGTCTGCTGGTGGCGCGGGATACCGCCACTCTTCGGACGCTCCACGCGCTGTTGCGCGAGGACGGCTTCGAGAAGCGGTATCTGGCGCTCCTCAAGGGCAAGTGGGCCCTCGGCGAGAAGCGCATCGCCGTGCCGCTGCGTACCGACACGCGTGTCGGCGGAGAGCGTACCGTGCGCGCCGACGCTTCCGGCAAGCCCTCGAGGAGCCGTTTCCGGCCGGTGCAGTTCTTCGGCCGCGTCGCCACGCTCGTCGAGGTCACTCTCGATACCGGGCGCACGCATCAGATCCGCGTACACGCTGCGCACGCCGGGCACCCGGTGGCGGGGGACGCCAAATACGGCGACGAGGCCTTCAACCGCGTGCTGCGCGCGCTCGGGCTCACGCGCATGTTCCTGCACGCCTCGAGCGTGAGTTTCACCTGGCCGCAGGGTGGCGAGTTCAGCGTCAATACGCCACTGCCGGAGGAGCTCAGCGCGGTGCTCGAAAAGCTCGCGGCCGCGCCGCGGCTCGAGGCTACGGCAACTGCAAGCCCGCGGCGCGCAGCGCGCCCGCGAGCCAGATGAGCGGCAGGCCGATGAGGGCCGTCGGATCCTGGCTCTCGATGCAGTCGAAGAGCGCTACACCCAGGGCCTCGGCCCGAAAGCCGCCGGCACAATCGAACGGCTGCTCGCGGGCGACGTAGCGATCGATCTCGCCGGGGGATAGTTTGCGGAATACCACCGTGGTGGTGTCGACGTGCGCCAGGTGCAGCCCGGCGCCGAGCAGCACACCGGCAGTGTAGAAGTGCGCGCTTCGCCCCGAGACACGCCCGAGCTGCTCGCGGCAGCGCGCGGCGGTGCCCGGCTTGTCGAGGATATCGCTGCCGCAGGCCGCTACCTGGTCGCTGCCGATAACCAGCGCCGCCGGGTAGCGGACGCTCACCGCCTGCGCCTTGGCGCTCGCGAGCCGCAGCGCCCGATCCGCCGCGGATTCTCCGGGGAGGTGCTGCTCGCCGACTCCCGGTGCTACCGCCTCGAACTCGACCCCGAGCCGCGTGAGGAGCGCGCGTCGGTACGGCGAGGTAGAGGCGAGGATGAGTTGCGGCACGCGATACTTAAGGCGTGTGAATCGCCTTCGAGAAACAATGGCTTAGCCCCAAATCCGGCTTTGACTTGGGAGGACTCGCTACCTATTATACGCGCCCCATGTCGCAGCCCTGGGCGAGGCCGCTTGAAGTGGACCGGCTGGCTGACGGCGCAGCGGAGGTCGATTTTGCCGTCCCGCTCGCGGAGCTGACCGGCCTCCCCCCGGCGATCGCAGGAAGCGTCGCGGGGCGTGCGCGCTTTGCGCGGGTTCAGGGGATTCCCGTGGTGGAGCTCACGGTGCGCGGTGCGGCGGCGCTTCAGTGCCAGCGATGCATGCGGCCGATGAGCGTACACGTCGATACGGTCTGCAAGGTTGCGCTGGTCGCATCCGTTGCCGACGTCGCGCGCGTGCCGACGGAGCTCGAGCCGGTGCTGGCCACCGGCGGCCGAATCAGCATCGGGGCGCTCATCACGGAGGAGCTGCTGCTGACGATGCCCATCGTGGCCCTGCACGGTGAGGGCGAGCCGTGTGGCGCGCCGGCGGAGAACGCCGCCACGGAGCACGGGCAAGATACGCACAGGCCGTTTGCGCGGCTTGCGGACCTGCTGAAACGTTAGAGTGAGTCGAATCAGGAGCTGATCCAAATGGCTGTTCAAAAGAGCCGCAAGACACCCTCGCGACGCGGCATGCACCGCTCGCACGACGGTCTCGCGAAGCCGGCGCTGTCGACCGATCCGCAGTCGGGCGAGACCCACTTGCGGCACCGCATTACTCCCGATGGCTTCTATCGGGGCCGGCGCGTCATCGAGAAGCCGGCCGAGACCGAAGAGCAGGAATAGTCCCCGTCGGCGCGCCGTACCCGGGAATCCGCGTGCTGCCGATCGCGATCGACGTGATGAGCGGCGATCATGAGCCGCGCGAGTACGTGGCGGGGGCACTGCGTGCCCTCGCCGACGATGCCGAGCTGCACGCGACGCTGGTCGGCGACCCGCAGCTGATCGCCGCGGCGCTCTCCGCCCAGCCGGCCGCCGTGCGCCAGCGCACCGCGGTGGCCGCGGCCTCGCAGGTGGTGACGATGGAGGAGAAGCCGCGCGAAGCCATCCGCCACAAGAAGGATTCCTCGATGCGGGTGGCGGTCGACCTGGTGCACAACGGCGGCGCCTGCGCCTGCGTGAGTGCCGGCAACACCGGGGCGCTGACCGCGATCGCGCACTTCGTGCTGAAGACGTTGCCCGGAGTGGAGCGCGCCGCCATCATCTCCGCGATTCCGGCGGCCCACGGCCACACCCACATGCTCGATCTCGGCGCCAACACCAAGGCGACGCCCGAACAGCTGCGCCAGTTCGCGGCCATGGGGGCCATCATCGCCCGCGACGTGTACAGCGTGGCGAAACCGCGCATCGGCCTCCTCAACATCGGCGAGGAAGACATGAAGGGGCACGAGGTGGTGCAGACCGCTCACGCGCTGCTCAGCAGCAGTGGCCTGAACTACGTCGGCTTCGTCGAGGGCGACGACATCTTCTCGGGCGACGTCGACGTCGTGGTCACCGACGGCTTCACCGGCAACGTGGCGCTCAAGACCATGGAGGGCGTCGCCGGCCTGATCGCCGATCGCCTGCGCCAGGAATTCCAGGCCTCGTTCCTCGACCGCGTCGCCGGCGCCATCGCGCGCCCGGTGCTGCGCCGGGCGGCGGCGGGACTCGACCCGCGGCGCTATAACGGCGCCTGTATGGTGGGGCTCACCGGTATCGTGGTGAAGAGCCACGGCAGCGCCGACAGCATCGCGTTCTCGCGCGCCATCGGCACGGCGGCGCTCGCGGCGCGCCG
>DAHUXE010000112.1 GCA_027307325.1 Gammaproteobacteria bacterium | reverse complement strand
CGCGAAGTGTTCATGGGCGACGTGGCGCACGTGCACGACGGCTTCCAGGTGCAGACCAACTCGGTGTCGGTGGACGGAGTGCCTGGCGCGCTCATGCTGATCCGCAACACCGGCGGGGTGTCGACGCTGGCGGTGATCAACGGCATCCGCGCGGTGCTGCCGGACATCCGCCACATACTGCCCGCGAGCGTGCGCATCAAGCCGATCTTCGACCAGTCGTTGTTCGTGAAGGCGGCGCTCGACAGCGTGATCATGGGCGGCCTGATGGCCGCCGGGCTCACGGCGCTGATGATCCTGCTGTTCCTCGGGAACTGGCGCCTGACGCTGATCATCCTCGCGGCGATTCCGCTGTCGATCATCTCCGCGGTGCTGGTGATGGGCGCCGGCGGCGAGACGCTCAACACCATGACGCTCGGCGGCTTTGCGCTCGCCGTCGGCATCCTGGTCGATAACGGCACCGTGGTCATCGAGAACATCGAGCGCCACGCCGCCGGCCTGCACGAGAGCCTGCGCGATGCCATCGTGCACGGCGCGGGCGAGGTCGGCACGCCGACTTTTCTGTCGACCTTGTGCATCTGCATCGTGTTTGTCCCGGTGTTCCTGCTGCAGGGGACCGCCAAGTACCTGTTCTCGCCGCTGTCGGTTTCGGTCATCGTCGCGCTGCTCGCCAGCCTCGCGCTGTCGTTCACGATGGTGCCGGTGCTGTTCCGCTACCTGATGCACTCGGTGAGCCACGACGCGGGCGGGGCGGCGCCGGCCGCCGCGGCGCCACGGGCCAGGGGGCACTGGTGGCACGCGGCGCTCGAGCTGCTGGCCGCGATTCACCGCGGCTTCGAGCGCGGTTTCCACGCCTTTCGCGAGAGCTATCGCAACGCGCTCGCTTGGGCGCTGTCGCAGCCGCGCACCATCGTTCTCACGTTCGCCGCCATCATGGTGGTGTCGCTCGCGCTGTTCCCGCTGCTCGGGCGGGACTTCTTCCCCGAAGTCGATGCGGGCCAGATGCGCCTGCACGTGCGCGCGCCGCCGGGCACGCGGCTCGAGGTGACGCAGCAGTACTTCGCGAAGGTCGAAGCGCAGATCCGCCGCCTGGTCGGCAACGACCAGATCAGCGTGATCCTCGACAACATCGGCCTCCCTTACAGCGGCATCAACATCGCGCTCAGCGACTCGGCCACCGTCGGCCCGATGGACGGGGAGATCCTGATCTCGCTCACCGAGCACCACTCGCCCACCGCGCGCCTCATGGCCATGCTGCGCCGCGAGCTGCCGCAGAGCTTCCCGGCGCTGCAGTTCTTCTTCCAGCCGGCGGACATCGTCGACCAGGTGCTCAATTTCGGCCAGCCTGCCCCGATCGACATCCGGGTTACCGGGCGCGATACCCAGGGCACCTTCGAGCTCGCCGGGCGACTGTCGCGGCTCATCGCGCGCATTCCTGGCGTGGTTGACGCGCACGTCGCCCAGGTGCCCGATACCCCGGCGCTGTCGATCGACGTGGACCGCGCGCTCGCCACGCAGGTGGGGCTGACGCAGCGGGAGGCGGCCAGCAACGTGCTGGTGACGACCAACTCGAGCGCCCAGACCTCGCCGAACTTCTGGGTCGATCCGAGCAACGGCGTGAGCTATCCGCTCGTGGTGCAGCAGCCGACCTACGATATCACCTCGCCGCAGGATCTGAAGGTCCTGCCGGTGAGCAGCGCTGAGGACGGCAGCGGGTCGCAGCTGCTCATGAACATGTCCTCGATCGGCCGCGCCAAGGTGCCGCTGGTGACGTCGCAGCTGAACATCCGGCCGGTGTTCGACGTGCAGGCAAACGTGCAGGGCCGCGACCTGTACTCAGCCTCCCGGGACATCGACCGGGTGATCGCCGCCAATCAGCCGCCGGCGGAGAAGGCGACCCATGTGTTCCTGAGCGGCCAAGTGGAGACGATGCGCGAGAGTTACACGGGACTGTTCACCGGCATCGCGCTCGCCGTGGTGCTGGTCTATCTCTTCCTGGTGATCAATTTCCAGAGCTGGATCGATCCGCTCATCGTGCTGACGGCGGTGCCGTTCACGCTGAGCGGCGTCATGTGGGGCCTGTACCTGACGGACACGCACCTGAGCGTCCCGGCCCTGATGGGAACGCTCATGGCGATCGGGCTCACGACCGCCAACAGCATCCTGGTGGTGACCTTCGCCAACCAGCGTATGGACAGCGGCGATGACCCGGGCACGGCGGCGGAGACCGCCGGCTTCACCCGGCTGCGCCCGGTGCTGATGACCGCGGGCGCGATGATTCTCGGCATGGTCCCGATGGCGATTGGCGTCGGCGAGGGCGGCGAGCAGAATGCGCCGCTGGCGCGAGCGGTTATCGGCGGGCTGCTGTTCGCCACCTTTGCCACACTGGTTTTCGTGCCTACGATGTATAAGCTGCTGCGGCGGCCCCGCCGACGCGATGAGGAAGGAAGTCATCTTGGAACCGCGTGAGGAGACCCGCCCGAGCGACTACGGCGACGACGTCGCGGCGACCCAGCTGCAAGCGGCGTCGGTGCGGTTCGATGCGAGCACCGGTGCGCGGCTCAGGAAGGCGGCCATCATCATCGCCGCGGTATTCGCCGCCGCCTTCGTGGTGGTATCCATCACCCGCTACATCAAGGCCCGCGGCGTCGCCAGCGAGACCGCGGCAATGTCCGGCGCGGCTCCGCTGGTCGAGGTGGTGCGGGCGCGCGCCGTCGGGGCGGTGCAGCACCTGTACCTGCCCGGCGAGACCGCCGCCTGGCACTCGAGCACCATCTATGCGCGCGTCAACGGCTACGTGGGCAAGTGGTTCGTCGACATCGGCGACCGGGTGCACGCCGGTCAGGTGCTGGCCCTCATCGACACCCCCGACCTCGACGCGCAGCGCGCCGCCGCCGAAGCACAGCTCAAGGCGGCCGACGCTCAGATCCTGGTGCGCCGCGCCGAGGCCGAATTCGCCCGAACGACCTATGAGCGCTGGCGCGACTCGCCCAAGGGGGTGGTATCGGAACAGGAGCGCGAGGAGAAGCGGGCGGATTACGACAGCGCGGTGGCGCGGCTCAAGGCCGCGGAGGCGGACGTGGCGCTCGACCAGGCGCACGTCAACCAGTACCTGGCATTGACACAGTTCAAGAAGGTGACGGCCCCGTACGACGGCGTGATCACCAACCGCTACATCGACATCGGCAACCTGGTGACCGCGGGCAGCACCTCGGCGACCTCGCCGCTGTACGTCATGACGCAGAACGATCCGATCCGGATCTTCGTCGACGCGCCGCAGAGCGCGGCCGACGATCTGCTGAACAGCAGCGCGCCGGTGCAGATCCAGTCCAACGGCGGCGCCACCCGTGCCTACGTCGGCAAGATCACCCGCACGGCGGAGACGATCAATCCGAAGGCGCGCACGCTGCGCGTCGAGGTGGACATACCCAATCCCAAGAACGAATTCATCCCCGGAATGTACGTGCGGGTCGGCTTCGGCCTGCCGCCGCGCGGGCTGGTCGAGGTGCCGGCGGCCGCGCTGGTGTTCCGCGCCGCCGGTCCGCAGGTGGCTTGCGTCGACGACTCCGGCCGCATCAGCTTTCGCGATGTCCGCATCGGGCGCGACGACGGCAGCGTGGTCGAGCTGTCATCCGGGGTCGCACCCGGCGACCGGCTGGTCCTCAACGTCGGCAGCCAGATCACCGCGGGCGAGCTGGTGAAGGCGAAGTCGGCGGAGGGACCCGCCGACGCGGCGGCCGCGGCCACCGTCCGTCGCTGAAGCGAGCAGCTGCGTGAGCCGCCTCAGCCCGTACGCACTGACGCCGGTTGTTGCAGCGCTGGCGGTGCTGGCGGGCTGTGCGGCCGGTCCCAGCTACCATACGCCGGAGCTCGAGATGCCGGAGCACTACACGGCGCTGCGCGCCCTGCTGGGCACGCAGGAGAGCCCCGCGGCCGCCAGCGCGCCCCAGGCGGCGGCCGCGCCGCCGGTCGACATCACGCAGTGGTGGCATGCGCTCGACGACGCCGAGCTCGATGCACTCGTCGCGCGCGCCATCCGCGACAATCCCGATGTCCTGATTGCGCTCGACCGCCTGCAGGCCGCGCGCGTCTACGAGGCGGGCATCTACGGCACAGTGCTGCCCGAAGCGGAGGCCTCCGCGGGTGCCGGGCGGGGCACGGGGAGTGATCTCACGCGCGGCCGGGTGGCACCGGCACTGCATTCGGCCGACAACGCCACGGGCTTGCAGCACCTCAACGAAGCCGGCGGCTTCGATGCGGTTTGGGAGCTCGACATCTTCGGCAGGTACCGCCGCGAGATCCAGGCCGCGCACTACGACACCGAGTCGGTGCTCGCGGCGCGCAACGCCGTGCTGGTGTCGGTGGTGGCCGACGTGGTGCGCGCCTACGTCGAGCTGCGCGGCCTGCAGGTGCGCGCCGCGGTACTCGAAGCCGCGATCGGCGTGCTGCGCGAGTCGCTGCGCATCGTCAGCATCCGTTACGAGCGCGGCATCACCAACGAGCTGGACGTCACGCTCGCCACGCGCGAGCTGGCGAGCCTGGAAGCTCAGACCGCTCCGGTCGAGGCACAGGTGCGCGCGGCGGAGTACAGCATCGCGACGCTCCTCGGCAGGTTTCCCGAAGATCTGGTCAAGGAGCTCACCACCGCCGCCATGGTCCCGACGGCAACGGCCTCCGTCGACGCCGGGCTGCCGGTCGAGCTGCTGCGGCGCCGTCCGGACGTCCAGGAGGCGGAGCGGCAGCTCGCTGCGGCCACGGCGCGCATCGGCGTCGCGACCGCCAACCTGTTCCCATCGCTCGCGGTCACCGGCGCCATCGGCTTCCAGCGCCAATCCCTGAAGGGGCAGCCGGTGCTCGGCGAGCGCATCTGGTCGGTAGGGCCGTCGGCGGTGTGGCCGCTGCTCGACTTCGGTGCGCTGGATGCGCAGGTGGAGATCGCCGATCTGCAGACGCGCGCGCTGCTGGTCAACTACAAGAAGACCATCCAGGGAGCGGTGCGGGACGTGGACACCCACAAGCAGCTGTTCGCGGCGGCGCAGCTCAGCCTGAGCAAGCTGGCCACCGCCCTGATTGCCAGCCAGCGCGCCGTCTCGCTCGCCAGCCAGCGCTACGAGCGCGGCGTTACCGACTTTCTCAACGTGGTGGATGCCGAGCGTCAAGAATACGAGATCGAGCGCCAGTACACCGCGACGCAGGTGACCGTGGCGGACGAGTTCGTCGAGCTCTACCGCAGCCTGGGTGGCGGCTGGCAGAACTACCAGTCGCTGCCGCCGATCCACCGGCCCGAGCCGGCCATCATCGCCATGTTCCAGCGCACATTGAGCCGCAGCAATCCGCTCAAGTAGGGCAGCCCTGGCCGCCCGTTTCCGGCAGCACGACGCGCACCAGCAGGCCGTGCGGCTCGCGATCCAGCAGCTCGATCGTCCCACCGTGCCCGAGGATCACCGAGCGCGCGATGGCGAGGCCGAGCGCGGTGCGGAGCCTCGGGACGCGCACGTGCCCGCGACCCGCGCCTGGAACACGGCCTTACCGGGCCGGACAAATGGTCGCCCAGGGCGCGCCCAATGGTGCGCGCGAAACCCTCAACTCCGCAGCGGCAGACGGCGCAACAGCTGCCACTCGCCTGCGGCTGAGCGGAGCACGAGCAGGTCGCGGCCCAAGCTCTGCCGGCGCCTGCGTGCGCGGGTCCAGTCGAGCTGCCAGCGGTAGCTGATGATTCCGACCGGGCCGGAGGAGAGCCCCTTGAGGTCGGTCGCGTTGTACTCATGAACCCGCGCACCACGCATCATCGCGCGCAGGTGCGTCAGCACCGCCCTGCGACCGGCGAGCCAGACTTCAAGTTCGGGCGACAGCAAGGCGACGTCCGCGGCAAGCCGGCGCCCGAGCGTCCGCCAGTCGCCGCCGAGCCAGGCGGCATCGTAGCCCTGCACCCAGACCGCCGCCGCGAGATCGTCGAGCGCACCCGCGGCGAGCCTGGCCGGCTCGCGCCGTGGCAAGCGGTCGCCCGGATCCTCGGCTATCCGCCGGCACCGCCTCTGAGGTCGCGCTCGCCGGGTAAGGCGCCGGACTACGCCCGACGTCGCCAACACGCCGCAGTAACCGCACACTCCGCGTGCGCCCGGCGAGCGCGACCTCAGAATCGATGAGCGAGCCATTGTCATGTCGGTTCGACGATGCCAGTGGTCATTTCCGATAACGACCGACCGCGTCACGGATCGTTCCGCCGTCAGGCACATGCGCGCTGCGCGGCGAGCGATTGCAGCAACGCCGAAACTTCCGGTTATGAAACGACACGCAGTATCAGGAGTTATATCGCACGAATCCGCATGAACCGCACGGCCCGTACGACGCGGTGAAATCGCTGGTGTTCGCGCAGCTACGCCTGGAATGAGGGGCGCCGCAAATGGTCCGCGGCGGGAATACGATTCGGACGTGTGCCAGGTCATGTATGAACGACTGACACGCAGCGCAACCTGTCGTTACATTCAGGATTTAATCTTTCTTTAGTCTTCAGTTAATCCTGGCAGGGTATTGTCGCCCTTGCTTCGCGTGCATCGACCGACCTCCCCGTCGGCGCGCGCGTACCCAGGGCCGGGCTTCGACGTGTTTTCCCCCCTTGCCCGGCCGTTCGGCGGCGCCTCCTCCGGAGGCGCCGCATTTCTCGCCGACGGCCGCTCTCCGGCGGCAGCGCAAAGATCAGAAGCTGAACCGACCGCCGATCGTCGGCGCAGAGTTGTTGTCGTAGAAGTACGGGACGCCCGGCCCGTGAGGAATGGCGATGGCGAGACCACCGCTGACGTTGGAATACGCAACTCCGGCGTAGACGTCGAAACGACTCGTGAAGCGATGATCCAGGAAGAGTGAAACCTCGTCGAGCGTGCCTGCGCAGGAAGAGCGGAAGTTCCCGGGGGCACAGGTCGGTGGACGGCGGAAGTCGTTCTGCTCCTGATGGTAGTAGGACAGAGTGATATCGCTCCTGTCGTCGTAAGCGAATTTCACCCCCGTCCACCAGACCTGCACGATCCTGGGGGAATCGAGATTGTTGTCTTCCACGCCGCTCAGGAGATAACCGCCCTGGGCCGTGGCACCCACGCCCAGCGGGCGCGACGGGTTGTCCTGCCGGATGTGCTCATAGCCACCGAAGAGCTTGAACGGACCCCACGCGTATCTGACCGCGACCATGAGGGCGGCGTTGTCAGTCACGATGCCATACTCGGTGTTGCTCATTCCGAGCAGGTTGGCGCCGGTGATCGGGTTGGTATTGATGCTGTCGAGGGTCGACTGATACGGTTGCGTCGGACTCTGAGGCCCGAGCAGGGGATTGACGACGCTGATCGCCTGGTTGACCCGCTGGTAGACGAGCTCGGCGGAGAGCTTGCCGTACTCTGCACCGAGATCGAGCCCCAGGGCGGTGTCATGCGACGCTTCCGGCGTGCAGGTGGCGGCCGTCCAGCCTGAGTTGGTGGAGTAGCAGCCGCCTGAGCCGTCGGCGAATTTATACATCGCGCCGAAATGAACCGGGCCATAGGCGAGGCGATACTTGGCAGCGTCGTCCCAACGAGTGTCCTGAGTGTCGCCGCCACCTGCCATCAGGCCGTTATAGCCGATGTACGAGAAGGAATAGGCTCCAGCAGCCGGATCGTAGGCGAGCATCGCGTCGGTACCGAGCGCGCGCTGGCGACCGAAGGTCAGCGTGCCGAACGCCGCGGATGAGACGCCGCCGTAGATCTCGTCATTGAAAGTCTGGCCCGCGCGCGCGCCGTCGCCGCTGATCGAATAGCTGGCCCGCGGGAGACCCGCATTGATGGTGTTGGTGGCTGCCATGTTGGCAAACTGCCCGGAGTGCGGATTGATGCCGGTCGACGCGAGCGCCACCGCGTACCAGCCGTCGAGAAACTCTTCCCTGACCCTGATACCCAGACCCGTTTGCGACAGGTTGTTCGGTGCGATGAGGAACTGGGAGTGATTGCCGTTGCGGTTGAGCAGCGATTCGCCTTCGTAGTTGTAGCCGTTCTCCGGCAAGCCGTGGCTGACCCAGCCCGCGCCGATGTCGTATGCGCCGTAGAGGGTGATGCCATGCCAGGTCAGCGGGCAATCGGTGGTAAAGAACTCATGGGTGCTCGCACAGCCGGCCGGGCTGGGGGGAGCAGCCGCCGCCTGTTCAGAGGCTGCAAGGTCGGTGGCGGGCGCCCCATGAGCCAAAGCGAGAGTCGAAGCGAGCGCCGCGCGGACGCACCACCGGACAGACCGCATTGTCGTTTCCCCATGAGGCTCGTTATATTCGACAAAACATATCGTGACAGAGGCGCCGACCCAGGCGCAACCGCGCGCCGCCCGCGGCTGTGGAGTGCGGTAGCATCGCCGCCGGAGGTATGCGCCATGCACGTGCCGGCGATTCGCTTCCGGGTAGACTTCGGGCGGGATGAGGCCATAGGCCCCGGCAAGATCGCGCTGCTCGAGCACATCGGCTCGAGCGGCTCGCTGTCGCAGGCGGCGCGCGAGCTCGGCATGAGTTACCGGCGCGCCTGGCAGCTGCTCGCCAGCCTCAATGCCTGCTTCAGCGAGCGGGCGGTGCTCACCGCCAGGGGCGGGCGCGGTGGGGGTGGGGCGCGGCTCACGCCCTTCGGCAGCCGCCTGATCCGCGCCTATCGCGAGTTCGATACCGAGGTGCAGAAGCGCGCGGCGCGGTCGTTTCGTGCGATCGCCCCGCTCGCGCGCCGCAGCATCCCGGGCGCCCGGCGCCGGGGCGCGCCGCTGGTGCGGCTCAGCGAGCGCTGAGCCGCTCCGCGCGCCGGCGCAGCTCTCACTCGGCGCTGCGCAGCAGCTCGTTGATCGAGGTCTTGGCGCGCGTCTGCGCGTCGACGCGCTTGACGATGACCGCGCAGTAGAGGCTGTAGCGCCCGTCGGCCGAGGGCAGCGTTCCCGAGACCACCACCGACCCCGCCGGCACGTGCCCCTGCAGGATCGTGCCGGTCGTGCGGTCGTAGATGCGGGTGCTCTGGCCGATGAACACTCCCATGGAGATCACCGAGCCGGCCCCGACCACGACACCCTCGACGACCTCGGAGCGCGCCCCGATGAAACAGTCATCCTCGATGATCGTCGGGCTCGCCTGCAGCGGCTCGAGCACGCCCCCGATACCGACGCCGCCCGAGAGATGCACGTTGCGGCCGATCTGCGCGCACGAGCCCACGGTGGCCCAGGTGTCCACCATGGTGCCCGCGCCGACGTAGGCGCCGATGTTCACGTAGCTCGGCATCAGCACCGCGTCGGGGGCGATGTAGGCGCCGCGGCGCACGATGGCGTGCGGCACGATGCGCGCGCCTCCGGCGCGCAGCTCCGCCTCGCTCGCGTTCGCGTACTTGAGCGGCACCTTGTCGAAGAAGCGGGTGAAGCCGGCGTCGATCGCCCGGTTGTCATGAGTGCGGAAATAAAGGAGTACCGCCTTCTTCAGCCACTGGTTCACCAGCCAGCCGCCGCCCTGCGGCTCGGCGACCCGCTGCTGCCCGCTGTCGAGCAGCGCCAGGCACTCCTCGAGCGCCGTGGCGAGCGCGGGCGGGAGATTTCTCGGGGAAAGATCGGCGCGCCTCTCGAACGCGGCCTCGACCGTCGCGCGCAGCTCGGCAGTCTCCTTCACGACGCCGCCCGCCCGCCGCCGGCACCCGCGCGCAGCGCCTGTTGCCCGGCGTCGAGCGCGGCGATCAGCCGCTCCCTGAGGCGCTCGGCGGCCGCGCCGGTGAGCGGCTGGTTGTCGAAGTCGGTGAGATAGAACACGTCCTCGGCGCGCTCGCCTACGGTCATGATCTTGGCGGCGTGCAGCTCGACCCGTTCGGCGATCAGCACCTTGCCCACGTCGCTGAGCAGGCCCGGGCGGTCGCCGGCGGTGAGCTCGAGTACCGAGCGGCGATTACGCTCGTCGACGCTGAGCGCGATCTGGGTCGGAGTATTGAACATGCGCGCCTGGCGCGGCGCGCGCCGCGACACCGAGAGCGGTGCATCCTCGGGACCCTGCACCGAGCGCCACAGCGCCTGCTCGATCTCGACCTGGCGGTCGTTGTCGGTGATCGCCTGCCCGTCGTCCTCGAGCACGTGATAGAGGTCGAGACTGAAGCCGTCGCCGGTCGGCGTGATGCGCGCGTCGACGATGTTGAGCCCGAGCTGGTCGAGCACCGCGGTGGTACGTGCAAAGCCGTTGCGGCGCGGGCGCGTGAAGATCAGCACCGCGGTGGTGCCGCGCAAGCTATGCGCATCGAGCGCCACCAGCGGCTCGTCGGAGCCGGCATCGCGCTCGGCCAGGAGGCGCGTGTGCCAGGCGACCTCCTCGGGCGAATGCTGCAGGAAATACCCGGCCGAGAAGCGTGTCCAGGCGGCGGCGATGTCGCGCTCGGCGACGCCGCGCTCGATGAGCAGTCGCCGTGCCGCGTCCTGGGTCTCGCGCACCAGGTGCTCGGGATCGATGGGGCTCTCGAGTCCGCGGCGCAGCGCGCGCTTCACCCGCTGGTAGAAGTCCTTGAAGAGCGAGGCCTTCCAGGAATTCCACAGCTTCGGGTTGGTACCGCGCACGTCCGCGCAGGTGAGCACGTAGAGGTAGTCGAGATGGGTCTCGTCGCCGACCTTGCGCGCGAACGCGTTGATCACCTGCGGATCGCCGATATCCTGCTTCTGCGAGGTCATCGAGAGCTCGAGGTGGTTACGCACCAGCCAGGCGGTGAGGCGCGCGTCGTAGGGCGAGAGCCCCTGCTCGAGACAGAACGCCTCGGCGTCGACCGCGCCCAGCTCGGAGTGATCGCCGCCGCGGCCTTTGGCGAGATCGTGAAACAGCGCCGCCAGGTAGGCGATCTCCTGGCGCGGCAGCTGCTGCATGACCCGCGAGGCTTCAGGGAGCTCCTGATCGTAGCGCGGGATGGCGAAGCGCCTGAGGTTGCTCACCACGAACAGCGTATGGGCGTCGACCGTGTAGGCATGGAACAGGTCGTACTGCATGCGCCCGACGACGCGGCCGAAGGCCGGGATGTAGCGTCCCAGCACCCCGTAGGTGTTCATGCGCCGCAGCTCGTGGGTCACTCCGACCGGCGAGCGCAGGATCTCGAGGAACAGGCGATGATGGCGCGGGTTCTGGCGAAATTCCTCGTCG
The DNA here is from genome assembly GCA_027307325.1 of Gammaproteobacteria bacterium. Lineage (GTDB taxonomy): Bacteria > Pseudomonadota > Gammaproteobacteria > Steroidobacterales > Steroidobacteraceae > 13-2-20CM-66-19. The sequence goes on along the minus strand of DAHUXE010000112.1, from coordinate 24,541 downwards.
ATGAGCCAGAGATTCCTGGCCACCGCGCGCATGGTGGAGGCACGTACGCCGCGGATCTCCGGGTTCTGCTGCAGCAACGCGAACATCTCGAGCAGCGCCGAGGGCGTGCGCGCGAACACCTCCTCGTGCACCGCCTCGAGCGAGCCGTTGCGCACCTGGAAGCGTGCGTTGAGCGGCCGCGGCGGCTCGCTCTCGGTGAGGATCGCCTCGCGGAACAGCTGCAGCAGCAGCTCGTTCAGCAGGCTCACGTCCATCACGGTGCGGTAGTAGCGCTGCATGAACTGCTCGACCGCGAGCGTGTAGGAGGCGTCCTCGTAGCCGAAGGCGAGGGCGAGGCGGATCTGATGATCGAACAGCAGCCGATCCTCGCGCCGTCCGGTGAAGAGGTGCAGCCCGAAGCGAACCCGCCACAGGAATGCCTGCGCCTGGTGCAGCCGCCGCAGCTCCGGCGCGGCGAGGAATCCGTGGGTGAGGAGCCCGTCGAGGGTCTCGGCGCCGAAATGGCGCTTCGCGACCCAGGCGATGGTCTGGATGTCGCGCAGGCCCCCGGGGCCGGTCTTGACGTTGGGCTCGAGGTTGTAGGCGGTGTCGTTGGCCTTCAGGTGCCGCTCGGCCTGCTCGCGCACCTTCGCCTCGAAGAACTGCTTCACCGGCCAGATGCGCTCGGGCGCGAGCGCCGCGCGCATCGCGCCGAGCAGCGTCGCATCGCCGGCCAGCAGGCGCGCCTCGAGCAGCGTCGTCATGACGCCTACGTCGCCGACGCATTCCTCGGCACACTGGGCGATGCTGCGCACGCTGTGGCCGATCTCGAGCCCGATGTCCCACAGGAACGCGACCAGCTTCTCGACCGCGGTGCCGGCGTGCGGATCGGGCGCGGGAGGGGCGAGGAGCAGCACGTCGACGTCGGAGCAGGGATGCAGCTCGCCGCGGCCGTAGCCGCCGACCGCGACCAGCGCCCACGCGGCGCAGCTCGCCGCGCAATGCGCCTGCCAGGCCGCGCGCAGCACCGCGTCGATGAGCGCGGCGCGCGCGTGCACCAGCTCCTCCACCGGCTCTTCGGCGAAGAAGCGCGCCTTGAGTTCCTCGTGGGCCTCGCGCAGCAGCGCGCGCCAGGCGCCAGGGTCGCCACCGCCGCCGGCGAGCCTCTCCGCAAGGCCCGCGAGCAGCGGCCAGGGCGCTGCGGGGGCCGCGGCGGGAAGCGACTGCTCCGGGAGGACTTCTGTGTCCGCGGCACCCATTCTTAGAGGCACAGGGACGTGCTTCACACTAGTGAGGTCCGCCGTCCGCGCCGAGCGTGAGCACGTCGACTCCCGTCTCGGTGACGAGCACCGTGTGCTCCCACTGCGCCGACAGGGAATGATCCTTGGTGATCACCGTCCAGCCGTCGCCGAGGAGGCGCACGTGCCGCTTGCCGGCGTTCACCATCGGCTCGATCGTGAAGGTCATGCCGGCCTTCAGCTCGAGCCCGGTGCCGGGCTCCCCGTAGTGCAGCACCTGGGGGTCCTCGTGGTAGACGCGGCCGATGCCGTGGCCGCAGTACTCGCGCACCACCGAATAGTCGTTCTCCTCGACGAAGGTCTGGATGGCGTGGCCGATGTCGCCGAGATGCGCCCCGGGGCGCACCGCGCGGATGCCGCGCCACATCGCGGCAAAGCAGGTGTCGGTCAGGCGCTGCGCGTGAGCCGGGGCCTTGCCGACCGCGTACATGCGGCTGGTGTCGCCGTGGAAGCCGTCGCGGATCACGGTGACGTCGATGTTGACGATGTCGCCTGCCTTGAGCCGCTTGTCGTTCGGGATGCCGTGGCAGACCACGTGATTGACCGAGGTGCAGATGGTCTTGGGGAACCCGCGGTAGTTGAGGTTCGCGGGCACCGAGCGCTGCACGTTCACGATGTGGTCGTGGCAGAGCTGGTCGAGCTCGGCGGTCGTCACCCCCGACACCACGTGCGGGCCGATCATGTCGAGCACCTCGGCGGCGAGACGCCCGGCGACCCGCATCTTCTCCTGCTCCTCCGCGGTCTTGATCGTCACGTGCATAGGCTGAAAATGGGGCCGGCGCCCACCTTCGCCAAGGGCCGGCTCGGGTGGCGTAAGACATTGTTCCGACGAGGTCTTCATGGTATAAAGCGCGGCCTTTTTTGGCAACGCAACCCACACGCGCATCGTATACCCGCTGACTGGGTGTTCCCGCCTCGCACGGCCGCTTCGGCCCGCTGAGGCGGGGATGGTCACGGGGATGCGCGGAGGCTTAACCCGAACAGGAGTCTTTCATGTCCGGCGTGTCCATGCGACAGATGCTGGAAGCGGGTGTCCATTTCGGACATCAGACCCGCTTCTGGAACCCGAAGATGGCCCCTTTCATCTTCGGCGAGCGAAACAAGATCCACATCATCAATCTCGAGAAGACGCAGCCGATGTACTCGGAGGCGGCGACCTTCGTGAAGGGGGTCATCGCCGACGGCGGCACGGTGCTGTTCGTGGGCACCAAGCGCTCGGCGCGCGACTCGATCCAGAAGGAAGCCGCGCGCGCGAGTCAGCCCTACGTGAACCAGCGGTGGCTCGGCGGCATGCTCACGAATTTCAAGACCATCCGCCAGTCGATCAAGCGCCTCGGCGAGATCACCGAGCTCGCCGCCTCGGGCGCTCTCGACAAGCGCGGCAAGAAGGAAGCGACGCAGCTGCGCCGCGAGATGGACAAGCTCGAGAGGAGCCTGGGCGGCATCAAGCACATGGACTCGCTCCCGGACGCGCTGTTCGTAGTCGACGTCGGCCACGAGAACATCGCGGTGCACGAGGCGAAGAAGCTCGGCATCCCGGTGGTGGCGATCGTGGACACCAACTGCTCGCCCGACGGCATCGACTACGTGATCCCGGGAAACGATGACGCCATGCGCGCGATCCAGCTCTACACCGCCGGCATCGCCGATGCGGTGCTCGAGGGCAAGGCATCGGTGCCGCAGGTTGCGGTCGGCGAGGACGAGTTCGTCGAGCTCGACGAGGCCGGCAACCCACGCAAGAAGTCCCCGCGCTCCGGGCGCAGGCCGACGGCGGCGGTGCGCAAGAAGCCTCCGGCGCGGCGCCGCCCGGTGGCCGCCGTCCCGGCGCCGGTCGTGGCGCAGGCCGAGCCCGGCGTGGACGAGCTTGAGACGGAAGCCGACGAGGCCGACGGCGCCGACGGCGCCGAGGTCGTCGATGCGGCCGCCGGCGCTGCGACTCCGAGGCGCGGCGCTCCCACGGCGGGCCGGCGCAAGGGACGCGCCGATACCGCCAGCGAGTAAGGCACGGAGGCAGCTCATGAACATCACGGCAGAGACGGTGAAGCAGCTCCGCGAGCGCACCGGCGCGGGCATGATGGAATGCAAGAAGGCGCTCGTCGAGACCAAGGGCGATCTCGATGCGGCCGCCGAGCTCATGCGCAAACAGGGCCTCGCCAAGGCCGACAAGAAGGCCGCGCGGGTCGCGGCCGAAGGCGTGATCGTGATCGCCAGGTCGGCCGATGCGCGCACTGCGGCGATGGTCGAGGTCAACTGCGAGACCGACTTCGTGGCACGCGGGCCCGAGTTCAGGGCCTTTGCGGAGGCGGTCGCTCAGTGCGCGCTGGCCGCGAAGCCGAAGGATCTCGCCGCGCTCGCCGAGGCGCGCCTCGCCTCCGGCGAGGGCGTCGAGCAGCGCCGCCGCGAGCTGGTCGCCAAGATCGGCGAGAACATCAGCGTCCGGCGCTTCGCCGTCGTTACTGCGCCTGATCAGCTCGGCGCCTACGTCCACGGGACGCGCATCGGCGCGCTGGTCGCCGTCAGGGGCGGGCCTGCTGGCCTCGCCTACGACCTGGCGATGCACGTCGCTGCGAGCAGCCCGAAGTACCTCACTGCACAGCAGGTACCCGCCGATGTGGTAGCGAAGGAGCGCGAGATCCTCACGAGCCAGGCGCAGGGCGAGGGCAAGCCGCCGGAAATCGTGGCCAAGATGGTCGAGGGGCGGCTGCGCAAGGCGCTCAACGAAATCGCACTCTACGGGCAGGCGTTCGTCAAGGATCCGGACGTGACGATCGAGAAGCTCGTGAAGGGCGCGGACGCCCAGGTGGCCGCGTTCGAGCGCTTCGAGGTCGGCGCCGGCATCGAAAAAAAAACCGATGACTTCAGCGCCGAGGTAGCACGCCTGGCGACCGGCAGCTGAGGGCGGGTGCTGGAGCCAAAGGAGTGAACCCCGCCGCGCGCGGGGTTTTTTCCATCGGCGGAGGTGCGAGATGACGCAAGCGAAGGCGCGCTACGCGCGGATCCTGGTGAAGCTCTCGGGCGAGGCGCTGCTTGGCGGGGGCGACTACGGTATCGACCCGACGGTGCTGAAGCGCATCGCCGGGGAGCTGCAGGACATCGTGCAGATGGGCGTGCAGGTCGCGGTGGTGATCGGCGGCGGCAACATCTTTCGCGGCGCCGGACGGGCCCGCGCCGGCATGGACCGCGTGGCGGCCGATCATATGGGAATGCTCGCCACCGTCATGAACTCGCTCGCGCTGCAGGACGCGCTCGAGAGCTTAGGCCTGTACGCGCGGGTGATGTCCGCGATCCGCATCAACGAGGTGTGCGAGGACTACATCCGCCGCCGCGCCGTGCGCCACCTCGAGAAGGGCCGCATCGCGGTGTTTGCGGCGGGCACCGGCAACCCCTTCTTTACCACCGATACGGCGGCGGCGCTGCGCGCCATCGAGATCAACGCGGACGTGCTGCTGAAGGCTACCAAGGTGAACGGGATCTATTCGGACGACCCGGTGCGCAACCCGTCCGCGGCGCGCTATGCGCGCCTCACCTTCGACAAGGTGCTGGCCGACAAGCTCAACGTGATGGATACGACCGCCATCGTCATGTGCCGCGACAACCGCTTGCCTTTGCGGGTCTTCAATCTCAACAATCCGGGGGACCTCACCCGCATCGTGCGCGGCGAGGACGTCGGCACGGCGGTCACCAACGAATGAGCCGCTGCGCTGCGAGGAGATACCTAAATGCTCGAGGAACTGAAGAAGGACGCCGCCACCCGCATGGCCAAGTGCGTCCAGACCTTCCAGGGGGACCTGAAGAAGCTGCGGACCGGGCGCGCCCATCCGAGCCTCATCGAGCATCTCAAGGTCGACTACTACGGGAGCGAAGTGCCGCTGCAGCAGGTGGCGAGCATCGCGGTCGAGGAGGGGCGCACGCTCGTGATCTCGCCGTGGGAGAAGAGCGTGGTGCAGGCGATCGAGAAGGCGATCTTCAAGTCGGATCTCGGTCTCACGCCGATGACCGCCGGCACCGTGATCCGCATTCCCATGCCGCCGCTCACCGAGGAGCGGCGCAAGGAGATCACCAAGGTGCTGCGCCACGATGCCGAGAATGCCCGCGTCGCGGTGCGCAACGTGCGGCGCGACGTCATGAACGAGATCAAGCACAAGATGAAGGACAAGCACCTCTCGCAGGACGACGAGCGGCGGGCGGAGACCGACATCCAGAAGCTCACCGACAAGCACGTCGCCGACATCGACGCAGCCCTCGCCGCCAAGGAGAAGGAGGTCATGCAGGTCTGATGGGCCCCGCGAACGCCAATCTGCCGAGGCACATCGCCATCACCATGGACGGCAACGGCCGCTGGGCCGCGGCGCGCGGCGTGGCGCGCGCCGCCGGCCACAAGGCGGGACTGAAGCCGGTGCGCATGTGCGTCGAGGAATGCACGCGCTCAGGGGTCGAGGCGCTGACGCTGTTCGCGTTCTCGAGCGAGAACTGGGGCCGCCCCGCCGACGAGGTCGGGAGCCTGATGAGCCTGTTTCTCGAGGCGCTCGATCGCGAGATCGCCGAGCTCGACGCGCAGGCGGTGCGGCTGCGCTTCATCGGCGAGCGCAAGAGTCTCTCGGTGCGGCTGCAGGCGCGCATCGCCGCCGCGGAGGAGCGCACGGCGGCAAACCGCGGGCTCGCCCTGCAGGTCGCGGTCAGCTACGGCGGACGCTGGGATATTATTCAGGCTGCTCAATCGCTTGCACGCGAATGCTCGAACGGATCTATTCGCCCGGAGGAGATCAGCGAGGCGCGCTTTGCCGAGGCGCTGTCGCTCGCCGGGCTGCCCGATCCGGACCTGCACATCCGCACCGGCGGCGAGCGGCGCATCAGCAATTTCCTTCTCTGGCAGCTCGCCTACGCCGAGCTCTACTTCACGGAGCGCCTGTGGCCGGATTTCGCGGTCGCGGACCTGAACGACGCGCTGTCTTTCTTTGCGAGCCGCGAGCGGCGCTTCGGGCAGCGGCCGGCGGCCGTGAGCGCCGCGCGGTGAACGAGTCGCTGCGCAAGCGGGTTCTGACCGCCGTGGTAGGGGCGGCGACTCTGCTCGTGATCCTCCTGTGGCTGCCGACGTGGGCGACGGTCGTCGCGCTCACCGCGCTGCTGCTCGCCGGCGCCTGGGAATGGTCGGCGTTCCTGCGCCTCTCGACCGCCGGGCGGCGACTCATCTACGTGGCGCTGGTCGCGCTGCTGCTGCCGCTCGCGTGGCGCGTCTCGGCGGACCGCGACGGCCGCGATCTGATCCTCGTCGCGGCGGTGCTCTGGTGGCTCACCGCCTTCATGTGGATTGCGTTCGCTCCGCGCCTGGTGTCGCGCTGGGCCGCGGGCGTGGCGGGCGTACTGGCGCTCGTGCCGTCGTGGCTCGCGCTCGTGTGGCTGCGTCTCGCGCCGCCGCACGGGCAGTGGGTGTTGTTCACGCTGATCCTGGTGTGGGTGGCTGACATCGGCGCGTTCTTCGTCGGCCGGCGCTTCGGGCGGATCCGGCTCGCGCCCGAGGTCTCCCCGGGCAAGACCTGGGAGGGGGTGCTGGGCGGGGTGGCGCTGAGCGCGCTGGTCGCCGTCGGCGGGAGCCTGTGGTTTCGCGTCCCGCTCGAGGTGTTCCTGCCGTTGTGCCTGGCGACCGTGGCCTTCTCGGTCATCGGCGACCTGACCGAGAGCCTGTTGAAGCGTTTCGCCGGCATGAAGGACTCGGGCTCGGTGTTTCCGGGACACGGCGGCGTCATGGACCGCATCGACAGCCTCACCGGAGCGGCTCCCGTGCTGCTTCTCGGGCTGACGCTGCTCAAGGTGGTCGCATGATCGGCGTCGCGGTACTCGGGTCGACCGGCTCGGTCGGCGAGAGCACGCTCGATGTGCTCGCACGTCATCCGGAGCGCTTCCGCCTCGTCGCCGTAGCCGCGCATCGCAACGCCGCCAAGCTCGCCCGGCAGGTATTGCGCTGGCAGCCCCCGTACGCCGCGCTGGCGGATGAGAGCGCAGCGCACGAGCTCGTGGCACTCATCGAGGGCCAGGCACCCGACACGCGTGTGCTCGCCGGGGCAGGTGCGCTCGAGGAGCTCGCTCAGCTCAGCGAGGTGCAGTGCGTGATGGCGGCGATCGTCGGCGCCGCGGGGCTGCGCTCGACGCTCGCCGCGGCGCGCGCCGGCAAGCGGCTGCTGCTCGCCAACAAGGAGTCGATGGTGATGGCGGGGCCGCTGCTGCTTCAGGCGGTGCGCAGCGCGGGTGCGACGCTGCTGCCGATCGACAGCGAGCACAACGCGATCTTCCAGTGCCTGCCGGCCGGGGCGCGCCCCGGGGCCGCGCCGGCGGGCCTGAGGCGCGTGCTGCTCACCGCCTCCGGCGGCCCGTTCCGTGCCACGCCGCGCGAGGCGCTGGCCGCGGTGACGCCCGAGGCCGCCTGCGCCCACCCGAACTGGGTCATGGGCCGCAAGATCTCGGTGGACTCGGCCACGCTCATGAACAAGGGTCTCGAGCTCATCGAGGCATGCCTGCTCTTCGGCCTCGCGCCGGCGCAGGTGGAAGTGCTGGTGCATCCGCAGAGCATCGTGCACTCCCTGGTCGAATACGTGGACGGCTCGATGCTCGCACAGCTGTCGGCCCCTGACATGCGTACGCCCATCGCACACGCGCTCGCCTGGCCCGAGCGCATCGACTCCGGTGTAGAATTTCTCGATCTGCTCAAGGCCGGCCGGCTCGACTTCCAGGCTCCCGATCACGACCGTTTTCGCTGTCTCGCCCTCGCCCAGGCGGCGGCGCGCGCCGGGGGGCTGCACCCGGTGCTGCTGAACGCGGCGAACGAGGTCGCCGTGCAGGCGTTTCTCGAGCGGCGATTGAACTTTCCCGGCATCGCCGCGGTCATTGAGGCGGTGGTGGAGCGGGGCGCGGGGGGGGCGATAGGCGGTCTGGAGGATGTGCTGGCCGCGGACGCCGAAGGCAGACAACGGGCCTGCGAACGCATCGTCGGCATTACAAGAAGTGAGTCGGTGAGGGGCGCTCACGCATGAGCCTGTTCTGGTACGCACTGTGGTTCGTAGTGGCCGTGGGCCTGCTGGTCACGGTGCACGAATTCGGCCACTTCTATGTCGCACGCCGCCTCGGTTTCCGGGTGCTGCGCTTCTCGGTCGGCTTCGGCAAGCCGCTGGTGAAATGGAGCGCCGGCGCGGATGCCACCGAGTACGTGATCGCCGCCGTGCCACTCGGCGGCTACGTGAAACTCCTCGATGAGCGCGAGGGACCCGTCGAGCCCGAGGACCTGCCGCGCTCCTTCACCCGCCGCCCGCACTGGCAGCGCGTCGCGGTGCTGCTCGCCGGCCCTGCCAGCAACATCCTGTTCGCGGTGCTGCTGCTGTGGGGCATGTTCTGGGTAAACGGCGTGAGCGAGGTCAGGCCGGTCGTCGGAGACGTGATCACCGGCTCGGTCGCCGCCGCCGCGGGCCTGAAGAACGGGGACGAGATTCGCGCGGTCAACGGCAGCGAGGTGCAGGGAATACGCGACGTGGTGTTCGACCTGCTCGATGCCATGAGCGCCAGAGGCGAGGCGGACCTGAGCGTGCACGGCAAGGACGGCGCGGCGCGCGACGCGCGCCTGGTGGTTGCCGACGCCGAAGCGCGCCGTCATCTCACCGAGCCGAGCGAGCTGCTCAGGGGCCTCGGCTTTCAGTTCTGGCCGCCAGTGCCGGCGGTGCTCGGTCAGGTAGTGGCGGGCGGGCCCGCGGCGCGCGCCGGACTCGCCGCCGGGGACGAGATCGTGAGCGTCGACGGCGCACCGATCGCCAACTTCCACGACATCATCGCGCGCATCAGTGACCGCCCCGGCGAGCACGTCAGCATCGAGTACCGCCGCGGCGGCGTGACGCGCAGCGCCGAGGTTGCGGTGGCGAGCGACGACGTGGCGGGCAAGCGCGTCGGCCGTATCCACGTGATGCAGCAGCCGCCGGCTAACCGCACCTATCCCGCGTCCATGCTGCTGCACACCGAGCTCGGCGCCGGCGCCGCTCTCAGCCGTGCCGCGGACGAGGCCGGGAGCATGACGCTGCTGCAGGCACGGCTCTTCTGGCGCATGGTGCTCGGGCGGGTGTCGCTGAAGAACCTGAGCGGTCCGCTGTCCATCGCGGAGTTCGCGGGTGATTCGGCCCAAGCGGGGGTAGCGGCGTTCCTCGGCTTCCTGGTGCTCATTTCCCTGTCGCTCGGCTTCCTCAACCTGCTGCCGATCCCGATCCTCGATGGAGGGCAGATCGCATTTCAGCTCATCGAGTGGCTGAAGGGCAGCCCGCTCTCGGAGCGCACCCAGGCGTTCGGGCAGCAGCTGGGAATCGCGTTGCTCATCGTCCTGATGGGTGTGGCGCTGTACAACGACCTTGCGCGCCAATTCGGTTGAGTGGTTCGCATGGGGCTGCGCCGCGGCCCGTCCGTGCTGAGGGCCGCGAGGCCTCAAGCTCTCGAATAATGCATGACAAGGCGCCCAGGGGGGCGCGAAGGGCAGACTACTTGGGTGTTGAAGCATGAAGCTGCGCTTCGCCATGGCCGCGCTCGCGCTGTCGATGCGCGCCGCGCTGCTGCTCGCGCAGGGCGCGCCGGTGCTCGCGCCGGGCGCGCCGGAGGCTGATTTCACCGTCGGCGACATCCGCGTCGAGGGCCTGCAGCGCGTCTCCGAAGGCACGGTCTACAACTATCTGCCGATCAACATCGGCGATCACCTGAGCCCGCAGCGGGTACGCGAGGCGATCCGGGCGCTGTATGCGACCGGCTTCTTCCGCGACGTGCAGGTACGCCGCGACGGCAGCACGCTGGTGGTGGTGGTGGCCGAGCGCCCCTCGATCGAGAGCTTCGAGATCACCGGCAACAAGGACATCAAGACCGAGGACCTGCAGAAGTCGCTGCGCGGCGTCGGGCTCGCCACCGGCAAGACCTTCGACCGCTCGGTGCTCGAGGACGTCACTCAGTACCTCACCGATCAGTACTTCGCGCGCGGCAAGTACGGCGTGCGCATCGATACCAAGGTGGAGGAGGAGGCGGGCAACCGCGTCAAGGTCAAGGTCGACATCAAGGAAGGCAACCGCGCCAAGATCCGCCAGATCAACATCGTCGGCAACACGCGCTTCAGACCTAAGGAAATCCTCGACACCCTCGAGCTGAAGACGCCCAACTGGCTCTCCTGGTACAAGCAGGACGACCGCTATTCGCGCGAGTCGCTGCAGGGGGACCTGGAGAAGGTGCGCAACTTCTACATGGACCGCGGCTACGCCAACTTCCAGCTCGACTCGACTCAGGTGGCGATCGCGCCCGAGAAGGAAGACATCTTCATCACCATCAACGTCGACGAGGGCCAGGTCTACAAGATCTCCTCGATCAAGCTCGCCGGCACCTTCGTCGTACCGCAGCGGGATCTCGAGCAGCTGGTGCTGGTGCACCCGGGCGAGATCTTCGACCGCAAGCTCATCACTTCCTCACAGGAGCTGATGCAGAACCGCATGGGCCGCGACGGCTACGCTTTCGCCAAGGTCGACCCGGTGCCCACCGCCGACAACGCCAACCACACCGTGGCGCTCACCTTCTTCATCGATCCGGGCAACCGCGTCTACGTGCGCAACATCACCTTCTCGGGGGTCAACCGCATCAACGACGAAGTGCTGCGCCGTGAGATGCGCCAGCTGGAAGGCGGCTGGCTGTCGAACGTCGCGCTCGAGCGCTCCAAGCAGCGCATCCAGCGCCTGCCCTACGTGAAGTCGGTCGATTTCGAGACCACGCCGGTGACGGGCGTTCCCGACCAGGTGGACGTGAACTACAAGATAGAGGAGGGCCCGGCCTCGCAGCTTTCCGGCGGCATCGGTTACTCCGCGACCTTCGGGTTCCAGCTCAACGGCAGCTTCGCCGACGCCGATTTCCTCGGTTCGGGCCAGCGCGTCGCGGTCGAGTTGAACGGCGGCGCCTTCAGCAAGATGTATACGGTGGCGTGGACCAATCCCTACACCACCATCGACAACCTGCAGCGCACCCTCTCGGCGAGCTACCGCGACGTCACGCAATTCGTCTCCTCGTCGTCGAATTTCTCCTCCGAGACCCTCACCCTGGGTCCCACCTGGGCCTACCCGATCACCGAAACCATGTATCTGCGCTTCGGCGCGGTGTTCGAGTCCTCGCAGCTGCTCACCAACTCTCTCAGCAGCGCCGAGCAGGCGCAGCAGTGGGTGCAGCAGAACGGCCATCCCTACAACCGCCTCGCGCACGATGACGCCAGCAACAACGAGTACGTCTTCTACGGCTCGAACTTCAAGAACGTGCAGGCGGTGGTCGGCTGGGACTGGGACACGCGCAACCGCACCCTGTTCGCCGACCGCGGCATGCATCAGGCACTCAGCTTCTCGGCGACCACGCCGGGAAGCGACGTCAAGTACTGGATCGGCAACTACCAGTTCCTCAAGTACGTGCCCGTGTGGCGCTGGTTTTCCCTGTCCTTCCTCGAGGGAGTCGACTATGGCGCGCCTCTCGGCAACACTACCGGCATCCCGCCGTACCGCCAGTTCTACGGCGGCGGACCGGACAACGTGCGCGGCTTTCGCGAGAGCCTGCTCGGGCCGCGTGACCAGTTCGGCAACCCCTACGGCGGCAACATGCGCGTCACCAGTCAGAACGAGCTGCTGCTGCCCATGCCTGCCAAGTTCGCACAGACGGCACGCGTCACCCTGTTCTACGACCTGGGCGGCGTCTACGAGACCGGCTCCCGGCTGCAGTTCTTCGGTCCGGACAACATCACGCCGGAGACCTATCGCTTCGCGGGCTTCTCGAGCCTGAGGCGCTCGGTCGGTATCTCGGTCACCTGGCTCGCACCCATAGGGCTCTTCCGCTTCAGCCTGGGGCTGCCGCTGAATGCCAAGAGGGGCGACGGCGTGACCACCTGGGGGGACGAGACCGAGGTCTTCCAGTTCTCGGTGGGGCAGGCGTTTTAGGCCTGCGGCCCCGGTCACTTTAGGCGATACTTGGCGTTTTGCCGGCCTCGGTCGCGGCATAAGCAATATTTCCAGCATCAAGAGGTGGGTGTTCCGTGAATTGTTCGATCAGCAGTCGGGTGGCGGTGTGGATGGTGGCGGCCGCGGGGGCGCTGGCTACGCTGCCGGCGTGGGCCGACGTGAAGATAGCGGTCGTCGATTTCCAGCGGCTGGCACAGGAGTCGCCGCAGGGCAAGGCCGTCATGGATGCGATGCGGGCGGAGTTCGCGCCCCGCGAGCGCACCCTGCAGGCCCAGGCGCAGTCCCTCAAGGCGAAGCAGGACAAGCTGCAGAAGGACGGCGCGACCATGACCGACGAGCAGCGCGTGCGGGCCGAGAAGGAGCTGCGCGACGGCGAGCGCGACTTCGAGCGCGCCCGTGGCGAGCTGCAGGACGACGTCACCGCGCGGCGCAACGAGGAGATGTCGCGCCTGCAGCGTACGCTCGTCGAAGAGGTGCGCGGCTATGCCAAGGTGCAGAACTTCGACATCGTGGTGAGCAACGAGGCCGTTCTCTACCAGACGCCGAGCTTCGACATTACGCCGGCGGTTCTTACCGCTCTGCAGGCTCGCGCCCTGGCGGCCCCCGCCGCCAAGCCCGCGACGCCCGCGGCCGCTCCGGCACCGGCGGCTGCGCCGCCCAAGAAATAGCATCCCGGGACGCGCCGCCGGACCCGACGCTCGCCATGTCCGTCTCGCTGGGGGAGCTGGCGGTCCGCTTCGGTTGCGAGCTGCGGGGCGACCCGGAGGCGCGCGTCGAGCACGTCGCCACGCTCGCCAATGCGGACCGCACGGCGCTTAGCTTTCTCGCCAACCCGCGCTACCGCCCGCAGCTCGCCACGACGCGCGCTGCGGCCGTGGTGCTGAATGCCGAAGCGGCCGCCGGCTGCCCGACACACGTGCTGCTCGCCGAGAACCCGTACGCGACCTATGCGCGCATCGCCGCGGTGCTGCACCCGAGTCCCGCGGCGGCGCCCGGGGTGCATCCGACGGCGCTGGTGGCCGCGAGCGCCCGCATCGCGCCTTCAGCTCACGTCGGCGCCCTGAGCGTGATCGGCGAGCGCGCCGTGGTTGCGGAGCGCTGCGTGGTGGGTCCGCATTGCGTGCTGGAAGAGGACGTGAGGCTCGGGCCCGACGTGCGCCTCGCGGTGCGCGTCACGGTGCACCGCGGAGTCGAGCTCGGCGCGCGCACCGTGGTGCAGTCGGGCGCGGTGATCGGCGGCGACGGCTTCGGCTACGCGCCCGAGCGTGGCACCTGGGTAAAGGTGCCGCAGGTGGGAGCGGTACGCGTCGGCGCGGACGTCGAGATCGGCTGCAACACCACCATCGACCGCGGCGCCATCGAGGACACGGTGATCGAGGAGGGGGTCAAGCTCGACAACCTCATCCAGATCGGACACAACGTGCGCGTCGGGGCGCACACCGCCATCGCCGCCTGTACCGGGGTCTCCGGCAGCACCACGATCGGCAAGCGCTGCATGATCGGCGGCCACGTCGGATTCGCCGGTCACATCAGCATCGCCGACGATGTCGTCATCACCGGCTTCTCGGCGGTGAGCCGCTCGATCGCGGGCGCCGGCGTATACTCCAGCACCCTTCCGTTCGAGGAGGCACACACCTGGCGGCGCCTTGTCGCGCGCTTCAAGCGCAGCGGCCTGCTCGAGGAGCGCGTGCGCCGGCTGGAAGGCGCCGCCGGAAACAAGTCCAGGCAGGAAGAAGACCCATGAGCGAAGCCGTCCAACTCGACATGCAGGCCATACTCGAGCGTCTGCCGCACCGTTACCCGTTCCTGCTGGTCGACCGGGTGCTCGAGTGCCGGGCCGGCCAGAGCATCCGCGCGCTCAAGAACGTCACCTACAACGAGCCGTTCTTTCCCGGCCATTTTCCCCACCGCCCGGTGATGCCGGGGGTCATGATCATCGAAGCCCTGGCGCAGGCGGCCGGCATCCTGTGCTTCATCACGGCCAACGTCATTCCGGACGAGGACACGCGCTTTTATTTCGTCGGCATCGACAACGCGCGGTTCCGCAAGCCGGTGCTGCCCGGCGACCAGCTGGTGCTGACGGCGCAGCTCGAGCGCTCGCTGCGCGGCATCTGGAAGTTCTCGACCGTGGCGCTGGTCGGCGACAAGGAGGTCGCGCACGCGGACATGATGGTCGCACCGGAGTCCGGCGGATGATCGACCCGCGCGCCGTGGTGTCGCCCGAGGCGCGCCTCGCGGCCGACGTCACGGTGGGACCCTTCAGCGTGATCGGGCCGGGAGTGGAGATCGGGCCGCGCACCATCGTCGGCCCGCACGCCGTGATCAACGGGCCGACCACCATGGGCGCCGACAACCACGTCTTCCAGTTCGCCTCCATCGGCGATGCGCCGCAGGACAAGAAATATCGCGGCGAGGCGACGAGGCTCGTGATCGGCGAGCACAACGTATTCCGCGAGTTCTGCACCGTCAACCGCGGCACGACCCACGACCGCGGGGTCACCACCATCGGCGATGACAATCTCCTCATGGCGGGCGCGCACGTCGCCCACGATTGCGTGGTCGGCAGCCACATCGTGTTCGCCAACGGCGCGGTTCTCGGCGGCCACGTCGAGATCGGTGACTGGGTGATCCTCGGGGGATTGTCCGCCGTGCACCAGTTCGCCAAGGTCGGCGCGCATGCATTTCTCGCCGGCGGTGCCATGGTGCGCCGCGACGTGCCGCCCTATGTGATGGTGGTGGGCGATCCGGCGGAGCCTTACGCGGTGAACGCCGAGGGACTCAGGCGCCGCGGCTTCAGCGAGGAGCAGATCCGCGCGGTCCGCGACGCCTACCGGACCGTGTACCGCTCGGAGCTGAAGCTGAGCGACGCCCTGGCGCGCCTCGGGCCGACCGCGCGCGAGCGGCCCGAGATCCGCGCCTTCGTCGACTTCATCCAGGCCTCCACCCGCAGCATCGTGCGATGAGCGCGGTGCCGGTGCGCACCACCGCCAGCGCGGCGCCGCTGCGCGTCGGGATCGTTGCGGGCGAGCACTCCGGCGACCAGCTGGGAGCGGCGCTGATCGCGGCGCTGCGCGAGCGCGTCGCGGCGCTCGAGTGCTTCGGGGTGGCGGGGCCGAAGATGGTCGCGGCCGGCTGTGAGGCCTGGGCGGACGCGGACAGCCTCGCCGTCATGGGCCTCGCCGAAGTGTTGCGGCACCTGCCGCGCCTCATGCGCCTGCGCGCCGCGCTGGCGGCGCGCTTCGCCGCCGCACGCCCCGACGTGTTCGTCGGCATCGACTCCCCGGAGTTCAATCTCACGCTGGCGCGGCGGCTGAAGCGCCGTGGCATCAGATGCGTCCAGTACGTGAGCCCGCAGGTATGGGCCTGGCGGCGGGGACGGGTGCGCACCATCGGCCGTGACAGCGACCTCGTGCTGTGCCTGCTGCCCTTCGAGCGCGACTTCTATGCCGAGCACTCCGTGCCCGCGGAGTTCGTCGGCCATCCGCTCGCCGATCAGATCCCGCTCGAGGTGGACGCGCGCGGGGCGCGCGCGGCTCTCGGAATTGCCCCCGACGCCAGGCTGATCGCGCTGCTGCCCGGCAGCCGCCTGGCGGAAGTCTCACGCCTCGCCCGGCCCTTCGTGGCCGCCGCCGCCTGGATTCGGGCCCGCCGTCCGGAGTTCACTTTCCTCGCCCCGATGGCGTCGTCCGCGGCGCGAGAGTGCTTCGAGAGGGAACTCGCCCAAGCGCCGGAAAAAACGGACATTCTCCTCGTCGAAGGTGAGGCACAGCGCGTGCTCGCGGCCGCCGATGCGGCCATCGTCGCCTCGGGCACCGCCACCCTCGAGACGCTACTCTCCGGAAAGCCGATGGTGGTGGGGTATAAGGGGAGCTGGCTGACGTTTCTCCTGGTGCGTACGCTCGGGCTCGTCAAGGTGCCGTATTTCTCGCAACCGAATCTTCTCGCCGGGCGGCGCGTGGTGCCGGAGTTCCTGCAGGGGCAGGTCACCGGAGCGGCACTGGGCTCGGCGCTCCTCGCCGAGATCGACGATCCGGCACACCTCGCTGAGTTGCGTCGCGAGTTCACCCAGATTCACATGGCGCTCCGCCGCGGCGGTGCGCAGCGCGCGGCCGCGGCCGTGCTTGCCTGCGCGGGCCGTGCGGGCGGCGCCTCCGCCGGGTGAGCGCGGTGCTCAGGTTGCCGAGCGAGGCGCGGGCACGGGTGGCGGGGGTCGACGAGGCCGGGCGCGGGCCGCTCGCGGGACCTGTGGTCGCCGCCGCGGTCATTCTCGATCCGCTGCGCCGCATCCGCGGCCTGGCGGACTCCAAGGCCCTCACTCCGGCCGAGCGCGCGCGGCTCGCTCCCATCATCCGCAGCCGCGCTCTCGCCTTTGGGATCGGCTGGGCCGACCGCGACGAGATCGACTGCCTCAATATCTTCCAGGCGACCATGCTCGCCATGCGCCGCGCGTTGCTCGCGCTGCCCATCGCTCCGACGCACGTGCGCATCGACGGCAATCGCTGCCCGCACCTGAATGACCTGCCCTACGAGTGCAGCTGCGAGGCAATCGTCGGTGGCGATGCGCGCGTCGCGGCGATCAGCGCGGCTTCGATCCTTGCCAAGACCTGCCGCGACGCGATGATGGAGGCGCTCGATGCCTGTTATCCGGGCTTCGAGCTGGCCAGCCACAAGGGCTATTGCACGCCTGCGCATCTCGATGCGCTGCGTGGCCGGACACCTTCGCCACTGCACCGCCGCTCCTTCAGCCCCGTCCGCTGCCGCCTGGGCGTTGAGGACGAAGACCACGACGAAGCGCTGCGCCAGCTGCTCACGCTGCAGACGCCGGAGGGCGTTTGATGTCCGTAGGCTTCATTCATCTGCGTCTGCACAGCGAGTACTCGTTGAGCGACAGCGTCGTGCGCGTGCCGGAGCTGATCGCGGCCGTGGCCGCCGCCGGCATGCCGGCCGTCGCCGTCACCGATCACAACAACCTGTTTGCGATGGTGAAGTTCTATCGCGAGGCCCTCCAGGGGGGCGTCAAGCCCATCGTGGGGGTCGACCTCGCGGTGCGCGAGGAGGGCGAGCGGCGCGAGGCGAGCCGCGTGACGCTGCTGTGTCAGAGCCAGGAGGGCTACCGTAATCTCGCGCGGCTGCTGTCGCGCGCCTACCTCGAGGGCCAGGAGCGCGGCGTGCCGCGACTCGAGCTCGACTGGCTGACGCCGGCGAGCCTCGCCGGCCTGATCGCCCTCTCCGGGGCCACCGAGGGGGATGTGGGGCGGGCGCTGGTGAACGGCCGCGAGCCGGACGCCGAGCGCGCCCTTGAGCGCTGGAGCGCGCTGCTGCCCGGGCGTTACTACCTCGAGCTGCAACGCCTCGGCCGTCAGTTCGAGGAGGCCTACATCGCAGGCGCCGTGGCGCTCGCGGCCCGGCACCGGCTGCCGGTCGTGGCCACCAACGACGTGCGCTTCATCCGCGCCGAAGAGTTCGAGTCCCACGAGGCGCGCGTGTGTATCCACGACGGTGCGCTGCTCGCGGACCCCGCGCGGGTGCGCCGCTATACGCGCCAGCAATACCTGCGCAGCCCTGCCGAGATGTCCGCCCTGTTCGCAGACCTGCCCGAGGCGCTCGCCAACTCGGTCGAGATCGCGCGCCGCTGCAGCCTGCAGCTCACCCTCGGGGAGGCGCGGCTGCCGCAGTATCCCGTGCCGGCCGGGGTCAGCATCGAGGACTTCCTGCGCGCCGAAGCCGCCCGCGGGCTCGCGCGGCGCTTCCCGGCGGGCAGCGCCGCTGCCTACCGGGAGCGGCTCGCGAGCGAGCTCGCCGTCATCTGCCAGATGGGCTTTGCCGGCTACTTCCTCATCGTCGCCGACTTCATCCGCTGGGCGCGCGAGAACGGCGTACCGGTCGGTCCGGGGCGCGGCTCGGGCGCGGGCTCCCTGGTGGCCTACAGCTTAGGGGTCACCGATCTCGATCCGCTCGAGCACGACCTGCTGTTCGAGCGCTTCCTCAACCCCGAGCGCGTATCGATGCCGGACTTCGATATCGACTTCTGCATGGAAGGCCGCGACCGGGTGATCGAGTACGTCGCGGGTAAGTACGGCCGCGAGCGCGTATCGCAGATCATCACCTACGGCACCATGGCGGCCAAGGCGGTGGTGCGCGACGTCGGGCGGGTGCTCGGCATGAGCTATGGCTACGTCGACCGCATCGCCAAGCTCATTCCCTTCGAGCTCGGCATCACGCTCGATGCGGCGCTCGACAAGGAGCCCGAGCTCAAGCGTCTGTATCAATCCGAGGACGAGGTGAGGAATCTCATCGACCTGGCGCGCTCGCTCGAGGGCCTGACGCGTAACGCCGGCATGCACGCCGGCGGGGTGGTGATCGCGCCCTCGGTGCTCACCGACTTTGCGCCGCTCTATTGCGACGCCGCCGGCGGCAGCGTCGTCACCCAGTTCGACAAGGACGACGTCGAAGCCGCGGGCCTCGTCAAGTTCGATTTCCTGGGACTGCGCACCCTTACGATCATCGACCGTGCGGTGCGGCTCATCAACGCGCAAAGCGCTGCAGCGCCCGCGGGCAGCGCGCCGCTCGAGATCGGCGCGCTGCCGATGGACGATGCACCGACCTATGCGCTGCTGAAGTCCTGCCGCACGACTGCCGTTTTCCAGCTCGAGTCGCGCGGCATGAAGGATCTGATCCGGCGGCTGCAGCCGGACTGCTTCGAGGACATCGTGGCGCTGGTGGCGCTGTTTCGCCCCGGGCCGCTGCAATCCGGCATGGTCGATGACTTCATCAATCGCAAGCACGGCAGGAGCGATGCGCCGATCGACTATCTGCACCCGAGCCTCGCGTCCGTCCTCAAGTCCACCTATGGCGTGATCCTCTACCAGGAGCAGGTGATGCAGATCGCGCAGACGCTCGCCGGCTACACGCTCGGCGGCGCCGACCTGCTGCGCCGTGCGATGGGCAAGAAGAAGGCGGAGGAGATGGCGCAGCAGCGCTCGGTGTTCACCGCGGGAGCCGTGGCGCGTGGCGTGCGCGAGCGCCTGGCCGAGCACATCTTCGATCTGATGGAAAAGTTCGCCGGCTACGGCTTCAACAAGTCGCACTCCGCCGCCTACGCGCTGCTCGCGTACCAAACCGCGTACCTGAAAGCGCATTACCCGGCCGCATTCATGGCGGCCGTGCTGTCGGCCGACATGGATCATACCGACAAGGTCGTGACCCTCATCAAGGAATGCAGCGACATGGGGCTCGAGGTGCTGCCGCCCGACGTCAACGCTTCGCGCTACGAGTTCGCGGCCGATGGCGAGCGCCGCATCCGCTACGGACTCGGCGCCGTGCGCGGCGTCGGCGCGGGCGCGGTCGAGGGCCTGATCGAGGAGCGCGCTGCCCGCGGTCCGTACCGGAGCCTCGAGGAGCTTTGCCGGCGGATCGACCTCACCAGGGTCAACCGGCGCGTGCTCGAAGCGCTGTTGCGCGCCGGGAGCCTCGATGCGCTCGGCGCCAACCGCGCGACCCTCATGGACCGACTCGCGAGCGCAATGCAGCTCGGCGACCAGAACACGCGCGCCCACGCCGCCGGACAGGACGACCTCTTCGGCGCCTTGAGCGCGGTGGAGCCGCCGCCGCAACCGCTGCGTGGCGCGAGCCTGCCCGAATGGAGCGAGGCGGTGCGCCTGAGCGGCGAGCGCGAGACGCTCGGCCTCTACCTCACGGGTCATCCGCTGCGGCGCTTCGAGGCGAGCCTGGCGCGTTTCGTCTCGCACCGCATCGGCGATCTGGTCGGCGACCGCCCGGTGGCGGGGCTCGAGCCGGGGCGCTTCGGCCAGGGTAAGCCGGTTACCGTCGCCGGACTCATCGACGAGGTCAAGAAGCGCGGACCGCGGGTGATCCTGACGCTCGACGACCGCACCGGGCGGCTCGAGGTGATGCTGTTCGAGGAGACCTGGCAGCGGCACCGCGACCTCATCGTCAAGGATGCGCTGGTGCTGGTGGAGGGCACGCTGCGCTTCGACGAGTTCAGCGACTCGTGGCGGCTCGCGGCGCGGCGCGTGAGCGAGCTCGAGCGGCTGCGCGAGCAGGAGGCCCGCCGCATAGTGCTGCGCTGCTCGCACGCCGATCTGCCGCGCCTCGCCGAGCGCCTCGCCGCGGTCCTCGAGCCCTGGCGCTCCGGCCCCTGCCCGGTCACCATCGAGTACACGACCGCCGCGGCCAGGGGGGCCCTCAACCTGGGCGCCGAATGGAGCGTGCGCGCCAGCCGCGAGCTTCTCGAGCAGCTCGAGGGGCTGGTGGGGAACGACGGCCTCGAGGTGCTGTACGCGGCGCCGCCGGCCAGCCCCGGGGGTGCATACTCGGCCGACGGCCGCTGACGGCCAACTTGCGCAGTTATCGGCTCCTTACGTAACCTCGCCGCTCCGCCGCCGAGCGGCCCCAAGGTCTCACGCACCTGACACGTTCATGGCAGTCTCCTTCCTGGACTTCGAACAGCCGATCGCCGAGCTCGAAGCGAAGATCGAGGAGCTCAGGCACGTCACCTCGGAATCCGGGGTCAACCTGCAGGACGAGATCGGGCGGCTGCAGGCCAAGAGCCGCCAGCTCACGCAGAGCATCTTTGCCAGCCTGACGCCCTGGCAGATTACGCAGCTCGCGCGCCATCCCCACCGGCCCTACACGCTCGACTACGTGGCCGCGATCGGCAGCGAATTCCACGAGCTGCACGGCGACCGCATGTATGCGGACGATCTGGCGATCGTGGGCGGGCTGCTGCGCATCGACGAGCGTGCGGTGGTGCTGATCGGCCACCAGAAGGGCCGCGACACCAAGGAGCGCGTGCGCCGCAACTACGGCATGCCCAAGCCCGAAGGTTACCGCAAGGCGCTGCGCCTGATGCACCTGGCCGAGCGCTTCGGCCTGCCGCTGGTGACGCTGATCGACACCCAGGGTGCTTATCCCGGCGTCGGCGCCGAGGAGCGCGGCCAGAGCGAGGCGATCGCCCGCAATCTGTTCGAGATGTCGGTGCTGCGCGTGCCCATCGTGACCGCCGTCACCGGTGAGGGCGGCTCGGGAGGAGCGCTGGCGATCGGCGTCTGCGATCGCCTGCTCATGCTTCAGTACAGCACCTACTCGGTGATCTCCCCGGAGGGTTGCGCCTCGATCCTGTGGAAGAGCCAGGAGAAGAAGGAAGTGGCGGCCGAGTCGCTCAACCTGACGGCCGACCGGCTGCAGAAGCTGGGGCTCGTCGATGAGGTGATCGAGGAGCCCCTGGGGGGCGCGCACCGTGACCCGGCGACGACCGCTGCGCGCCTGAAGGCCGCGCTGATCCGCTACCTCGACGAGCTCGATGCGCTGCCGCGCGATCAGCTGCGGGCCGCCCGCGCCGCGAAGATCGCCTCCTTCGGCGTGTTCTCCGAAACCGCGGCGTGACAGGCGGCGACGACGATGGGGCGAAAGCCGGAGGAATTCGGCGCGCGCTGGCTCGGCGGGCGCCTGAGAGAGCTCCTCCCCGGGTTCCCTGAGCGCGAGCTATGCGTCGCTTTCTCGGGCGGCGCCGACTCGACCGCGCTGCTCGCGGCGCTGAGGGGGCTGCGGCCCGCCGCGCGCGCACTCCGCGCCGTACACGTCGACCATGGACTCCATGCGGATTCGCCAGCCTGGGCCGCGCGCGCCGTCGAGGTGGCGCGGGCCTTAAGCGTGCCCTGCGAGGTGCTGGAAGCGAAGCTGGTGCACGCGCGCGGCGAATCGCCCGAGGCGCGCGCGCGCGGCGCGCTATCGGCTGCTCTCCGGCGCACTCAAGGCAGGCGAAGTGCTGCTCACCGCGCATCACGAGGACGATCAGCTCGAGACCGTGCTGCTCATGCTGCTGCGCGGCGCGGGGCTCGCGGGGCTCGCCGCGATGCCCGAGCTCGCGCCGTTCGCGGGCGGCTTCCTGGCTCGCCCGCTGCTCACCCGCTCCCGTGGCGAGCTCGAGGCCTTCGTGCGCGCCGCGGGTCTCGACTTCCTCGAGGACCCGAGCAACCTGGATGAGCGCTTCGACCGTAACTTCCTGCGGCGGCGCGTGCTGCCGCTGGTCCGCGAGCGCTGGCCGGGAGCCGCAGCGACCGTGGGCCGCGCGGCGCGCCATGCCGCCGAAGCGCAGCAGCTGCTCGAGACGCTGGCGCAGGCCGATCTCGGCGCCGCGCGCCACGGCGAGTCGCTCGCGGCGAGCGCGCTGCGCGCTCTGCCGCCGGAGCGTCGGCGCAACGCCCTGAGGCTCTGGATCGCCGCGCGCGGCTTCTCCCTGCCGCCGGCGACGCGCCTCGCGGAGATCGCAGGCCCGATGCTCGCGGCCCGTGCCGACGCGCACCCCGCGATCGAGTGGCCCGGAGCGCGCATCGAGCGGCACGCCGGGCTCTTCACGCTGTACCCCGCGGGCGATGCGACCGGGGCGAGAGCGGCGCGCAGCGCCGCCGCGCCGCGCGCGCTGGTCTGGGCGTGGCGCAGCGAGTCCGTCTGCCGGCTGCCGGGGGACCTCGGGCAGCTCGAGCTCAGGGCCGACGCGCATGGACCGTTGAGTCTCGCCGCCCTTCCCGCACGGCTCACCATCCGCTGGCGCCGGGGCGGCGAGCGGCTCGTCGTCGCCCCTGGCCGGCCGCGGCGCGCGCTGAAGAGCCTGCTGCGCGAGTCCCGGCTGCCTCCCGCCCAGCGCGCCCGGCTGCCGCTCCTCTACGGCGGCGCGCGGCTGCTCGCGGTCGCGGACCTCTGGCTCGATCCGTCGGTGCAGGCCCGTCCGGGAGTGCGCCGCCGCGCACGGCTCGTATGGACCGGAGCCGGCGTCACGGCGGCGGCGCGGCCGAAGCGGGGCACGAGCGCCTGAGATGTGCTAACCTGCCGGCCCGTCGTCGGTCTGCCCACTCTGCGGCAGCGACCTCATGCGACGGGTAATCCTGCGAGAGTTATGACGCGTTTCGTATTCGTCACCGGCGGCGTCGTGTCCTCCCTCGGCAAGGGTATCGCTTCCGCCTCGCTCGGCGCGATCCTCGAGGCGCGCGGCCTCAAGATCGCCATGGTCAAGCTCGATCCGTACATCAACGTGGATCCGGGCACCATGAGCCCCTTCCAGCACGGCGAGGTGTTCGTCACCTCGGATGGCACCGAGACGGACCTCGATCTCGGGCACTACGAGCGCTTCGTGCGTACCACCACGGGGCGCAACAGCAACTTCACCACCGGGCGTATCTACGAGCGCGTGATCGCCAAGGAGCGCCGCGGCGACTATCTGGGCGCCACGGTTCAGGTCATCCCCCACATCACCGACGAGATCAAGCGCTGCATCAAGCTCGGCGCCGACGGCGCCGACGTCTGCATGGTCGAGATCGGCGGCACGGTGGGCGATATCGAGTCGCTGCCGTTCCTCGAGGCCATCCGCCAGCTCGGAGTCGAGCTCGGCCGCAGCAACTGCGTGTACATGCATCTCACGCTGGTGCCGGTGGTGGGTGGCTCGCACGAGGTCAAGACCAAGCCGACCCAGCACTCGGTCAAGGAGCTGCGCGGCATCGGTATCCAGCCCGACGTGCTGCTGTGCCGCTGCAAGCACCCGCTGCCCGAGGAGCAGCGGCGCAAGATCGCGCTGTTCACCAATGTCGAGGAGCGCGCGGTGATCTCGGCGGTGGACGCCGACGACATCTACCGCATCCCGAGTCTGCTGCATGAGCAGGCACTCGACGAAATCGTGGTCGACAAGCTGCGCCTCACCGTGCCGCCGACCGACCTCGCCGAGTGGCGTCACGTCGTCAGCGCCAGGTCCAATCCCGACGGGCAGGTGGACATCGCGATGGTCGGCAAGTACGTGCAGATCCGCGATTCCTATCTCTCGCTGCACGAGGCGCTGATGCACGGCGGCCTCAAGAGCCGCACCCGCGTCAACATCCGCTACATCGAGTCGACCGACATCGAGCAGCACGGCACGCACGTGCTGAACGGCATGGATGCCGTGCTGGTGCCGGGCGGGTTCGGGGAGCGCGGCATCGAGGGCAAGATCCAGGCGGTGCGTTATGCGCGCGAGCAGCGCATTCCCTACCTCGGCATCTGCCTCGGGATGCAGGTGGCGATCGTCGAGTACGGCCGGCACATGCTCGGCCTCACCGACGCCAACAGCACCGAGTTTAACCGCGCCACTCCGCACCCCGTGATCGCGCTGATCTCCGAATGGCAGGACCAGGTGCGCGGTGCACAGCTGCGCACGGAAGGGTCCGAGAAGGGCGGCACCATGCGCCTCGGGGCTCAGGAGGTGCTGCTCGCGGCCGGCACGCGCGCCCG
>DAHUXE010000162.1 GCA_027307325.1 Gammaproteobacteria bacterium | reverse complement strand
CTCCCTTCCCCGCCTGAGACGCTGAAGCGTAAGCGGTGTCACGCCCAGCGCATGCGCGCGCGGCGTGCACCGCGGCGTGTCGCTTGCCGCGCGTACCGCGGTGTGACGCGCAGGGCCCTGGGATCAAGCGAGGGAAGTGAGTGAACAAATCAGCAATCGGGGCGATGACGCTCATCGTCTGCGCGGCGCCGGGGGTCGCCGCAGCCTGCGCCTGCGGCTGCGGCGTGTTCGACGTCGCGACCAGCGAGATGTTTCCGACCGCCTCGGGGGGCATGGTGTTCCTCGAGCAGGATTTCATGGACCAGAACCGGAATTGGAGCGGCACTTCATCGGCGCCGGCCGACAGCAATCCCGACAAGCGCATCCGCACCAACTTCTGGACGCTCGGCGGACAATATCTCTTCGACCGCACCTGGAGCGTTCAGGTCGACGTGCCGTATTGGCAGCGTCTGTTCCGTACCACCACCGACAGCGGCGCAGTGGCGGACTTCACCCACGGCGCGCTTGGCGATGTGCGGCTAAAGGCGGTCTACACCGGGCTGTCACCCAATCTCTCGACCGGGCTCAGCTTCGGCGTGAAGCTTCCGACCGGTGACTCGAGTTACCCGAACTTCGACCCGGACACGCAGATCGGCACGGGCAGCACCGACCTGATCCTCGGGGCTTACCAACTCGGCTCGCTGACGAGCGACAACCGCTTCTCGTGGTTCGCGAGCGCCCAGTGGCAGGAGCCGATCGCGCACAAAGCGATCTATCGTCCCGGGGCGGAGCTCGATGCGGTAAGCGGCGTTTACTATGCCGGCTGGAGCTTCTCGCCGGGGGTGCGGCTCACGCCGGTGCTGCAGGTGGCCGTTACCTATCGCAAGCACGACGGCGGGCCGCTCGGCATGCCGGAGGACTCGGGCTACACTCGAGCGTTCGTCTCACCCGGCCTCGAGCTCACAGCCGGACGCACCCGCTGGTACGCGGACGTGTCGCAGGCCCTCTACACCAACTCGTCCGGGAACCAACTCATGGCCCGCACGCTCTTCAAGGCGTCGGTCGCGGTGAGCTTCTGAAGGAGAGTCGACGTGCAGCATCGCTGGCATTCGGGACAAACTACGGCGCCGCGCGCGGTGCTCGCCGCGGCGGCGCTCATCGTGCTCACCTCGGGCGCCGCGCCCGAGCCCGCGGCGGCGCACGGCCTCGAGGTGGGGCAGCCCGCGCCCGCGTTCGTCGCGCCCGAGCTCGACGGCAAGCTGTTCGACCTCGGCGCCGAGCGCGGCAAGGTGGTGATCGTCAACTTCTGGGCGAGCTGGTGCGGGCCATGCCGCGCGGAGATGCCGCTCCTCAACCGCTTCTACCTCGAGCATCGCTCGCAGGGGCTCGCGCTCATCGGCCTCAGTGTCGATGACGCACACGACCGCAAGGAGGTCGAGCGGATCATGCGCCAGTTCGCCTATCCCGCCGCGCTCACGATCGGCGCCAGGGCGAACGGCTTCGGTCCGCCGCTCGCGGTGCCGATGACCTGGATCATCGATTCCCGGGGAGTGGTGCGCGCGCGGCTCGTGTCCGCGGTCACCGAGCACGCGCTCGAGGAGGCGGTCCTGCCGCTCCTGCCGCGGCCTGCGACGCCGTAGTCAATCGGCGCGCAGGGCCGGCTGCCCGGGAGCTGTTGGGACGTCGGGTATACTGAGCGGCCGCAAGAGCGCAGGCTGCCAGCCATGTCCAAAGTCGTCTCACTGCCGCCGGGGAAGCCCGCTGCCCCACCGGGCAGCCTCAACTCGATCGAGGAGCTGCTGGCGGAGCTGCGCGCCGGACGCATGGTGGTCGTCGTCGACGACGAGGACCGCGAGAACGAGGGCGATCTCATCATGGCGGCCGAGCACGCCACGCCCGAGACGCTCGCCTTCATGATCCGCCATACGAGCGGCATCGTCTGCGTGCCGATGGAGGAGCAGCGTCTCGCGGCGCTCGAGCTGCCGCAGATGGTCCCGGCTAACAGCGAGTCGCACCGCACCGCGTTCACGGTCTCGGTGGACCTGCACACCGGCACCACCACCGGCGTGTCGTCCGCCGACCGCGCCGCGACCATCCGCGCGCTCGCCGACTCCCACTCGGTGGCCGCCGACTTCGCCCGTCCCGGCCACATCTTTCCGCTGCGCTCGCGCGCCGGCGGCGTGCTGGTGCGCGCCGGGCACACGGAGGCGGCGGTCGACCTGTGCCGCCTGGCGGGGCTGAAGCCCGTGGGAGTCCTGTGCGAGGTCATGAACGAGGACGGCACCATGGCGCGGCGGCCGCAGCTCGAGGAGTTCGCCCGCCGGCACAGGCTCAAGATCGGCACGATCGCCGCTCTCATCCGCCATCGGCTGCGCACCGAGCGCTCGGTCGAGCGCATCGGCGAGCAGTCCGTGCAGACGCCGCTCGGCGAGTTCCGCCTCTACGCCTACCAGGACCGGGTGAGTCTCGAGGTGCACCTGGCGCTCGCGTGCGGCCGGCTCGACGGCCCCGAGCCGCCGCTGGTGCGCGTGCACCTGCCCGACACGCTGCGGGACCTCCTCGGGGTGCGCAGCGGCGCGCGCGCCTGGACGCTCAACGCCGCGCTCGAGCGCATCGCCGAGTCGGGCAACGGCGTCGTGGTCGTGCTGCGCCGGGAGGAGCCGGCCGCCGAGCTCGCCGGCGCGCTGCGCGCGGTCGCCACCGCGCAGCCGCAGGGCGCGCCGCCCGAGGCGGCAGGCGCCGCCGGCGAGGGTGCGGTGCTCAGAACCTTCGGTGTCGGCGCGCAGATCCTGAAGGACCTCGGCGTCAAGCGCATGCGGGTGCTGTCGGCCCCGAAGCAGATGCACGGCATCTCGGCCTTCGATCTCGAGATAGAGGGCTATGTCGGGGAAGACGGGTGACCGGGCCGCGGATTCTCGAGGGTGAGGCCGGCGCGCGCGGCCAGCGGCTGGCGATCGTCGCGGCGCGCTTCAACGATTTCATCGTCGCGAGTCTCCTCAAGGGCGCGCTTGCCGCCTGGGCGGCACGCGGCGGCGAGCCGGCGGAGGTCGCCGTCGTCCGCGTGCCCGGCGCCTTCGAGCTGCCGCTCGCCGCGAAGAAGCTCGGCGCTTCGGGCCGCTATGACGCGGTGGTGGCGCTCGGCTGCGTCATCCGGGGCGATACGCCGCACTTCGAGTACGTTGCCGGTGAGTGTGCGCGCGGGCTGCAGCAGGCGAGCCTCGAGACCGGCGTCCCGATCGCTTTCGGCGTGCTGACGGTCGAGACCGTCGACCAGGCGCTCGAGCGCGCCGCCACCGACGCCGGCAACAAGGGAGGGGAGGCGATGGAGACCGCGCTCGAGATGGCCTCGCTCCTCAAGCGTCTGTGAGCGGGCGGACTATGGCGAGCCAACCGCAGCAATTCAGCGGCGCGCGCAGCGTGGCGCGCAAGCTCGCGCTGCAGGCGCTCTACCGCTGGCAGCTCAACGAGTGCTCCTGGCAGGATCTGGTGCAGGAGTTCGCGGACGCCGAGGACATGCCGCGCGCGGATCGCGACTACTTCCACGTGCTCATCGAGGGAGTGGTGGGCTCGCACCAGCGCCTCGAGGAGCAGCTCGCCGGGTGCACGGACCGCGAGCCGCGCCTGCTCGATCCGATCGAGCACGCGGCGCTCCTCATCGGGCTCTACGAGCTCGTGTTCGAGCCCGAAGTCCCGTTCCGCACCGCGATCAGCGAGGCCGTGCAGCTCACCAAGCGCTTCGGCGCCACCGACGGCCACAAGTTCGTGAACGCGGTGCTGGATCGCGCCGCGCGCACGCTGAGGCCGGCCGAGCACTGATTCATGGGGCAGTGCATGGCGCTGTCGGAAGCCGAGCTCATCGCGCGCTACTTCCGCTCCTGCGGTGCGCAGCGCCGCGACGTCGTGCTCGGAGTCGGCGACGACGCGGCGCTCCTCGACTGCCCGCCCGGCGCGCAGCTGGTCGCAACCACCGACACCCTGGTTGCCGGCGTGCATTTCCCGCCGTCGGCGCCCGCCGCCGCGGTCGGGCACCGCGCGCTGGCCGTGAACCTGAGCGATGTGGCCGCGATGGGGGCGCGGCCGGCGTGGGCGCTGCTCGCGCTCACGCTGCCAGAGGCCGACGAGCGCTGGCTCACCGAGTTCGCCGCGGGCTTCGCGAGCCTCGCGCGCGCGCACGACGTGGCGCTGGTCGGCGGCGACACGACGCGCGGACCCCTCACCGTCACCGTGCAGCTCCTTGGCCACGTGCCGCCCGGCAGCGCGCTCACGCGTGCCGGCGGCCGCGCCGGGGATCTGCTCTACGTCTCGGGATCGCCGGGCGATGCCGGCGCGGGACTCGCGATCGAGCAGGGCCGGCTCACGGCGCCGCCCGCGGCCGCGGCGTACCTGCGCGAGCGCTTCCTGCTGCCGACGCCGCGCGTGGCGCTCGGCGAGCGGCTGCGCGAGTACGCGCGCGCCTGCATCGACGTCTCGGACGGCCTCCTCGGGGATGCGGGCAAGCTCGCCGCCGCGAGCGGCGTCGGGCTCGAGATCCGCTTCGAGGAGCTGCCGGTGTCGCGGGCGCTGGTTGAGGCGCTCGGGCCCGATGCCGCGCGCCAGCTCGCGCTCACCGCCGGCGACGACTACGAGCTCGTGTTCGCGGTGGAGCCCGGGCGCGCCGTCGAGCTCGAGCGCGCCCTGCCCCCGTCGCAGTGGAATTACCGTCAAATCGGCGTGCTGCGCGCCGCGCCCGGCGCCGTGCTGACGCGCGATGGTACTGTGATGGAGTTCTCGCATTCCGGGTACCAACATTTCGCCTGAGCCGCGCGCGGCGCACGCTGCGGCCGCGGGACGGGCAGCGGCCACGCAGCGCCGGAAGCGTGAGGGGTGCATCACAGTCGCGCCGCTGCCGGACCCTTATCCTGATGCGTCGATAAGACTGTTGCCAACACGCTACGCCATGTCGCTACCGGCATCAAAATCGGTTCCACCCGCCAAGCCGGGCGGGCGAATGCCAGACAAGATCGGCAAGTACGCGGTCATCAAGGAAGTCGGACGCGGCAGCACCGGGGTCGTCTATCTCTCGCACGACGCGTATTACGGACGCGACGTCGCGATCAAGGTCTACAACATGGACACCGGCGGCGACGAGGAGCGGGCGCGCATCGCGCGCAAGATGTTCCTGTCGGAAGCGCACCTGGTGGGCATGCTGCAGCACCCGCACATCCTGCCGATCTACGACGCCGGCGAGGAGAACGGTCACTGTTACATCGTCACCGAGCACGTGCACGGCGCGCGCACCCTGGCGGCCTATTGCCGCCCCGACAACCTGCTGCGCATCGATGACACGGTGGAGATCATGTTCAAGTGCGCCAAGGCGCTGCACTACGCGCATTCGCGCGGCGTGATCCACCGCGACATCAAGCCGTCCAACGTCATGCTCACCCAGGACAGCGACGTGCGCATCATCGACTTCGGCATCGCGCTCGTTGCCGATTCCGACATCTCGCGCATCGAGGGCATCGCCGGCAGCCCCTCCTACATGTCGCCCGAGCAGGTGCAGAGCCTCGACCTCACCAACTCCTCGGACCTGTACTCGCTCGGCGCGGTCATGTACGAGCTGCTCACCGGGCAGCGCCCGTTCCGCGCGGGGAATCTGCAGAAGCTCCTGCACCAGATCGTGTACGCGACGCCGCCCCCGATCCACACCCTGCGCAAGGACATGCCCGAGGAGCTCGAGGCGGTGGTGGCGACGGCGCTGCTCAAGGATCCGACCAAGCGGCACAAGAGCGGCCTGGATTTCGCGGCCGAGCTCACCCGCGTGCACCAGAAGCTGCGCGAAGCCAACGCGCGCATCGACCGCCAGGAGCAGTTCGGCGTGCTGCGGCGGCTGAAGTTCTTCCACGAGTTTTCCCACGCCGAGATCTGGGAAGTGCTGCGCGCCAGCAGCTGGCAGGACTACAGCGCCGGCGAGGAGATCGTCAAGGAAGGCGAGATGGACGACCGCTTCTACATCCTGGTGACCGGCGGCTGCGCGGTCGAGCGCCACGGACACCAGGTCGGCGCCCTCGACACCGGCGACTGCTTCGGCGAAGCGAGCTACGTCCCGGGCGCCAAGCGTACCGCGACGATCCGCGCGGCCTCGCAGGTGACCGTGCTCAAGGTGAGCTCGACGCTGCTCGAGCAGGTGTCGGCTTCCTGTCAGTTGCGCTTTAACCGCGTGTTCCTGCGCTCGCTGATCGCGCGCCTGCAGAGCGCCGAGCGGGCACCGGTCGTGCTGCCCGCCGCCGGCGGCGGCTCCTGAAGCCGCTGCCGCGCTGACCCAGCCGTTTTCAGTTGCAGGGCGCCGCGGCGCTCTTGCGCGTGCCCGCCGCCGGCTCCTACTCTGTCAGCCGTGCATCTGCTGCTCATCGAAGACGACACCGAGGCCGCGCGCTTCCTGGTGAAGGGCCTGCGCGAGAGCGGCTACAGCGTCGACCACGCGGCCGACGGCCGCGAGGGGCTGTTCCGCGCCACCGAGGGGCAGTTCGACCTGGTGGTGACCGATCGCATGCTGCCGCACATCGACGGACTCGCGATCATCGAGCTGATGCGCCGCAAGGGACTCAGCACGCCGGTGCTGGTGCTGTCGGCGCTCGGCAGCGTCGACGATCGCGTCAAGGGACTGAAGGCCGGGGGCGACGACTACCTCACCAAGCCGTTCGCGTTTGCCGAGCTCCTGGCCCGCATCGAGGCGCTGCTGCGCCGGCGCTCGAGCGCACCGCAGCCGACGCGCCTCAAGATCGAGGACCTCGAGTTCGATCTGCTGGCGCGGCGCGTGACGCGCGGCGGGCGCGAGATCGAGCTCACGGCGCGCGAGTTGAAGCTCCTCGAGTTCCTCATGCGCCGCACCGGGCAGGTGGTCACGCGCACCATGCTGCTCGAGGGCGTGTGGGACCTGCACTTCGATCCGCAGAGCAACCTGATCGACGTACACATCAGCCGGCTGCGCCAGGCGATCGATCGCGGCTCGGATCACCCGCTGATCCACACCGTGCGCGGCTCGGGCTACATGCTGCGCGGCGAGACTTAAGGCTTACGTGAAGCTCGATCTGTTCAACACCACCACGTTCCGCGTGTCGGTGGCCTACACGCTGCTCATCACCTTTGCCGTCGCCGGGACCCTGGTCGGCGCCTACAAGCTCACCGAGAGGCTGATTGACGACGAGCTCGACCTCATCATCGACACGGAGCTGAAGAGCCTCGAGGAGAAGTACGCGCGCAGCGGCGTGGCGGGAGTCACCGACGAGATCAACCTGCGCATCGAGAGCTGGGGGCGCATCGGCGGCGTATACATGATCGCGGACGCCAACTTCGAGCGCATTGCCGGCAATCTCACCATCTGGCCCTTCGACGGGATGCCGGGCGAGGCGTGGCCGCAGTTCGACATCACCACCATCGAGCCGGGGCGGCGGGCCGTGCACCCGGTACGCGCCGCGGTGCGCGCGCTTCCCGGCGGCGACCTGCTGCTGGTCGGCACCGACATCTCCCAGGGGCGGCGCTTCGCGGAGAAGTTCCGGCTCGCGACCCTCTGGGGCATCGGCCTCTCGGCGCTGGCCGCGGCGCTCGCCGGCTTCTGGTTCAGCTACCGCCTGGCACGGCGCGTGGACGAGGTGACCCGCACCTGCCAGCGCATCATGGCCGGTGATCTCGGCTCGCGCCTGCCCCTGGCGGGCGCCAACGACGAGTTCGACTCGCTCGCCGCCTCGGTGAACCGGGTGCTCGATCGGCTGCAGGACCAGGCGGGGACGCTGCGCGCGACCTTCGACAGCACCGCGCACGACCTGCGGGCGCCGCTGCACCGCCTGCGCACGCGCATGGATGCGCTGCTGCTGCGCTCGCCGCCGCTCGAGCCCGCCGTGCACGAGTCGATCGAATCGGCGCTGCGCGAGGTCGATCAGCTGCAGCGCACGCTCGGGACGCTGCTGCAGATCGCGCTGGCCGAATCCGGCGCGCCGCTCGCCGCCGCGGCCCCGGTCGACCTGGGCGATCTCGCCGAGGAGATGGTCGAGCTCTTCGAGCCGGTCGCGGGCGCCAGTGGGGTGCAGCTCGCCTGCCGGCACGAGTCGCGGGTGCTGGTGCAGGGCAACCGCCAGCTGCTCGCGCAGCTCTTGACCAACCTGATCGAGAACGGCATCAAGTACGTGCCCGCGGGCGGCAACATCGAGGTCGCGGTGCGGCGGTTGGCGGGCTCGGTGCGGCTGGTGGTGAGCGACGACGGCCCGGGGATCGCCGCTGCGGACCGCGCCCGGGCGGCGCAGCCGTTCGCGCGGTTCGCGCCGGGCAAGCAGGAAGGCAGCGGCTTGGGACTGAGCCTGGTCGCGGCGATCGCCCGGCTGCACCACGGACGGCTCGAGCTCGAGAGCAACGAGCCCGGGCTGCGAGCCGTGGTCGAATTGCCGGCGTAGCGGGCTGCCGCCCACTCGAGCGCGGAGCCAGCGCGGATGATGTTCCCCGGAACACATGTTCGA
Source organism: Gammaproteobacteria bacterium (assembly GCA_027307325.1). GTDB lineage: Bacteria > Pseudomonadota > Gammaproteobacteria > Steroidobacterales > Steroidobacteraceae > 13-2-20CM-66-19. Next base: position 5,645 of record DAHUXE010000162.1, on the reverse strand, counting down.
TGATCATCGAACTTTACCTCGGGAAGGCCCGATAGAAGGCCTTGAGGGGCCCGAGTTCGACGGGCATCGAACATTGCCTTAGGGACCCCGCGTACGCGGCCTTCCGGGGCCAAAGCCAGACGGCAGGCCGGTTCGCGCTAGTGCGCGGCGGCCGGCGGCGGCGCGGGCGGAGTCTTAGCCGCCAGGCACTCCTTCACGAATTGCTCGCGCTGCCTGCCGGCGAGCTGCCTGGCGTTCGCTTCCCGGTTGCAGGACTTGAGCGTCGGATGCTTCACGGGCGTGGCGGACGGCGCGGCGGGCGGCTCGGCGGCAAGCGCTGCCCCGCAGGCGGTGAGGCCCAACACGGCGATCAGGGTCTTGAGTTTCATGGGAGGAAAATTAGCCGCCGCGGCCTGTCGCCGGGATGACGGCGACATTAAGAAATCGTCATGCGGCGCGCCGCCCGGCGGCGGCAGCGCGATCTCAGGTGTCCTTGTCGTGCTCGATGAGCGCGTAGGCCGAGTGGTTGTGGATGGACTCGAAGTTCTCCGACTCGATCACGTAGGCGGCGACGCGCTCGTCGCGATTCAACCGCGCCGCCACGTCGCGCACCATGTCCTCGACGAACTTCGGATTGTCGTAGGCGCGCTCGGTCACGTACTTCTCGTCCGGGCGCTTCAGGATCCCGTAGAGCTCGCACGAGGCCTCGCTCTCGGCGATCCCGATCAGCTCCTCGATCCACATGTGACTGCGGAGCCTGGCGGTGATGGTGACGTGCGAGCGCTGGTTATGGGCGCCGTAGTCTGCGATGCGCTTCGAGCAGGGGCACAGGCTCGTCACCGGGACCGTGACGCGCACCCACAGCTCCGTGCGCCCGTGGCGGTGCTCGCCGATCAGGCCGGCGCGGTAGTCCATCAGGCTCTCGACCTGCGAAACGGGCGCCTTCTTCATCACGAAGAACGGAAAGCTCATCTCGATGTGGCCGGTCTCGGCCCCGAGCCGCGCGGTCATGCCCTCCAGCATGGTGCGGAACGACTCGACCGAGATCTCGCGCTCGGCGTGCAGCGCCTCGACGAAGCGCGACATGTGCGTGCCCTTGAAGTTGTGGGGCAGGCTCACGTACATGTTGAAAGTAGCGATGGTGTGCTGCTCGCCGGCCGAGCGGTCGCGCACCCGAACCGGGTGGCTGATGTCCTTGATGCCGACGCGGTTGATCGGCAGATGGCGCGTGTCGGCGCGCGCCTGCACGTCCTCGACGTCGGCCGGGGCGCGGGCAATCCTGGCGGTGGCGGCCGGAGGGCTCATGTTGGGATAAGCCTACAGTAATTCCCGGGGCGGAACCGCAGCCTCCTCCTTTGTGAGGAGCTCAGCTTCCCCCCGCCGACCGCAGCCGTTCCTGACCGTGCAGTGCCCACCAGCGCTCGATGCTGGCGGCGAGCGCCGCTGCATCGAGTCCGGCGGCGGCGAGGCACCCCTCACGCGAGCCGTGCTCGATGAAGCGATCGGGGATGCCGAGCTCGAGCAGCGGGACGAGGAGCCCCTCCGAGGCGAGCAGCTCCCCGACCGCCGAGCCGGCACCGCCGAATGCGGCATTTTCCTCGACGGTGACGAGCGCGCGGTGGCGCCCGGCGAGCGCGACGATCAGGTCCTCATCCAGCGGCTTGACGAAGCGCATGTTGACGAAGGTGGCATCGAGCCTCTCGGCGACCTCCTGTGCGGGCGCGACCAGGGCGCCGAAGGCGAGGATCGCGAGCCCGCTCTTGCCCTCGCGGCGCAGCTGCGCCTTGCCGAGCGGGAGCGCGGCCATCTCGGCCGCAACCGCCACGCCAGGGCCTGCGCCGCGCGGGTAGCGCACGATCGCGGGACCTGCGAGGGTGCTCGCCGTGTAGAGCATCTGCCGGCACTCGTTCTCATCCGCCGGCGCCATGATGACGGTGTTGGGGATACAGCGCAGGTAGGAAAGATCGTAGCTCCCCTGGTGGGTGGCGCCGTCGCTGCCGACGAGGCCGGCGCGGTCCACCGCGAACACCACCGGCAGGTTCTGCAGCGCCACGTCGTGGATCAGCTGATCGTAGGCGCGCTGCAGGAACGTCGAGTAGATCGCCACCACGGGCTTCAAGCCCTCGGCGGCGAGTCCCGCGGCGAAGGTCACGGCGTGCTGCTCGGCGATCGCCACGTCGAAGTAGCGCTCGGGGAAGCGCTTCGAGAACTCGACGAGTCCCGAGCCCTCGCGCATCGCGGGCGTGATGCCGATGATGCGCGGGTCGCGCTCCGCCATGTCGCACAGCCACTGGCCGAACACCTGGCTGTAGCTCGGTCCCGCCGCCTTCTCCTTGAAGATGGTGCCACTCGCGGGGTCGAACGGACCCGGGCCGTGCCACTTGATGGGATCCGCCTCGGCCGGCGCGTAGCCCTTGCCCTTGCGCGTGACGACGTGCAGGAACTGCGGTCCCCGGAGCTTGCGCAGGTTGCGCAGCGTATGTACCAGGGCCTTGACGTCGTGCCCATCCATGGGACCTATGTAGTTGAAGCCCATTTCCTCGAACAGCGTTCCGGGCAGCACCATGCCCTTCAGGTGCTCCTCCGAGCGCCGTGCCAGCTCCCACACCGTCGGCATCTGCCGCAGCACCTTCTTGCCCCCTTCGCGCAGATGGGCGTACACGCGCCCGGAGAGCGCGCGCGCGAAGTGGCTGGAGAGCGCCCCGACGTTCTCCGAGATCGACATGTCGTTGTCGTTGAGGATCACGAGCAGGTCCGCCGGCAGCGAGCCGGCGTGATTCAGCGCCTCGAAGGCCATGCCGGCGGTCATGGCGCCGTCGCCGATCACCGCTACCACGCGCCGGTCGTCGCCGGCGCGTGCGGCCGCCACCGCCATGCCGAGCGCGGCGCTGATCGAGGTGCTCGAATGTCCGACTCCGAAGGTGTCGTACTCGCTCTCGGCCCGCGAGGGAAACGGCGCGAGCCCGCCGTCCTGCTTGATGGTGTGCAGCCGCTCGCGGCGGCCGGTGAGAACCTTGTGCGGGTAGGCCTGATGTCCCACATCCCACACCAGGCGGTCGCGCGGCGTGTCGTAAACGTAGTGGAGCGCGATGGTGAGCTCGACCGTGCCCAGGCCCGCGGCGAAATGCCCGCCGCGCGTGCTGACGCTCTGGATGAGAAACTGGCGCAGCTCCGCGGCGAGCGCCGGGAGCTTGCCCGGACTCAGGCGGCGCAGGTCCGCCGGGCTCGCGATCCCGTCCAGCAGCGGGTACTTGTTCGGCGGCGCCCCCATCGTGCCCTCAGTGTACCCGCACCTCAGCTCTCGCGGCTGACGACGAAACGGGCGAGCTCGGCGAGCGCGCCGACGCGGCTGCCGCAGGGCTCGAGCGCGGCGATCGCCGCATCGCGCAGCTGCCGCGCCCGTGCCCGCGAGGCGTCGAGTCCCGCGGTGCTCGGGTAAGTAGGCTTGGCGTGCGCGGCATCGGCGCCGGTCGTCTTGCCGAGGAGCGTTGCGTCGCCCTCGACGTCGAGGATGTCGTCCTGGATCTGGAACGCGAGCCCGATCTCGGCGCCGAACTGCCCGAGGGCGGCGAGCTGCCGGGGGTCGCTCACGCCGGCGGCCAGCGCCCCGAGCAGCACGCTCCCCTGAATGAGCGCGCCGGTCTTGCGGCGGTGCATGTTCTCGATGGCAGCGACGGGGAGGGTGCGTCCCACGGCCTCGAGATCCATCGCCTGGCCGCCGGCCATGCCTCCGGTCCCGATGGCGCGCGAGAGCACGCGGATCATCCCGAGGCGCGCCTCCGCCGAGGCGCCGGCCATCGGCTGGTGCGCGAGCACGGTGAAGGCGAGGGCCTGCAGCGCATCGCCCACGAGGACCGCCGTGCCCTCGTCGAAGGCCCGGTGGCAGGTCGGGCGGCCGCGGCGCAGATCGTCGTCGTCCATCGCCGGCAGATCGTCGTGCACGAGGCTGTAGACGTGGATCAGCTCGACCGCCGCGGCGGGCGCATCGAGCGCATCGAGCGGGGCGCCGAACGATTCGCCCGTGAGGTACACCAGGATCGGCCGCAGGCGCTTGCCGGCGCCGAGCGTGCTGTAGCGCATGGCGGCGCGCAGCCGCTCGGTGCCCGGGTCGGGGAGGGCGAGCACCTCATCGAGCACGCGCTCGATGCGCGCCCGGCAGGCATCGACACGCGCCGCGAAATTAGCCGCCGGTGCGCGGGTGTCGTTCACCGCGGCGCTCCTCACCCGGGCGCGGCGGGTCCCGCGGGCGGCTCATCGGCGGACTCCTCGAACGGCTCGATCTCGGACTTTGCGCCGCGCTTGAGGAGGATCTCGACCTTCTGCTGCGCCGCCTGGAGCGAAGCCTGGCACTGGCGGGTGAGCGCCACGCCGCGCTCGAAGGCCTTCAGGGCCTCATCGAGCGGCAGATCGCCATGCTCCAGCCGCTCGACCAGGCCCTCGAGCTCCGCGAGCGCCTGCTCGAAGTCCGGGGCTTTGCTGTCGCGCGCCAAAATCAGTCTCCTTCGCTCCGCTGGCGGGCATCGAGGGCGCGCAACGTTACAGAGCGCCACCGCCCCGGGTCAAACCGCGAAGCGCGGCCGTTCCGCGCGCTTTCTTGACGCCGCTCGGGGGGCGGCGATAGAGTCGCAGCCCTTCGTTAGACAGAGTCTAAGTGAGGACCACCATGAATCTCAAAGGCAGCAAGACGGAAAAGAACCTCAAGGACGCGTTCGCCGGCGAATCGCAGGCGAACCGCCGCTACCTGTACTTCGCCCAGAAGGCCGACGTCGAAGGCTTCAACGACGTGTCGGCAGTGTTCCGCTCGACCGCGGAAGGCGAGACCGGTCATGCCCATGGCCACCTCGAGTACCTCGAGGCGGTGGGGGATCCGGCGACCGGGCTGCCGATCGGCGCGACCAAGCTGAATCTGAAGGCCGCGATCGCCGGCGAGACCCACGAGTACACCGACATGTATCCGGGCATGGCGAAGGCCGCGCGCGAGGAAGGCTTCGGAGAGATCGCCGACTGGTTCGAGACGCTCGCGAAGGCCGAGCGCTCGCACGCCAATCGCTTCCAGAAGGCGCTCGACGGACTCTGACGGAACGTGCGTGGCGGGCCCGCAAGCCGAAGCGGGCCTGGTGCGCATTCCATGAGCAGCACGGGAAGCCCGCCGCCTGCGGCGCGCGAGGGGAGCCTCGAGGCTCCGACGCGTCACCCGCTCGAGTGGCGCGATCCTGAGTTCTACGACGAGGCCGCGCTCGGCAAGGAGCTCGAGCGGGTCTTCGACATCTGTCACGGCTGCCGGCGCTGCTTCAGCCTGTGCAACGCGTTTCCGACGCTCTTCGACGCCGTCGACGCCACCGAGAGCGGGGAGGTCGCGGGCGTCGAGCGCAAGGTCTATTGGGAGGTCGTGGACCACTGTTACCTCTGCGACATGTGCTTCATGACCAAGTGCCCGTACGTGCCGCCGCATCCGTGGAACGTCGATTTCCCGCACCTGATGCTGCGCGCCAAGGCGGTGCGGGCGCGCGGGGGCGCGCTCAAAGTGAGCGAGCGCGTGCTTGCCGCCACCGACACCGTGGGCGCGCTCGCCGGCATCCCGGTGGTGGTGGAGCTGGTGAACGCGGTCAACCGCTCGGCCGCAGGCCGGGTTCTGCTCGAGAAGACGCTCGGCGTCGACCGCAGCG
>DAHUXE010000158.1 GCA_027307325.1 Gammaproteobacteria bacterium | reverse complement strand
CGTCCCGGCGCCGCGCTCCATGGACCTCGACGTGCTGCTGTACGGCGACCTGGTGTGCGAGGAGCCGGGACTGAAGCTGCCACGCCCGGACCTGGTGAAGCGGGCCTACATGCTGGGTCCGCTCGCCGAGCTCGCCCCCGCGGTCGTGCACCCGACCGCGGGTCTCACCGTCGGCGAGCTGTGGCGCGGCTTCGATCAGGGGGCCCACCCCCTCGAACGGCTGGCTTGAGCCGTGTCACCAGCCGATGCTGCGCCCGCCGTCGACCGCGAGGATCTGGCCGGTGACGTACGGCGCCTCGGTCGCGAAGAACAGGCACGCGCGCGCCACGTCGACCGCGGAGCCGGGACGCTTCAGCGCGGTGCGCGCCACGATCCTGGCCCTGAGGGACGGATCCATCCCGTCCTCCGGCCACATGACGGGACCCGGCGCGATGGCGTTCACCCGCACGTGCGGGCCGAGCTCGCGCGCCAGCGACAGGGTCAGCATGATGACGCCGGCCTTGGCGAGGCTGTAGACCGGGTAGCGCCGCAGCGGCCGCATGCCGTGGATATCGGCGAGATTAATAATGAGTCCGCCGCGCTCGTGGAGCGCGGGGGCGGCGGCCTGTGCGAGGAACAGCGGCGCCTTCAGGTTGGTGCCGACGAGATCGTCCCAGTCGATCGGCGTGATGTCGCCGACCGGAGTGGGGTAGAAGGTCGAGGCATTGTTGACGAGGATATCGAGCCCGCCGAAGGTCTCGACCGCGCTGTCGATGAGCCAGGAGTGCTGCGTCACGTCGAGCAGGTCGCATTCGGCGAGGCTCACGGAGCGCCCGCGCGCCGCGTTGAGCTCGGCGGCGAGCCGTGCGGCATCCTCGGCGGAGCTGCGGTAATGAGCCACGACGTTGGCGCCGGCCCCGTGCAGCACGCGCACGATCGTCGCGCCGACGCGGCGCGCCGCGCCGGTGACGAGCGCCGTCTTGCCGGCGAGCACGTCGCTCGGCGGCGGCAGCGCCTCAACGGGCTCGGGATCAGCTCGTGCCATGGACGCCGATTATGACCCCAACGGCCGCGCGCTCAATGCTTCCCGCTCTCAGCGCCGACGAGCAGCGCCACAGCGAGGCGGTGGCCGCGCTGATCCGCGCCGAGCTGGCCGCCCGCGGCGGCTGGCTGTCCTTCGAGCGTTTCATGGAGCTCGCGCTCTATGCGCCGGGACTCGGCTACTACAGCGCCGGCAGCTGGAAGCTCGGCGGCGGCGGGGATTTCGTCACCGCCCCGGAGGTTTCGGAGCTCTTCGGCCGCTGCGTTGCGGCGCAGTGCGCGCAGGTGCTGCGTGCCACCGGCGGGGAGATCCTCGAGCTCGGCGCCGGCACCGGAGCGCTTAGCGCCACGATCCTCGCCGCGCTCGATGCCGAGGGTGTCCTGCCGGAGCGCTATGCGATCCTCGAGGTGTCGGGCGATCTCGCGGCGCGCCAGCGTGCACGCCTCGAGGCGCTCGCGCCGCACCTGCGCACGCGCGTCGTGTGGCTCGAGCGACTACCGCAGGCACCGCTCTGCGGCGTGATCCTCGCCAACGAGGTGGCGGACGCGCTGCCGGTGCGGCGCTTCAGCCTGCGCGGCGGCGCGGTGCGCGAGCTCGGCGTCGCGCTGAGCGCCAGCGGCGCGCTGCAGGCGGCCGAGGGTCCGCCCGATGCGGCGCTGGCCGAGGCCTGTGCGGCGATGTTCGGCACGCCGCCGCATTCGCTTCCCGAGGGCTACACCTCGGAGGTGAATCTGCGGCTCGGGCCCTGGATCGCCGCGCTCGGCGGATGCCTCGAGCGCGGGGTCGTGCTGCTCTTCGACTACGGCCTGCCGCGCTCTCACTACTATCACGCGCAACGCATCGCCGGGACGCTGCGCTGTCACTTCCGTCAGCGCGCCCACGACGAGCCGCTGATCAACCTGGGCGTCCAGGACATTACGGCGTGGGTCGACTTCACGCGCCTCGCCGAGGCTGCCTCGCGCGCCGGGCTCGAGGTGTCGGGCTTCGCCACCCAGGCCGCGTTTCTGCTCGCGCTCGGAATCGAGCAGGCGGTGGCCGCGGCAGCGGATGCCGTGAGCCGGGCGCGCCTCGCCGGGGAGGCGCGCCGCCTCGTCATGCCGGAGGAAATGGGCGAAGCCTTCAAGGTCATGGCGCTCGCGCGCGGCTGCGGGGCGCCGCTCGAGGGCTTCGCCTTGCAGGACCTGCGGCGCTCGTTGTGACTCGCGGCGCGCGCCGCGCGCGCCTGCGGCGGTTAAGATGGCGCCCCCGATCCGACCAGGAAGTCCCACCCCGTGTCCGATACCCTCAGCACCGTGATCCTCGGGATCATCGAAGGCATCACCGAATTTCTGCCGATTTCGAGCACCGGGCATCTGCTCATTGCCGAGCGCTGGCTGGGCGCGCGCTCCGAGCTCTTCAACGTCTCGATCCAGGCGGGCGCCATCCTCGCGATCGTGCTGATCTACTGGCGCCGCCTGGTGGATCTGCTGATGCACTTCAACCAGCCGGCGCAGCGCGACTACCTCGCCAAGCTCGTCGTCGCCTTCCTCATCACCGCGACCGGCGGTTTCATTGCGACGCGCCTCGGATGGAAGCTGCCCGAATCGGTGCTGCCGATCGCGCTCGCCACGCTCATCGGCGGCATACTGATCCTCGTCATCGAGGCCTACGTCGCGCGCCGCCCGCAAAGCTCGGCGGTCACCTGGAACGTCGCCATCTGGGTCGGCCTGTGTCAGATCCTCGCGGCGGTGTTTCCCGGCACGTCGCGCTCGGCGTCGACGATCTTCGCGGCCATGCTCGCCGGACTCACGCTGCGGCCTGCGGCCACCGAATTCGCCTTCCTCGTGGGGATCCCCACCATGTTCGCCGCCACCGGCTACGAACTCCTGAAGGTGCGCGGGCAAGCGGGCAGCGAGGACTGGAACGCGGTCGCGATCGGCTTCGCGGTCTCGCTGGTGGTGGCGTTCATCGCGGTGAAGTGGCTGCTGCGCTACGTGCAGTCGCACCGCTTCACGCTGTTTGCCTGGTACCGCATCGCGCTCGGAGCGGCGCTGCTCGTGCCGGTGGCGATGGGGACGATGCGCTAGCGCCAAGGCCTCAGGCCGCGGGCGCGGCTGTCTTCACGGCGCTGACGGCCGCGAGCCGCCGCCGCCTCATCTCGGCGCCGATGGCCGGGCCCTTGAAGCCCCGCCGCTCGGCCTCCGGGATGCTCACCGCCGCCGCCGCGGCGAGCGCCGCCCTGAGGTAGGCCGCCTGCGGGTACGGCTGCGCCTCGAACCCGGTGCGGCCGCGGGCGTCCGCCTCGCACGCCGCGAGGAGCTCCGCGAAGCGCTCGGGGCGGCGGAACGCGTCGCACTCCTGCAGGAGCTTGAGCACGGTCTCCGGGCGCAGCTCGAGCGCGCGGTGCACCAGCGTATGCTCGCGCGCCGCCAGGATGGCGAGCTCGCGGTGCGTGCCCGGGACCCGGAGCCGGTCGGCCACGGCCTCGACCAGCGGCACGCCCCCTTCCTCGTGGCCGTGATGCTTCGGCCAGCGCTCGGGTGGCGTGCGCGCCTAGCCGAGGTCGTGCAGAAGCACCGCGAAGCGCACCGCGGTGGAGGCGCGGCTGCGCGCCGCGCTGCCAAGCGCCAGCATGACGTGCACGCCGGTGTCGATTTCCGGATGCCACTTAGGCGGCTGCGGCACGCCGTAGAGCGCGTCGATCTCGGGGTAGATGACTTTGAGCGCGCCGCATTCGCGCAGCGTCGCGAAGAACACTTCCGGGCGGTCCTCGGCGAGCGCGCGCTCGGTTTCCTGCCACACCCGCTCGGGGGTGAGCGCGCTCACCTCGCCGGAGGCGGTCATGCGGCGCATGAGCTCGAGCGTCTCGTCCGCGATGCGGAAGCCGCGGTCGGCGAAGCGCGCCGCGAAGCGCGCCGCGCGCAGCACGCGCACCGGGTCCTCGGCGAAGCTCTCCGATACGTGGCGCAGCAGGTGCGCCGCGAGGTCGGCCCGGCCGCCGTAGGGGTCGATGAGCTCGCCGGTGTCGCTCTCGGCCATGGCGTTGATGGTCAGGTCGCGGCGCTTCAGGTCCTCCTCGAGCGTCACCTCGGGGGAGAAGCGGGTGGTGAATCCGTGGTAGCCGGGCGCCACCTTGCGCTCGAGGCGCGCCAGCGCGTACTCCTCGTGAGTCGTGGGATGGAGGAACACCGGAAACTCGCGCCCCACCGGCACATAACCCTGGGCTTCGAGCTCCTCGGGCAGGGCGCCGACCACGACCCAGTCGCGCTCGCGCGCCGCGAGTCCGAGCAGGCGGTCCCGTACTGCGCCACCGACCAAGTAGACTCGCATGGTGCCCATGTTAACCGAGACCCCGGGCGGCAGCCTGTTGCCGCGGTGCGCGCGCGGCGCGTGCAGCGCGGCGGGGACGGCGCGCGCCCTGCTCGCGGGCGCTCTGTGTCTGCTGCTCGGCGGCTGTTATCTCATGCAGGCGGCCGACGGCGAGTACCGGCTGTTGCACGCGCGGGTGCCGATCGCGGCGCTGATCGACGATCCCAGGACGCAGCCCCAACTCCGCGCCCGCCTCGGCGAGGTGCGCGCGGCGCGCGATTTCGCCGCGCGCGAGCTCGGGCTGCCCGACAACGAGAGCTACCGCAGCTACGCCGACATCGGCCGCGAGTTCGTCGTGTGGAACGTGGTGGCGGCGCCGCAGTTCTCGCTGCAGCCGAAGCGCTTGTGCTTCCCGGTGGCCGGCTGCGTCGCCTACCGCGGCTACTTCCGCGAGCGGCGCGCGCGCGATCTGGCGCTCGAGCTCGAGGCACGCGGCTTCGACGTGGTGGTCGAGGGCGTGCCGGCCTACTCGACGCTCGGCAAGTTCGCCGATCCGGTGCTCTCGAGCATGCTGCGCTACGACGACGACGAGCTCGCCGCGACCATCTTTCACGAGCTCGCCCATCAGCTGATCTACGTGCGTGACGATTCGGAGTTCAACGAGGCGTTCGCGACCACGGTCGAGGAGGCCGGGCTCGAGCGCTGGCTCGAGCACCAGGGGGCGGCCGGGCGCATCGGCCGCTTCTACACCGAGCAGGAGCAGGAGGCGGCGCTGCTGGCGCGGCTCCTGGCCGCGCGCACGCAGCTCGCTGCGCTGTACGCGACGGCCGCGCCCCCCGCGGAGCTGCGGGCCGGCAAGCGGCGCATCCTCGGCGAGCTGGCCGCGGACATCGGCGCGCTCGAGCGGCGCCAGGGCGTGCACTATCCGCTGTATGACCAGTGGATCGTCGCCGGACTCAACAACGCGCAGCTCGCGGCGGTGGCGACTTACTACCAGTGCGTGCCGGGATTCAAACGGCTGCTCGCCGCCGGCAACGGCGACCTGGCCCGCTTCTTCGGCGCGGTGCGCGCCCTCGCGAAGGAGCCGCGCGCCGAGCGGCACGCGCAGCTGTGCGGGGTGCAGGCGGGCTAACGGTCCGCGGTCCGGCGCAGCAGCGCGAGCTGCGTCTCGATGTCGTCCTCGCCGAGGTAGGTGGGCAGCACCGCCAACATGTGCTGCGGGTGGATTCCGAGCCGCGCGCAGCCGTCCTCCTGGCACACGCAGTCGACGGTCAGCGAGCGGAAGTTGTCGAGCGAGAAGGGCTTGCCGGGCAGGAGCCCCATCACGAGTCCCTGGATGCGCGCCGCCACGTCGGGCAGCGGCACGATATGGCAGGGGAGGCGGGCGACGCGCGCGCTGGCACGCACGATCTCCCTGAGTGTCATTACCTCGGGTCCGCACAGCTGATAAGTCTGGCCGAAGCTCGCGCGCACACCGAGTGCGCGCCGGAAGGCCTCCGCGACGTCGGCCACGTGGATGGGCGCGAAGCGGGCACGGGCGCGCGCCAGCGGCAGGAGGCCGGCGGTTAGGCGCAGCAGCCTCGCGAAGCGGTTGGTGAGCGAGTCCCCGGCGCCGAAGATCACCGACGGCCGGAAGATAGTGACCGCCGGCTGCGTCTGCGCGGCAGAGGGCGCCGCGGCGCGCAGCTGCGCCTCACCCGCGGCCTTGGTGCGCAGGTACTGGCTCGGTGCGCGCTCGTCGGCCCCGAGGGCGCTCATGTGCAGCACCTGGCGTACCCCGGCGCCGCGCGCCGCCGCGATGATCTTGGCCGGCAGCTCGGCGTGCACCGCCTGGAAGCTCGCCGCCCGCCGCTGGTTGAGAATGCCGACGAGATTGATCACGGCATCGCAGTCGGTGAACAGCTGGCTGAGCGCCGAGGGTGCGTGCACGTCCGCGACGCGCAGCTCGATGGTCTCGAGCACCCGCAGGCGCTCGGCCCGTGCCAGGTTGCGGGTCGGCACCCGCACCCAGTGGCCGTCGAGTGCCAGGCGGGCGACGAGCTCGGTGCCCACGAAGCCGGTTCCGCCGAGCACACAGATATTCACGGCACTTCCTTCAGTGTCGGCACGGCGGCGATCACCGCCGTCACCTGCATGGGCTTGCCGTCGCGCATCAGCCCGATGTCCATGCGGTCGCCGACGCGCAGCAGGCCGATCGCATTGCGCAGCTCGCTGTTGGATTTTACCGGCTGGCTGTTCACCGACGTAATGACATCCCCGACACGCAGCCCGGCCTTGTCGGCCGCCGAGCCCTCGACCACCTGCGACACCAGCGCGCCGACCGCGCTCGTGAGCCCGAGGGAGTGGGCGATGTCGGGGGTGACGGTGTACATGGAGACCCCGAGTTGGCCGCGCTTGACCGCGCCGTACTTGATGAGCTGGTCCGTGACGGTGCGCGCCATGTTGACCGGAATGGCGAAGCCGATGCCGACGTTGCCGCCGTTGCTGGAGATGATCTCGGTATTGATGCCGATCAGCTCGCCGCGCAGATTGACGAGCGCGCCGCCGGAGTTGCCGGGATTGATGGAGGCGTCGGTCTGGATGAAGTCCTCGTAGCCGTCGGGATTGATACCGGTGCGCGACAGCCCGCTCACGATTCCCGAAGTGACGGTGTGCTGCAGGCCGAAGGGATTGCCGATGGCCACGACGAAGTCCCCGACCTCGAGGTGCGAGGAGTCGCCGAGTGGCATCTGCGCGAGCCCCCCGGCGCTCACCTTGAGCACCGCGACGTCCGAGGGCTGATCGCTCCCGACGACCTCGGCCTTGAGGTCGCGCCCGTCCTGCAGCGTCACGGTGATCTCGCTGGCGTTCTGGATGACGTGCGCGTTGGTGACGATGTAGCCCTGGCGCGCGTCGAAGATGACTCCCGAGCCCGCGCTGCGGAACAGGTGCTCGCGCGGTGCCCGTCCCCGCGGCCCTTCGAAGAAGCGGCGGAAGAAGGGATCCTGCAGCAGCGGGCTCTGCGCGCCGCTGTCGCGCACGGTACCCCGCGTGGCGACGTTCACCACCGCGGGCGAGACCTTGCGGATCATGGGCGCGAGCGTCGGCAGCGGTGTGTCGCCGACCGCCGGAGGAACGCCGGCGGCGGCAGGCGCGAGGAGCGCGAGCGCGCACAGTCCGAAGGCGAGAAACGCGGCTCTCATGCTGAGGGGAATTCTAGCCCGCGCCGCGCTGCGGGGCTCGAGCCTCTTGGAAACTCAGGCCCGGCGGCGCCCTTCAGGCGCCGCCGGCTGAGCGCGGGGGCTTGAGTTCAGGCAGCCTGGACTTCGATGCGCCGCGGCTGGGCCTGCGGACGCTTCGGAATGCTCACCTCGAGCACGCCGTTCGCGTGGGTCGCCTTGATGGCCTGGGCGTCGGCACTCTCGGGAAGGGTGAAGCGGCGCTGGAAGGTGCCGCTCGCGCGCTCGACGCGCTCGTAGCCCTCGCCCGCGGTCTGCTTCCCGGAGCCGCGCTGGCCGCGGATCGTGAGCACGCCCTCGTCGGCCGTGATCTCGATGTCCTTGCCCTCGACACCCGGCAGGTCGGCCGTGACCACGAAGCGCTCATTCTCTTCGCGGACGTCGACGCGCGGGAGCCAGCTGACGTTCGCAGCCTCGGTGCCGCTGAAAGCCTGATCGAGCTGGTGCTGCAGACGCCCGAAGAGCGCCCACGGCTCGTAACGAACGATAGTCATTGAAACGTCTCCTCTCGGAACTGAAGTTGGAAAAACCGCTGCGCAAGTGCGCTTGATTCCCGATGTGCGGATGGGCGATCGGGGTTTCAAGGGCGTGCGCGGCAGGTGGAAACGAAACCGTGCTGCGAGCCCCCGGCCGGCCGGCGGTTGAGGGGTCTTTCCGCAATAGTTAGGTAAGTGCCTAACTATCGGGAAAATCACCCTCACATACCCCGGCTGTGGGCAATTCTGTGGAAAACCTGTGCTTGGCCTGGGCACAATATATTGGGGTCCTGGTCGACTTCCCCGGACCCACGGCCGGCCAGAAATTTATCGTGCACTTTACTGCGGAGAATGTCATAAGACTATGAAATATCTGCATAAAAATGACACGACAAAATATGATTCTGAATCTTGACGCACCCCTGCACGCTCATTAGGCTTTTGACCCCGACACAAGATCTTGTGTTCGCGACCAGAGCGACGAGGGTCACGCAGTCGGGGGGAGATTTCAGGGCCCTGAACTGTTCCACTGAATTCGAGGACAGTCAGGTACCGGTCAGGCTCGCGGTTCCTTGAGCGCCGCAACGCGCGTCTGGCTGGTTTTTCCCTGCAATCCGTTGGACTAGGCGTCTAAAGAAGAGATTTCCGGAGCGCCGCGGATTCCATGAACACCGTAGTGAAGGTCGAACCCAAGGATATCGATGCGATTCCCTTCCAAGAGGCGTCGCTCGATATCTGGGACAAGAAGTATCGGCTGACGGCCAAGGACGGCACGCCCATCGACAAGACGATGGACGACACCTACAAGCGCGTTGCGCGCGCGCTCGCCGATGTCGAGACCCTCGAGGTGCGCGAGCACTGGTACGAGCGTTTTCTGTGGGCGCTGCGCCGCGGAGCGATTCCCGCGGGGCGCGTGACTTCCAACGCCGGTGCGCTCGAGCACAAGCCGGCGACCTCCACCATCAACTGCACGGTGTCGGGGACGATCCGCGACTCGATGGACGACATCCTGAAGAAGGTGCACGAGGCGGGGCTGACGCTCAAGGCCGGCTGCGGCATCGGTTATGAGTTCTCGACGCTCCGTCCGCGCGGCGCGTACGTGTCGGGCGCCGGTGCCTACACCTCCGGCCCGCTCTCGTTCATGGATATCTTCGACAAGATGTGCTTCACCGTCTCCTCCGCGGGCGGCCGGCGCGGAGCACAGATGGGCACCTTCGACGTCGGCCACCCGGACGTCATGGAGTTCATCCGCGCCAAGCGCGAGAACGGCCGGCTGCGCCAGTTCAATCTGTCGCTGCTGATCACCGACGAGTTCATCCGGGCGGTACGCGAAGACAGCGAGTGGAAGCTCGCCTTCCCGATCACGCGCAGGGAGTTCGAGTCGGAGAAGCACGACCTCGGCGACACGCACAAGTTCCTGTGGCGCGAGTGGCCGGTGCACGACGGCTACGTCGTGAACGACGAGGGGCTCGTCGCCTGCAAGATCTACAAGACGCTGCCGGCACGGCGCGTATGGGACGTCATCATGTCGTCCACCTACGATTTCGCCGAGCCAGGGTTCGTGCTCATCGATCGCTCGAACGAGATGAACAACAACTGGTGGTGCGAGAACATCCGCGCTACCAACCCCTGCGGTGAGCAGAATTTGCCGCCCTACGGCTCGTGCCTGCTCGGCTCGGTAAACCTGACGCGCTTCGTGCGCCACCCGTTCACCGATTTCGCCGAGTTCGACTGGCACGAGTACCGCGAGGTGGTGAAGGTCTTCACGCGCATGCTCGACAACGTGGTGGAGGTCAACGGCCTGCCGCTCGAGAAGCAGCGCGAGGAGATCCTGCGCAAGCGCCGTCACGGCATGGGCTTCTTAGGGCTCGGCAGCACCATGACGCTGCTGCGCCTGAAGTACGGCTCGGCCGATGCTGTGCAGTTCACCGAGGACGTGTCGCGCGAGATGGCGCTCGCCGGCTGGGAGGCGGGGCTGGAGCTCGCCCGCGAGAAGGGTCCGGCGCCGATCATGAACGAGGAGTTCACGGTCACCAAGGAGATGCTGCGCAAGCGCCCGGAAATGGCGCGCGACGGCTGGCGGCCGGGCGCAAAGATCGCCGGACGGCTGCTGCACGCCCGCTACAGCCGCTACATGCAGCGCGTCGCCGAGGTGGCGCCGCGCCTGGTGCACGAGCTGGCCGAGACCGGCGCGCGTTTCACCCACCACAGCTCGATCGCGCCCACCGGCACCATCTCGCTGTCGCTCGCCAACAACGCCTCGAACGGCATAGAGCCGTCGTTCGCGCATCACTACTTCCGCAACGTCATCCGCGAGGGGAAGAAGTCCAAAGAGAAGATCGACGTTTACTCGTTCGAGTTGCTCGCCTTCCGCGAGCTCGTCAATCCGAACGCCACGCCAGGGGGCACGACCGATGCTGAGAGACTACCCGACTACTTCATCGCCTCCGAAGACATCACCCCCAAGGAGCATGTCGAAGTGCAGGCTGCGGCCCAGAAGTGGGTCGATTCATCGATTTCTAAGACGGCGAACGTGCCTACGAATTTCCCCTACGAGGGATTCAAGGACATCTATCTGTATGCACACGAGCAGGGACTCAAGGGCTGCACCACCTTCCGCTTCAACCCCGAGGCGTTCCAGGGCGTGCTGGTGAAGGAGCAGGACCTCAAGAACACCGTCTACAAATTCACGCTCGACGACGGCACGGTGGTCGAGGTGCGCGGCGACGAGGAGATCGACTACGACGGCGAGCTCCATACCGCCGCGAACTTGTACGATGCGATCAAAGAGGGTTATTTCGGCAGGTACTGAGCTGCCTGCCGCAGCGGGACAAGAGGCCATGGCTATCAAGATCGAGCGCAAGATCGTCAAGTATCAGGTACAGAAGCCCGAGGACAAGGCAGCGGGGAAGGCGCCGGACGCCAGGCCGCTGGCGGCGGCGGCCGAGTCCGAGGAGGTGCGCGACCGCAGCGGGCGCACCGCCAAGGTCATCCGCATGCACGAGAAGCTCGAGCGGCCGGAGATGCTGATCGGGCAGACCTACAAGATCAAGACACCGATCTCCGATCACGCGATGTACGTGACCATCAACGACATCCTGCTCAACGAAGGCACCGAGTACGAGCAGCGCCGGCCCTTCGAGATCTTCATCAACTCGAAGAATCTCGACCACTACCAGTGGATCGTGGCGCTCACGCGCATCATTTCCGCGGTGTTCAGGAAGGGCGGCGACGTCACCTTCCTGGTGGACGAGCTGAAGGCGGTGTTCGATCCGCGCGGCGGCTACTGGCAGCCGGGCGGGAAGTTCATGCCCTCGATCATCGCCGAGCTCGGCCACGTCATCGAGAAGCACCTGCAGGCCATCGGGCTCATGAGGAAGCCGGAGCTGGACGTCCACCAGCGCAAGCTCGTCGACGAGAAGCGCGCCGAGTACGAGGCGCGCGCCAAGCAGGCCGACGCCTTTGCCAAACCGCACTTCCCCGACGGGGCGCAGCTGTGCGGCCGGTGCAGCACGGCGGCCGTGGTCATGATGGACGGCTGCATGACGTGCCTCAATTGCGGCGATTCCAAGTGTGGCTGAGCGACTCTAGTACGACCGACCAACCAGACCGGCTGACAGTGCGTTAGGTCCATGAGGCAGCCATATGGCTGCCTCTTTTTTTGCCGGACGAAAAAAACCCCGCTTGCGCGGGGTTGTCGGTCGCTTGCTTGTGTGGAGGAGCGTCTTCTCGTTGTTATCCGGTGTCCCGGTGTCCGGCGGATTGTTATTGTTCCGGACCCGGTATGTTCTTTGTGGATGTCCCCTGGCTCGCCTTGCTTCCCGAAGATGCGGCAGCGCCGCTGATGAGTGGATATGAGCAACACCCGTGCCAGGGGACGCGGGCGGCCCGGCGCCGCGGGCATTTGGCCGCCGCACGCCGTCCAAATGTGACGCGCCGCACGATCCGCGCCCGCTTCTTGGGGTCTAACCCTACCGTGCCGGAAGAGGCGACCGACCTGCAATCCGGGCCGGAAGCAGCCATAGTGTCAGAATATCCGACGCTTTCGGCGGCGCATGTTTCTCGGCAGGGAGGCTAGATGAGTCGCAAGACATTGAATTCAATTGCGAAGGCTCGTGTTCGTGGGGTGTAAATGAAATCGACACCCCGCAAGGCGCGCATACACGCGCTGCTGCTCACCTCGGCGTGCGTCCTCGGCACGACGCCGCTGCCGGCTGCCGTGGGCGCGATGCCGGAGCCCGCCGCGCTCGAGCCCGACGTCCGCTTCTGGGTCCGCGTCTATACACAGATCGATACCAACGCGGGCTTTCTGCACGACCAGTACAACCTTTCGGTCGTATACGAGACGCTGCATTTCGCGCCCGATGCCTCGCAAAGCGCGCGCGAGCACGAGGTGGACCAGCACCGCGAGGCGTTGGCAGCCGCGCTGCGCCGCATCGCCGCCGCAGGCGACGCGCCGCTTTCGCCGGAGGATCAGCGCATCAAGGACCTGTGGGGTGCGGCGAGCCCCGCGCGGCTGCGCGAGGCGGTGGAAGACATCCGCTTCCAGCTCGGGCAGGCGTACCGCTTCCGGGCGGGCCTGAACCGCGCCGGCGCCTGGGAAACCCACATCGCCGAGGCGCTCGCCAACCGCGGACTCCCGCCCGAGCTCGCGGTGCTGCCGCACGTCGAGTCCTCGTTCAACCCGGCCGCCTACTCCAAGGTCGGCGCGGCGGGCTTGTGGCAGTTCATGCGCTCGACCGGAAGGCGTTACATGCGCATCGACCGCTCAGTCGACGACCGGCTCGATCCGTTCCGCTCCACGGAAGCGGCGGCGCAGCTGCTCGGTTACAACTACCGGGTGCTCGGCACCTGGCCGCTCGCGATCACCGCCTACAACCACGGCACCGCCGGGATGCTGCGCGCCAAGGAGACGCTCGGCACCGACGACATCGTCACCATCGTGCGCCATTACACCAGCCGCACCTTCGGCTTCGCCTCGCGCAACTTCTACGTATCGTTCCTCGCCGCGCTCGATATCGATCACAACCCCGAGAAGTACTTCGGCGCGGTGCAGAAGCAGAGCGAGGCGAAGTTCCAGGTGGTTTCGGTGCCGGGCTACGTGCCGATGGCGACCCTCGAGCGGGTACTGCACGTCCGCACCGACGAGCTGCGGGCGCTGAACCCGGCGCTGCTGCGCCCGGTATGGGACGGACAGCTGCGCGTGCCGCGCGACTACCACCTGCGGCTGCCGGGGGAGGCGGAGCAGTGGACCACGGAGCTGCTCGCGCATCAGCTCAACCCGCACGAGCTATACGCCGGACAGCCGCAACCGAAGCGCTACCGGGTGCAGCAGGGCGACACGCTCGCGAGGCTCGCCGAACGCTACGGTGTGCCGATCGATACGCTGGCGCGCATGAACCGCCTGCGAGTGAGCGCGGCTCTCAGGGTCGGCCGCACCATCGAGCTGCCGGAGGGCGCGACCGTGCAGGTGGCCTCCGCCGCCGCGCCGGCCGCCGGGGCTGCGCCGGACCTCGGCGCGGTGACCGCCGCGGTCGCACAGCGCGAGAGCGCCGAGGATGCCGCCGCCGTCGCCACCATCACCGTGACCGCGAGCCGCGAGCAGCCGGTGTCGGCCGCACAGGCCGAGGCCCTCAGCCCGGCGCTTGGGCCCGGCGCGGATACGCAGCAGAGCGCCGACCCCACCGACTACAGCGTGGCTCACGATGACTCGATCCGGGTCGCCGCCGAGGAGACGCTCGGGCACTACGCCGACTGGCTCGGCGTGAGCGCGCAGCACCTGCGCGAGCTCAATCACATGAGCAGGACGAAGCCGGTGCTGGTCGGGCATCACCTCAGGCTCGATTTCCATAAGGTGTCTCACGATGTCTTCGAGCAGCACCGGCGCGAGTATCACCGCGAGCTGCAGGCGGCGTACTTCGCCGCGCACCGCATCTCCGGCACCGAGATCTACATCGCGCGTCCCGGGGATTCGTTGTGGACGGTTACCAGGCACGCCCGGCAGTTGCCCGAATGGCTGCTCGTCCAGTACAACCCGGACGTCGATTTCAGCGACCTGCGTGCCGGGATGCAGATCGTCATACCCCGCGTGGAAGAGGTGGGGAACAGCGGATGACGAGGTGTGATCCAGGCCCATGGCGCAGCGCCGTATGCTGGCTATAATCGTTGCAAGCTCCCTGACGTCATACGGAATGCCATGATTTTCAGGAACTTGGCTGCGATGCTCCTTCTCGCCTGTGCGGCGGTGGCCGCGCACGGGGACTCGCTGGGGGTGAGCCAGCCGGTAGCGCTCACCAGCGATACGCTGCCCCCGGTGGATCACGTCGTGGTGAAGAAGACCGAGCGGCGGCTGTACCTCATGCACGGCGGCAACGTCGTGCGCTCCTACCACGTGGCGCTGGGGCTCTTTCCGGTCGGCCAGAAGGAGCGCTCGGGCGACTTCCGCACGCCCGAGGGGAGCTATCGACTCGATGCGCGCAACCCGCGCAGCGACTACTTCCTGTCGATCAAGGTGTCATACCCCAACCCGACGGACCTGAAGCGCGCCCGCGCGCGTCACTGGGATACCGGTGGCTCGATCATGATCCACGGGCTGCCGAATCTCATGAAGCACGATCCGGACTACTACCTGAGCCACGACTGGACGGACGGCTGCATCGCCGTCTCCAACGCGGATATGGTGGAGATCTGGATGCTGGTTCCCGACGCGGTACCGATCGACATCGATCCCTAAGGAAGCGCCAGGCTGGCCGCGCCCCCTCGATGCGGGGCAGTCGCGGCATCGCCGCGCACTCTCCCGCCGCGTAACATAACGTCCCTTAAGTGGCCAGCGACCTTTCAGCATTCGTCGACGCGCGCGTCGGTCCGCGTGGCAGCCTCGAGAACCTTTCCCAGGCGGAGATCGACCGGCTGCTCGATGCCGGCGAGGCGGGGCTCTATCCGCTGTTCCGCCGCTGCGCGCTCGCCGTGCTGAACTCCGGAGCGCGCACCGACAACGCCAAGGAGATCTTCGACCGCTATCGCGACTTCGACGTCCGCATCGTGCGCCACGCCTGGGGCGTGAAGCTCGAGCTGCACAATGCGCCGGCGACCGCGTTCGTCGACGGGCAGATGATCCGCGGCATCAAGGAGCACCTGTTCGCGGTGCTGCGCGACGTGGTGTTCACCTCGAACGAGATCGTCGCCAGCGGCCGCTTCGACCTCAGCGACTCCGCCGCGATCACCAACGCGGTGTTCCACGTGCTGCGCAACGCGCGCATCCTCGAGCACAAGGTGCGTCCCAATCTGGTGGTGTGCTGGGGCGGGCACTCGATCACGCGCGAGGAATACCAGTACACCAAGGACGTCGGCTATGAGCTCGGGCTGCGCAGCCTCGACGTGTGCACCGGCTGCGGCCCCGGGGCCATGAAGGGCCCGATGAAGGGTGCCACCATCGGCCATGCCAAGCAGCGCATCGAGGGCGGCCGCTACATCGGCATCACTGAGCCCGGCATCATCGCCGCGGAGCCCCCCAACGCGATCGTCACCCAGCTCGCCATCATGCCGGACATCGAGAAGCGGCTCGAGGCGTTCGTGCGGCTCGCCCACGGGATCGTGGTATTCCCGGGCGGCGCCGGGACCGCCGAGGAAATCCTCTATCTGTGCGGGGTGCTGCTCGGGCCGGCGAACCGCGAGCAGCCGTTCCCGATCGTGCTCACGGGACCCAGCGACAGCGCCCCGTATTTCGAGCAGATTTGCCGCTTCATCGGCGGCACGCTCGGCGCCGGGGCGCTCGAGCGCTTCACGGTGATCGTCGACGACCCGCCGGAAGTCGCGCGGCGCATGGTGCGCGGCATGCAGGAGGTGCGCGAATTCCGCCGCAAGCGCAACGACTCCTACAACTTCAACTGGTTGCTGCAGGTGCCGGCCGATTTCCAGCGGCCCTTCGAGGTCACCCACGAGTCGATGCGGGCGCTGGAGCTCAGGCGCGAGCAGCCCGCGCACGAGCTGGCCGCCAACCTGCGGCGCGCCTTCTCGGGCGTCGTCACCGGCAACGTCAAGGACTTCGGCATCCAGGCGATCGAGCGCCTCGGGCCCTACGAGCTCGCCGGCGATCCGGCAGTCATGCAGCTGCTCGACGAGCTGCTGGCGGCGTTCGTGGCGCAGAAGCGCATGCGGCTGCCGGGCAGCACTTATCGGCCCGTCTACCGGCTCGTGGCCTGAAGCCACGTCCCCTTACATAACGCTCCGCGTGCCGCACACTTCACGAGCGGCGGGCGAGAGCTGTGTCATAGCCGCGTCCGCAGCGCAGCACGCGCGGGTTCAGCTGTGAACCAGGTCCTGCGCTTGAGTGGCGAAGGCCGTACGCTGCAAGCCAAGAGTATTCAGGAGCCTTCCATGAGCTCATCGAACAGGAGCCGGGACGACCTCCCCGCGGGCCACGAGCCGGCGGTGCCGAGCGGCGTCAATTCTCCAGGAGGCGCGGACGCCTATGCCACGTGGCTCGACCGGATGCAGCGCGCACGCGCGCGGCAGGCGGCGATCACGCGCAACCTCTACACCTGGTCGAATTACAAGAGCTGGGCGGATCAGGTGCGCGATTCCTGGCAGGGTGCCGACAGCGGTCTGAAGGGCGCGGGCGCCGCGCCGAAGGCCTCGAAGAAGTAGCTCACGCGCCGCGCTCGCGGTGCGCTTTCGAAGCCCTGGACGAGATGGTCATGCCTGCGCCGCGATTGCGCGCGCCGGCAGCTCCGCACCCGCTGCATCTTCCCCTGCCACATCCTCCGCGACCGGATGCTCCGCCGCCGCCGCATCCTCGGGCCGTTCCGGCGGGGCCGCTTGCGGGGCCTCCCCAGGGTCGCCTTCCCCCGCGGAGGCACCGGAGGGCCTGCGGGTGCCTGCCGCAGGTGGCCCCCTGGGGCTCAGCGTGCTGTCGGAGGCCCCGGTGAGCCAGGTGACGAGCGGCCCCCATTGCTCGACGTCCTCGCGGGCGACGTGGCCCTTCATTTCGTGCACGCCCACGCCGAGCTCGGCGGCGCGCACGTAGTTCTGCGAGTCGCGGATGATGGCGACGATCGGAATCCCGAGCGTGTGCAGAAAACGGATCAGCGCCTGGTACATGAGGGTGTTGCGCCGCACCCGGTTGGCAATGACGCCGATGCGGTTCTCGTCGCGGCGGATCTTGGCGACCAGCAGCAGGTCGCCGATGCTGCGCGAGCAGGTGTGGATGTCGATGTCCGACGGCAGCACCGGCACCAGGATCTTGTCCGCGTCGCGCGTCAGGTCCGGGAGCTGGCGGGGGTCGACCGCCGCCGGCGTGTCGACGACCACGTGGGTCGCATGATCGGGAATGCGCAGCTGGAAGGCGCGCGTGGTGCGGCTGTCCTTCTCAAAGGCGGCGATCGCTTCGATCGGCGCCTGCGCCGGCTGGCGTTTCTTCACCCAGCGGACCGAGGAGCCCTGCGGATCGAAGTCCATGAGGACCGGCCGGTGCCCGCGCGCCGCGAGATAGCTCGCCAGGTTGATCGCGATGGTCGTCTTGCCGGAACCGCCCTTGGGGTTCAGGACGACGATGCGCTGCATGGTGGCTGCGTTCTGTTATGTGGGCCGGACGGGTGTCTCAGCCAAGCCTACGCACCGCCTCCGGCGGCTGCAAGCCGCTGCGTGATTGTGAGCGCGCGCACGCCATCGTGCACCGCGGCGCCGTACAGTCTGCTTGCGATGGAAGTCTTTCTGCATCTCTGGGACGAGCTCGACGACCTGGCCGCCGCGTGCCGCCACCTGGCGGTTTCCGCGGCCGCGGAGCTCCTCGAAGGCGCGGCTCCCGTGGCCGCGGCGGCCTCCGCGGCCGGCGTCTGGGTGCTCGACGGCCTCTATCGACAGCTGCTGCGCCTCTCGGCCTGACCCCCTGCGGGGCGGCCCCGGCGCGCGTTCACGCGCGCATGCCTTGAAAAATTCCCGCTGACTCCCAAGATCGCCGCACAGGACAGCCGCACCCGAAGGCGGCGGACGGCGACTCATGCAGACCACAGAGAAAGCACAGGCCGGCACGGCCCGGCAGACCCACGGCTTCCAGGCGGAGGTTCGTGAGCTCCTGAAGCTCATGATCCACTCGCTCTACAGCCACCGGGAGATCTTCCTCCGCGAGCTCATCTCCAACGCCTCCGATGCCTGCGACCGGCTGCGCTTCCTCGCCATCGCCGACAGCGCGCTCACCGCCGACGACCCCGAGCTCGGTATCCGCATCCACGCCGACCGACAAGCCGGCACGGTCACCATCAGCGACAACGGCATCGGCATGACGCGCGAGGAGGCGGTCGCCAACCTCGGCACCATCGCCCGCTCGGGCACCGCCGAGTTCTTCCGCTCGCTCCCCGGAGACGAGCAGCAGGCCTCGCAGCTCATCGGTCAGTTCGGCGTGGGGTTCTATTCGGCGTTCATCGTCTCCGAGCGCGTCGAGGTGCATACACGCCGCGCCGGTACTCCGCCCGAGGCGGGCGTGCGCTGGGAGTCGCGCGCCGACGGCGAGTTCACGGTCGAGAACGTCCAGCTCGCCAGGCGCGGCACGGCGGTGACGCTGCACCTGAAGGAGGATGCGCGCGAATTCGCCGACGCGCTGCGCCTGCGGGGCCTCATACGCCGCTACTCCGACCACATCGGCTTCCCGGTGCGCATGCCCAAGGAAGGCGAGGCGACGCTCGACTACGAGGTCGTGAACCAGGCGAGGGCGCTGTGGACGCTGCCGCGCACGCAGGTCTCGGACGAGGAGTACCGGCAGTTCTACCAGTACCTCGCCCACGACTTCACCGACCCCCTCGCCTGGAGCCACAACAAGGTCGAAGGCAAGCGCGAGTACACGAGTCTCCTGTACCTGCCGGCGCGCGCGCCCTTCGATCTGTACCAGCGCGACGCGGTGCGGGGCCTGAAGCTCTACGTGCGGCGCGTGTTCATCATGGACGACGCCGAGCAGTTCCTGCCGCTGTACCTGCGCTTCGTGAAGGGAGTGGTGGACTCGAGCGACCTGCCGCTCAATGTTTCGCGGGAGCTCCTGCAGCAGGAGCCGGAGGTAGAGGCAATCCGCTCGGGCCTCACCAGGCGGGTGCTGGACATGCTCGCGCGGCTCGCCAGGGACGAGCCGGAGAAGTACACCAGCTTCTGGAAGGAGTTCGGCGCGGTGCTGAAGGAAGGCATCGCCCAGGATCAGTCCAACGAGGCGGCGTTGCTGCCGCTGCTGCGCTTCGCGAGCACGAGAGCGGGCGACGACACCCCGTCGGTGAGCCTGGCCGAATACCTCGCCCGCATGCAGCCGGGTCAGGACCGCATCTACTACGTGATCGCCGAGTCGCTCGCTGCCGCCCGCGCCCATCCCGCCATCGAGCGCCTGAAGGAGCGGGGGCTCGAGGTGCTGCTGCTCTGCGAGCGCATCGACGAGTGGGTGATGGGACAGCTGAAGGCTTACGAGGGCAAGCGCTTCAAGGACGCCGCGCGCGGCGACCTCGAGCTCGGCGCGCTCGCGAGCCAGGCCGACAAGGCGCGCCACGACGACGAGCTCAAGGAGAGCAAGGGGCTCCTGAAGCGCATCAAGGACGCGCTCGGCGAGCGCGTGACCGAGGTGCGGGTGAGCGACCGCCTGAAGGATTCCCCGGCGCTGCTGGTGCTGGGGGAGCACGACCTCGGCGAGCGCCTGCGGCGGATGTTGAGCGCCGCCGGCCAGAAGGTCCCCGAGGCGAAGCCGCTCCTCGAGGTCAACGTGACCCACGCGCTGGTGAGGTATCTCGATACGCTCGCGGACCGGGACGAGTTCGGTGAGCTCGCGCTGCTCCTCTGCGAGCAGGCGCAGCTCGCGGAAGGAGCGACGCTCGCCAATCCGCCCGACTTCGTGCTGCGCCTCAACCGGCTGCTGGTGCGGCTCGCCGCACCGAAGGGCCAGGGCCCGTCCGCTTAGAATGGGCGCATGGTGCTGAAGCCGCCGCGCGCCGAACGTCTCACGATCGAAGGCCCGGCCGGCATGCTGCAGGCGCTCCTCGAGACGCCGGTGACCGGGCACGGCGAGGCGCTGGCCGTCCCCGCCTTCGCGGTCGTCTGTCATCCGCATCCGCTCTACGGCGGCACCATGGACAACAAGGTCGTGTACACGGTCGCGCGCGCCTTCGAGCAGCTCGGAGCGCCGGCGATCCGCTTCAACTTCCGCGGCGTGGCGGGGAGCACCGGCAGCTACGACGAAGGGCGCGGCGAGGGTGAAGATGCGCTCGCGGTCATCGCCTGGGGCCGGCAGCGCTTCCCCGGTACGCCGCTATGGCTCGCCGGATTCTCCTTCGGCGCCGCGGTGGCGTTGCGCATCGCGCAGCTTGCCGCGCCCGACCGAGTGGTGTTGGTGGCGCCCGGCATCACGCGCCTCGAGCGCGCCGACTTCGATGCCGCACGTGCCGCCGAGCCCGCGTGCCCGTGGCTGATCGTGCAGGGCGAGGCGGACGACGTCGTGCCGGCGCCGGCGGTACTCGCGTGGGCGGCCGGGCGGCGGCCGCTGCCCGGAGTCGCCCGGCCCGAGGTGGCGGTCCTGCCCGAGGCGGGCCACTTCTTTCACGGACGCATCAACGAACTGCGCGAGGCGGTGCTCGCGTTCCTGAGGAGCGATCCGGGCGCGCGCGGCTTAGCGCCGCGGCGCGCCCCGTAAAAGCAAAGCCCGGGCGGAGCTCAGCTACCGCCCGGGCTCAGGCCTCGCGCCTTACCGCGCGCCAGGGCCGCGGCTTACGAGTTGACCATCGCCTTCAGGCTCTTCAGCGGCAGGCAGCGGACCTTCTTGCTCGCCGGCTTGGCCTTGAACATCATCTTCTCGCCGGTGAAGGGGTTGATACCCTCGCGGGCCTTGGTGGCCGGCTTCTTCACGACCTTCATCTTCAGAAGCCCCGGCAGGGTGAACAGCCCGCCACCACGCAGGCTCTTCTTGATCACGCCGCTGAGCGAATCGAAGACGCTTCCGACCTGCTTGCGGGACAGCCCCGTCTCCTTGGAGATCTGTGTCAGGACTTCCGATTTCGTCGGTGCGCCACCCTTTTTCGCCATTTTGCGGTACTCCTCGAGGATTTTGGTTGGTTGAGATGCGCGTCGTTCAACGTCGCGCGCAGAGAATCGGCGCGGAAAATAGCACATGCGCGCGCTTTGGCAAGCGGTTTTTTTTCCTGGCCTGTTGCGGAAATGCCTTTTTTCCTAGGGTTTTCGGCTTCGCGGGCGGTCCGCGCGGGTCACGGACCGCAGGCGCGATGCTGCGACTTACGGTGCGAAGTACGCGCTAAGCGCGTGTTCCGTCAGAGCGCAGGCCGTGCCTTCAGCGAATGAGGATGAGGATCGCTTGTATCGCGATGGTCGCCCAGAGCGGCGACAGATCGAGCCCGGCCACCGAGGGAATGAAGCGCCGGAAGGGCCGCAGCACCGGCTCGCACAACGAGGTGAGCACCGCCTGCAGCGGCGAATAGCCGCCAGGCGCGATGAAGCTCAGCAGCCAGTAGATGAGGATGGCGTAGCAGTAGGTCCACAGCAGCGTGTGCGCGATCTCGAGCGCGAGCGCATCCAGCCAGCCGAGCCAGTCGGGCAGTCCCGCGCCGCGCAGTGCCGCGAGCACCGCCACCTCGACGCCGGCCACCAGCAGCACGGCCACCACCGAGGCGGTGTCGACCTTGCCGATCGGCGGCAGCACGCGCCGCAGCGGCACGATGAGCGGATTGGTGAGCTGCACGATCGCCTGGCATATCGGGTTGCGGAAGTCGGCGCGCGTCAGCTGCAGCAGCAGCCGCGCCAGCACCACGAACAGCGCCAGCGACAACAGTGTCTCGACGATATAGACGACAGCGTTCATGGTGCAGCTCTCACGGGCGGCCTCAGGCCAGGGTGCCGAGCTCGCGGCCGCGCCGGGCGGCGGCGGCGAGCACCCGCTCGACCGTTCCCCGAAGATCGTCAGCAGCGAACACCCCGAGCGCCGCTTCCGTGGTGCCGCCCGGCGACGCCACCTCGGCCCGCAGCCGTGCGAGGTCCGCATCGCCCGCGGCGGCCATGAGGCCGGCCCCGTGGAGCGTCGCGGCGGCGAGCCGCTGCGCCAGCGGCGCCGGGAGCCCGAGCCGCGCGGCCGCCTCGGCCATGAGCTCGGCGAGCAGGAAGAAATACGCAGGTCCGCTGCCCGAGAGCGCGGTGACGACGTCGAGCAGATCCTCATCGCTCACCCACACTGCCTCGCCGACGGCGCGCGCGATCCGCTCGGCGGCGCCCCGGAGCTCCGTACCGACGGAGGGCGGGGCGTAGAGCGCAGTGGCGCCGGCGCCGAGCAGCGCCGGCCGGTTCGGCATGGCGCGTACCACCGGCACTCCCGGGCCGCACCAGGACTCGAGCGTTGCGCTGCGGACCCCGGCGGCCACCGAGAGCAGCAGCGGGCGCTGTGCGCGCAGCAGCGGAGCGAGGGCGGTGACGGCCGCGCGCGCCTGCTGCGGCTTCACCGCCAGCACGACCACCGCGGCGCCGTCCACGGCGCGGGCGTTGTCCGCGGTCGCGCTCACGCCGAGCTCGCGCATGAGCGCGAGGCGCGCGGCCTCGGAAGCTTCGCCGACGCTGAGGCACTCGGGGCGCGTGCCCGAGCGCAGCAGGCCCGAGAGGAGCGCGCGGCCCATGTGGCCGCCGCCGAGGACGCTGACGTGCTGTCCGGACATGGATGCGATTGTAGCTTGAGGCAGTCTCAAGGCGGCCGCGGGCCGAACAAGGCCGTGCCGACGCGCACCATGGTGGCGCCTTCCTCGATCGCAGCCTCGAAGTCCCCGCTCATGCCCATCGACAGGGTGTCGAGCGCGGCGCCGCCGGCGTTCAGTGCCTCGAAGAGGCGCCGCAGCTCGCGAAACCAGGCGTGCTGGCGCTCACGCTGCGTCTCTTCCGGCGGAACGCACATCAGGCCCCGGAGCCTGAGGCGCGGCAGCACGGCCACGGCGCGCGCCAGCGCGGGCAGCTCGCCCGCGGCGATGCCGCCCTTGGCGGCCTCGTCCGCGAGGCGGACCTCGAGACACACGTTGAGCGGCGGCGCGTGGTGCGGGCGCTGCGCGGAGAGCCGCGCGGCGACCTTCAGGCGATCGACGGCGTGCACCCAGGCGAAGCGCTCGGCGATCGCGCGCGTCTTGTTGGCCTGGATCCGCCCGACAAAGTGCCAGGTGAGGGCGCGATCCTGCAGCGCATCAAGCTTTTCGAGCGCTTCCTGCAGGTAGCTCTCGCCGAAGTGCTCGAGGCCGCAATCGGCGGCGGCGCGCACCACTTCGGCCGGCTGGGCCTTGGTCACGGCAAGGAGTGTGACCGACTGCGCATTCCGGCCGGCCCGGGCGGCCGCCTGCGCCATGCGCTCGCGCACTGCGAGCACGCGTTCGGGTAAATTCTGCGGACCCCGTAACATATTGGACGTGTAACCCCTCCGCTATACTGCCGCGGCTCCGGCGCTCAAGAGCATTTCGCCTGTTTTCATCGCACCGGAGGCGTGGGTCCCCAGGGAGCTTCAATGGCCGTCGACATCGCGCAACTCCTGGCGTTCGCCGTCAAGAACAATGCCTCGGACCTGCATCTGTCCTCGGGTGTGCCGCCGATGATCCGCGTCGACGGCGACATGAAGCGCATCAACATGCCGCCGCTGTCGCACAAGGAAGTGCACTCCATGGTGTACGACATCATGAACGACAAGCAGCGCAAGGCCTACGAGGAATTCTTCGAGACCGACTTCTCCTTCGAGATTCCAAAGCTGGCGCGCTTCCGCGTCAACGCCTTCAACCAGAACCGCGGCGCGGGCGCGGTGTTCCGCAACATTCCCTCGGTCATCCTCTCGCTGGACGACCTGAGCGCGCCGAAGATCTTCCGCGACCTGTGCATGCTGCCGCGCGGACTGGTGCTGGTCACCGGCCCGACGGGCTCGGGTAAATCGACCACGCTCGCCGGCATGGTCAATCACTGCAACGACAACCGGCCCGACCACATCATCACCGTCGAGGACCCGATCGAGTTCGTGCACGAGTCCAAGCGCTGCCTGGTCAACCAGCGCGAGGTGCACCGCGACACGCTCGGCTTCAGCGAGGCGTTGCGCTCGGCGCTGCGCGAGGACCCGGACGTCATCCTGGTCGGCGAAATGCGCGACCTCGAGACCATCCGCCTGGCGCTCACCGCGGCCGAGACCGGCCACCTGGTGTTCGGGACGCTGCATACCAGCTCCGCCGCCAAGACCATCGACCGCATCGTCGACGTTTTTCCCGGCGAGGAGAAGGAGATGGTGCGCTCGATGCTGTCGGAGTCGCTGCGCGCGGTCATCTCGCAGACGCTGCTGAAGAAGAACGGCGGCGGCCGGATCGCGGCCCACGAGATCATGATCGGCACGCCGGCGATCCGGAACCTCATCCGCGAGGGCAAGATCGCGCAGATGTACTCGTCCATCCAGACCGGCGGCGCCCAGGGCATGCAGACCCTCGACCAGTGCCTCACCGATCTCGTGGCCAAGGGACAGGTGAGCAAGGAAGAGGCGCGCTACAAGGCGCAGAACAAGGACGCTCTCTAGGCGCTGCGCGGCGAACCCCGAGCATGCTGCGCAGACTTGAAGACCCGAGGCACCGGCAGGTAGACATCAATGGATCGTGATCAGGCCATCAAGCTGATGCAGGACCTGCTGCGGCGGGTCACCGAGAAGAAGGCATCGGACCTCTTCATCACCGCGGGTTTCCCGCCGGCGATCAAGCTCGACGGCGAGATCCGCCCGCAGTCCGAGCGCGCGCTCACCGCCGAGCAGTCGGCCATCCTGGTGCGCGCCATCATGAACGACCGCCAGACCAAGGAATTCGACGCCACCAAGGAGTGCAACTTCGCGATCGCGCCGCCCGGCATCGGCCGCTTCCGCGTCAGCGCCTTCGTGCAGCAGGCGGCCGTCGGCTGCGTCATCCGCCTGATCAACGCCAAGATCCCGAGCTTCGAGGAGCTCGACCTGCCGCCGATCCTGAAGGAGGTCGTGCTCTCCAAGCGCGGGCTGGTCATCGTCGTGGGCGGCACCGGCTCGGGCAAGTCCACCACGCTCGCGACCATGGTCGGCTATCGCAACGAGAAGACCCGCGGCCACATCGTCACCATCGAGGACCCGGTCGAGTACGTCCACACCCACAAGGGCTGCGTCATCACGCACCGCGAGGTGGGTGTCGACACCGAGTCGTGGCACAACGCGCTCAAGAACACCCTGCGCCAGGCCCCGGACGTGATCCTGATCGGCGAGATCCGCGACCGCGAGACCATGGAGTACGGCATCCAGTTCTCCGAGACCGGCCACCTGGTGCTCGCCACGCTGCACGCCAACAGCGCCAACCAGGCGCTCGACCGCATCGTCAACTTCTTCCCGGACGAGCGGCGCGATCAGCTGCTCATGGACCTGTCGCTCAATATCCGCGCCATGGTGTCGCAGCGGCTGGTGCCGCGCGAAGCCGGGGTCGGGCGCATCGCGGCGATGGAGATCATGCTGAACTCGCCGCTGATCCAGGACCTGATCTTCAAGGGCGAAGTCGCCAAGATCAAGGATGTGATGTCGCGCTCCACCAGGCTCGGCATGAAGACCTTCGATCAGGCGCTGTTCGAGCTGTACGAGACCGGCTTCATCTCCTACGAGGACGCGCTGCGCAACGCCGATTCGAAGAACGAGCTGCGGCTGCGCATCAAGCTCGAGGGCAAGCGCGAAGTGAAGACCGTCGAGGACGGCGCGGCGCTGCAGGTCGTCGAGGAAGATCAAGGGCGTAGCATCTGATGGCGGCCAAGGAAGCGAAGGCCCAGCCGCTCGAGACCACCACGGGGACGCAGGCGGCCCTCACGGGCGCCGACGCCCTGGCGGCGGTCACGGCGAGCCCCGGGCACGCGACGCTCAACACCAAGCCGCTCTTCAAGCTGATGGTGGAGAAGAAGGCCTCCGATCTGTTCTTCACCCCCAACGCACCCATCAAGATCAAGATCGAGGGGCAGATCCTGCCCGTCAACCGCCAGGTGCTGACTCCCGAGACC
Source organism: Gammaproteobacteria bacterium (assembly GCA_027307325.1). Lineage (GTDB taxonomy): Bacteria > Pseudomonadota > Gammaproteobacteria > Steroidobacterales > Steroidobacteraceae > 13-2-20CM-66-19. Next base: position 14,418 of record DAHUXE010000158.1, on the reverse strand, counting down.
GTGAGGCAGACGGCCTTCGCCCTCATGTCGGCCGAGCAGCGCGAGCACTTCACGCAGGAGTTCGAGCTCGACTTCGCGGTGTCCGAGCCCGGCCTCGGGCGCTTCCGCGTCAACGTCTTCCTGCAGCGCGGCTACCCGGCGATGGTCATGCGCTACATCACCGCCGACATGCCGCGGCTCGATGCGCTGGGACTCCCCGAGGTGTGCGCCGACCTGGTGCTGCTGAAACGCGGGCTCGTCCTCATGGTGGGCGCCACCGGCTCCGGCAAGTCGACCACGCTCGCGGCGATGATCAACCACCGCAACGAGAGCTCCTCCGACCACATCGTCACCATCGAGGACCCGATCGAGTTCCTGCACACCAACAAGCGCTCCATCGTCAATCAGCGCGAGGTGGGGCTCGACACCAAGTCGTACGCGCGCGCGCTGCGCGGCGTGGTGCGCGCGGCTCCCGACGTGATCCTGATCGGCGAGATCCGCGACCGCGAGAGCATGGAGGCGGCCATCAATCTCGCCGGCACCGGCCACCTGGTGCTCGCCACCATGCACGCCAACAACTGCGCCGAGTCGCTCGACCGCATCATCAACATGTTCCCGCGCGAGCAGCACAACCAGATCTTCCTCGACCTGTCGCAGTACCTGCGCGCCATCATGGCGCAGCGCCTCATCATCGGCATGGATAGCAAGCGCCTCGCCGCGCTCGAGGTGATGATCAACACCCCGCACATCCAGACGCTGGTCAAGAAGGGCGACGTGGTGGCGATCAAGGAGGCGATCAGCGCGAGCGGCGAGCGCGGCATCCAGAGCTTCGATCTGGCGCTCTTCAACCTCTACCGCGCCGGCCGCGTGCCGCTCGAGGAGGCGCTCACCAACGCCGACTCGCGCGCCAACCTCGAGGCGAAGATCAACTTCGGCTAGCCCCGCAGCCGCCGCTGCGGGCGGCGTTGCGGGCCCGTTTCCGCCGGGCCTACAATCCGCTCGCCTCCTGCGCCCGGCGCCAAGCGGTCGGTGCAGGCGAATACCGACCGGATAAACAACAACGGCGGACCCTCATGCCTGGCCGTACCCGGCGCATCCCGCTCTCGCCGCAGCCTGTCGGGATCGGCACGGGGCGTGTGGGCGTGCTGTGCGCGCTCTTCCTCAGCCTCATGGGCAGCGCCGCGGCGCAGCAACCGCCGCCGCAAGTCGACCGGCAGCAGGTCGAAGAGGCGATCTCGCGCATGATGGGGCGCAGTCCCGCTCCGCAGCCGCGTCCGGTGCCGGGCGGCATCGGGGTCGTCGTCGGGACCGGTCACACGGCGCCGATCCTGACGGTCGCGGTCAGCGGCGACGCACGCTATGTGCTCACGGCCGGCTTCGACGACACGACCCGCCTCTGGGACACGGCTGCGGGCCAGGAGGTGCGCAGCATCGCAAGCCCCAGCCCCGCTCCCGCGCTCGCGCTCGGCTTCAGTTCCGGGGGTGCACGAGCCCTGATCGGCTACGGAGAATCCACCGAGCTGCTCGATACGGCCTCGGGTGCCGTGCGTGCCCGCCTCGAGGGAGGCAGCATGAGACCGCTGCTTGTCACTTCGAGCGGTCGGGCCGCGAGCGTACAACTGGCATCGGGCGGCATCGCGCTCATCGACCCCGGGAGCGGCGGCGTGCTGTGGTCCGTGGGAGGCGGCGAGCCACTCGAGCAGCTGGCGCTGAGCGACGACGGGACGCTGCTCGCCGTGCGGCCGGCCAACGCGGCGCGGCCTAAGGCGCGCGATAGCCAACCGGGTCGCTATGCCGTGCAGCTGTGGGACCTCGCCGGACGGCGCCTGCGGACCCGGCTCGAGGTGCAACAACGCAGCGACGTCGCCCTGTCCATGGCGCTCAGCCCCGACGGCCGCCTGCTGGCAGTCGAAGTAGGCGACGGAAATCTGCAGGTCTACGAGGTGACGAATGGCGCGCTCGTCACGACCCTCGCCACGGGCGCTGCGGCGCATCCGTCGGCGAAGTCGACGCTCGCCTTCAGCCCGAGCGGAGCGGCGCTTGCCTTTGCCTCGCTCGATGGCGTGGCGCGGCTGTGGCGCCTTCCGGACTACGCGCTCCTCGCCAGCCCCGCCGCGTCCGCCCTGGGTTTTTCCGCGGACGGACAGCAGCTGGTCCTCGGCAAGCCCGAAGGCGGAGCGCCGGTGACCTACGACATCGCGAGCGGGCGCGAGACGCCGATCGCTGCGGGCGCGTCCGAAGTGATCGACCTCGCGCTGATTGCCGGCGGCGCGGCCGCCGTGACGGCGAGCGGTCCGGGCGGCGCGAGAGTGTGGGACCTGGCGACCGGACAGCTCCTCGCCTCGCTCCCCTGCCACGACTCGGCGAGCGCGCGCTCGGTCGCGGCAAGTCCCACGCAACCGCTCGTGGCGCTCGGCTGTGCCGACGGCTCGGTGGCACTCACCGAGCTCGCACCGCCCTACGCGAGCCGACTGCTGCGGCCGACGGATCCAAAGCACGTCGCGACCAACGCATTTCTGAATGCGCTCGTGCGCTTCGACGGCGAAGGACGGCGGCTCGTAACCGTCGTCGAGGACGAGCTCGCGGTGTGGGATGTGGCCTCCGGTCAGGCGGTCCAGCGCCTCACACTCCCGCCCGCGCCTCCGCCCCCGGCCGTGCCGGGTTTCGGCTCGGCCGGTGCACGCAGCGGATTCCCGCCGGGCCTCGCGGCGGGGCCGTCCGCCACCAGCGAGCTCGCCGCGATGAGTTCGCCCGATCGCGTGCAGGCGCTCGCGGTGCGCGCCGACGGCGGGCTCGCGGCCGTCGGGCGTGCCACGGAGCTCAGTGTCTGGGATCTCACCTCCAGACGTCTGCTGGGACGCCTCGCGCCACCGGCGCCTGCGATGCCCGGGGGCGGCGGAGCATCGGCCAATCCCGCCGCCTTCGCGGCCATGATGGGCGGGGCGTCGGGGTTCGATCTCAGCGGTGTGTTTCAGGCCTTCAACCCGCAGCGCAACGGCGCCACGGGCCTCGCCTTCAGCCGCGACGGCCGCGTGCTGCTCGCCTCGGGCAGCTACGGCCAGCGACTGTGGGACCTGCAGAGCGGCAAGGAGATCCGCCTTGCGGGCGCTCCCCGCACCCGTGCCCCGGCCTCAGCTCAGGATCCGATGGCGATGCTCGGGCAGATGGAGATGGCGGCCTCTCCGGCCGCCGCCCTGAGTCCCGACGGGCGCGTCGCAGCGCGCGCCTACGGCAATGCGATCCGACTCGTCGACCTCGCGACCGGTAGTCAGCTCGCCGACCTCGCGGGCCACACGAGCGGCGTGACCGCCCTGGCGTTCTCGGCCGACGGCCGGCGGCTGGTGAGCAGCGGTCGCGACGGCGCCGTGCGAGTCTGGTCGCTCACCGACGGCCGCGAGGCGGCGGCGCTCTACGCGGTGGGACGCGAGGACTTCGTCAGCGTCACGCCCGACCGCTACTACCGCGTCTCGCGCCATCAGCTGCACGGCGTTGCCTTCCGCGTCGGCGAGCAGCTCTTCCCGTTCGAGCAGTTCGATCTGCGCTTCAACCGGCCGGACGTGGTGATGCAGCGGCTCGGACTCGCGCCGCCCGCGCTGATTGCCGCGTACGAGCGCGCGTACGAGAAGCGCGTGAGGAAATCCGGCTTCGCTACCGGCGCGCTCGGCACGGAGCTGCATCTGCCCGCCGTCGAGGTCGTCGGCGATGCCCTGCCGGTCAGCACGCCCGCCACCAGCGTGAAGATCCGCGTGCGCGCGACCGACGCCGCCGTGGCGCTCGATCGCATCAATCTCTACGTCAACGACGTGCCGGTGTACGGCACGGCGGGACTCAGTCTCGCGCCCGCCGCGCAGGCGGCGGAACGCGAGCTCGAAGTGCCACTGGTCGCGGGCCACAACAAGATCCAGGTGTCGGCCCTCAATGTCCAGGGTGCGGAGTCGTTGCGTCGCACCCTCTACACGACCTCCACCGCAAGCCGCGAGCCCTGGGACGTATGGGTCGTCGCGATCGGCGTGAGCACCTACCGCAATCCGCGCTACGCGCTGCGCTTTGCCGCCAAGGATGCTGCGGACCTGGCACAGGCTTTCCGCGCGCTCGAGGGGCGCGCGGGAATACAGCGTACGGTGCACGTGCGGGTGATCACCGATCAGGAGGCGACCAGCGCGGGCATCCGTGCGGCGAAACAGTGGCTGCAACAGGCGCACCGCCAGGACCTGGCGGTGGTGTTCGCCGCCGGCCACGGGATCGTCGACGACGGACAGAACTATTTCTACGGCACCTGGGACATCGACGCCGACCACCCGGGCGCGGCGGGCCTGCCGTTCGAGGACTTCGAGGATCTGCTCGACGGAATCGAGCCGCTGCGCAAGGTGCTGCTGGTCGACACTTGTTTCTCGGGCGAGATCGACAAGGAAGAGGTGCACACGCTCGCGCCGGCCGAGGGCGGTACGCGCGTGACCGTGCGCGAATACAAGGCGGCTCGCAACATCGTATCGCTCGCTGCCGCCTCTGCAGCGCCCACCGCCGCCTCCGAGCCGCTCGCCGCCCTCACGGTGCAACAGGACCTGTTCGCCGACTTGCGCCGCGGCACCGGTGCAGTAGTGATCTCGAGCTCGAGCGGCAGCGAGTTCAGCCTGGAGGGGGCCCAGTGGGGCAACGGCGTCTTTACCTACGCGCTCCTCCAGGGGCTCACCGCGGGGCGGGCCGACCGGGACGGCGATGCCTCCGTCACGGTGTCGGAGCTCCAGTCCTACGTGATCGACCAGGTACGGCAGCTGACGCGCGGTGCGCAGAATCCGACCGTGCGCCGCGAGAATCTGGATTTCGACTTCGACGTATACTGATTCCCGGCACGGCCGTATTGACATATACAACGTCCCGAGGGGAGGACCGATGAAGAAAAAAGTTCTCCGCGCTTGCACGGCAATCGCGGCCATCTCCTGCCTGATCCTCAGCGCGCGCTCGCAGACGGTGACGGCACCTGCGACCGTACAACCGGCGGCACCCGTGACCGTACAACCGGTCACACCACCGACTCCGCTTCTGGCGACCACTCCCGCCGCCCCGGCTCCGACTCGGTATAGCTTTTCGATGCAGGGTGTGAACTCGAATGGCGCGAACTGGAGCCTGCCGAGCAGCGGCGCGTTTCCCGCCCTCAGCATCACGGGGCCGCAACAGGCTGCCGATGTGGTCGCGAGCGCACCCACGCCCTCCAAACGCCTCCCCGCGCCCCCGAAGCCGTGTTCTGTATCGATCGTGCGGCGTCCGGATGCCGCCTCAAACGATCTCAAGGCCCTGATGAATAACGGATGGCCCTTCACGCTTAAGGTCACCATTTACGGTCCCAGCGGCCAAGGCATAGGAGTCATCGCCTATGGGAACTCGCGGGTGAAGTCGGTGAGCGCCATCTTCGATGCCCAGCGTCAACTCGACGAGCAGCTGAATTTCCAATGCGAGTCAATCAGCCGCCTCCTCTAGCGCCGTCGCTACGCCCGCGTATCGCGTCGAAAGCACCCGGCGCAGGGAACCCAACATGAAGCCTCAGACGATTCGCAGCCATCGATGGCTCTGGCTGTTGACCTGGGCGTTGTCCTTCGAAGCCCTCGCGCAGGGCTTGCCATCCGCGCCTCAGGCGCCGCAGCTTCCGGTCGGGCCAGCAAGCGTCCTGCCGCTGCCGACCCAACAGCTGCCGGCGCAGCCAACGGCCTTCGACCCGAACAACCCCGCCGGCACCTCGCCGCGGTTCCTGTTCGCCAGCGCTCTGGCGATGGTTGCGAAGAACGTCGGCGTCAGCCTGGTGGGCAGCTTGAGCCAGGGCATCGTCAACTGGTTCAACCGCAGCGGCACCGGCGCTCAGCCAGGCACGCAGTGGGCCGTGCCGCCCCCCATGATGGGCGCCATGGCCTATCCGGGCACGCTGCCTCAGCAGCCGATGGGCTATCCGCAGCCAGTGCCCGGAGCGATGCCCCCGGGCACGCCGCTCCCAGGTTCGCTGCCGCCCACGAACCCAGGCCCTCCCGGGATGCCAGCGGCCCCATTTCCGACGACGGGCACACCGATGACCGGTGCTCCGATGACGGCGGCAGCGGCCCCGATCATGCCAGCCCCGGAGTTGGGCAACGCGCCGCCGGTCGCTGCGCCAACATCGATGAGTTCGCCGTTACCGCCCGCGCCGGCCCCGACGCTCTATGCCGGGATCGCGTTCGAAGTGCACGTGCTTGCAGCGGGCGGGACCGAGACGACGGTCGACCCGGGCTCCTACGTGTTTCATTCGGGCGAGCGCTTCCTGGTGTACTACCGCCCCTCCCTGCCGGGAAGGGTGCACGTGTTCAACGTCAGCCCCACGGGAGAGGTGATCCCGATCGAGACGCTCACGCTGGCGGGCGCGCAGCTGGCCAAGCTCGGTCCTTACCAGCTCACCGACCCGGCGGGCGACGAGGCGCTGCGCCTGGTGTTGGAACCGTGCTCCTCACCCGAGCTCGTTGCTGCAACGCGCAACATCGTCAAAGCGACGGATAGCGCTCCCGGGTCCGGGTCCGATCTGACACTCGGCTCCTGTCCAACCGCCGCACTGCCGGCGGCAGGTGTTGGGACACGCAACATCGTGAAGACTACAATGGATGGCAGCACAGGTTTCGCACTCGATCCGGTCAACAGCCAGGAGCTCGCCACCGGGCGCCTGACGCCACGCGAGACGACCATCGGGATTCACCATCGTTAGGGAGAGGAGTTGCCCGCTCCGGCCACTTTGGGGAGAGCCGAATGAGCATCAGAATCGTCGGTCGTCGCAATGCGTTTCGCAGCGCATGGGTCGCGGCATGTATCGCGCTCGGGGCATCTGCGCACGCGCAGGTCGCTACGGCTCCTCCCACTCTCAAGCCGCCGATCACTGCGCCCGCGCTGAGACCGACCGCCGTCGTAACGGTGCCATACATGGTCGCGATCTCGTATCCGGTGCCGGGCCAGAACCCGCCGACCGCTGCGACGTCGTTCGCCCCGAGCTCCTGGTCGATTACGCAAGCCGGGACCCAGACTGCGGTGGGGCGGCCAGGCGCGACAGGGAATTACATCGACATGACCGTCAGTGTGGGCAACGGCTCGCCCGCGCCCGTCATTCCCCCGCAGACTCCACTCACCTCGATGACACTAACGGAGTACAAGGCGGGAATGGCGTACGCGACGACGAGCTTTGTCCAGGCCATTCTCGTTTCGAAATCTCTTTCCCCTGGCCCAACTGCACTCCAGGAATCCTTGCGTTTCTACTTCACGCAGGCCACGACGACTTACGCAAATTAGCTGTTTGACCGGGGCGCCTCAGAACACCGCATCGGCGTCGAACACCGGCCCGTCGACGCACACGCGCTTCATCGCGGGACCTGCCGGCGTGCGCACCCGCACCGTGCAGCCGGCGCAGCCACCCACCCCGCACGCCATGAACTCCTCGAGCGACACCTGGCAGGGCAGATGAAAGCGCCGCGCGAGCTGCGCGGTCACTTCCAGCATAGGCGTCGGCCCGCAGGCGAAGATCTCGACCTCACCGAGCTCGCGCGAACCCAAGGACTTCAGCCAGGCGTCGGCGAGCTGCGTGACGAAGCCCGGGAAGCATCCCGGAAAGTCCGAGCGGCTCGCGAGCCGGCTCGGCACGCCCCACTCCTCGAGCAGCGGCATTGCGGCGATCGCGCCGTCCGGGATGCCGGGAACGATGAGGGTCGAGGGCCTGGGCCGGAACGGAAACGGGATCTCGGAGCCCATGAGGACCAGCGGCTTCCAGGCGCCTGCGGCACCTCCGGCCGCGGCGGCCTCGTGCAGCCGCTCGGCGAGGAACACCATGGGCGGAATGCCGACGCCGCCGCCGATGAGGAGCGTCCGCGGCCGCCCGGGATGCGGCTCGAAGGGGCGGCCGATCGGCCCGAGCACGCTCACGGTGTCGCCCGGCTTGCGCGCGGCGAGCGCGTGCAGTCCGCGGCCCACCACCTTGTAGAGCATCTCGATCCAGCCGGCGCGCGCGTCGGCGCGCATGATCGACAGCGGCCGGCGCATGGGGATGGCCGCATCGCAGGTCAGGTGCGCGAAGCTGCCGGGCGCGGCATGCGCGGCGCAGCGGGGCGCGGCGACGCGCAGCACGAACTGCTCGGCGTCGTAGGCCAGCTGCGAAATGACGCGCGCCTGCTCGAGGAAGATGCTGCCGCGCTGAGCGGAGCTCGGGGGCGCGCTGCTGCGCTGCGAATCGCTCATGCCCTCCGCGCCCCCAGCACCTCCGCCAGCACCGCCATGCGCACCGCGACGCCGTTACGCACCTGATCGCGGATCACGGACTGCGCGCCGTCGGCCACCTCGGAGGCGATCTCGATGCCACGGTTCATCGGCTGCGGGTGCATCACGATCGCATCGGGGCGCGCCAGCGCCAGGCGCTCGGGGGTGAGACCCCAGGCGGCGAAATACTTCTCGCCGTCCGGCACGTCGGCATCGCCGAAGCGCTCCTTCTGGATGCGCAGCATCATGATGACATCGACGCCCTCGAGGCCCCTGCCGATCGATCTGAAGCGCGCGCAGCCCTCGAACTCGTTCGCGGCGGGCATGAGCGCCGCGGGGCCGACGAGGCGCACATCGGCCACGCCGAGGGCGCGCAGCGCGTGCCACGCCGAGCGCGCCACGCGCGAGTGGCGCACGTCGCCGACGATCGCCACCGCGAGGCCGGCGAAGCGCTGCTTGCGCTGATAGATGGTGAGCGTATCGAGCAGGCCCTGCGTCGGATGCGAGACGTGCGCCTCGCCCGCCGACAGCACGCTCACGTGCGGCGCGACGTGCCCGGCGACCAACCCCGGCACGCCCGCCTCGGCGTCGCGGATAACGAGCGCATCGACGTGTAGCGACTGCAGCGTGTACACGGTGTCGAGCATGCTCTCGCCCTTGACGCGCGAGGAGAGCTGCACCTCGAGGTTGACGACCTCGGCGCCGAGCCGCTTGGCGGCGAGCTCGAAGCTGACGCGGGTGCGGGTCGAGGGCTCGGTGAAGAGATTGGCGACCGTGAGGCCGGCGAGCGCCTGGGTGCGCGGCGGCCTCTCGCCGAGCGGGCGGACGAAGGTCTGCGCGCGATCGAGCAGCCGCTCGAGCTGCGCGCGCGACAGCGTCTCGAGTGTCAGCAGGTGGCGGAGCGACCCATCGGGCCGCAGCTGTTCGGTCATCGCTTCCCCTCGCCCGCGAAGTAGCGCCCGAGAATCACCGCGGCGGCGGCGCTATCGACGTCGGCGCGGCGCACGCGCCGCCGGCGCGCACCGCTCGCGCGCCGCGCCGTGAGCTCAGCGCCCGCCTCGAGGGAGGAGAAGCGCTCATCGACCAGGTGGACGGGCAGTGCGAAGCGGCGTTCGAGCTCGGCGGCGAAGCGGCGCACCGCCGTGGCGAGCGCCCCCTCGCTCCCGTCGGCATTATACGGGGCGCCGACTACCAGCTCTGCGGGTGCGAGCGCGCGTACCTCGCGCTCTATCGCCTCCCAGTCGGGGCCCGAGCTGCCCGCGCGGGCCGCGGGCCGCGGCGCGGTGCTGCGGGTGAGCGTGTCGCCGGAAGCGATGCCGATACGTCTGAGTCCGAAATCGAAGGCGAGGACGGTCCTGGCCGCCGTCATGCCCGCTGCGGTCGGCGGGCGGCGCACCGGGGCAGCGGCTCAGGCATGACCCGCCTCGGGGCTCAAGCGCTCGACGTCGACCCCCATCAGCCGCCAGGCTCCCGCCCAGCGCTCCTCGAAGGGCAGATCGAACACGACGCGCGCGTCCACCGGCATCGACGCCCAGGCATTCTCCTTAAGCTCGCGCTCGAGCTGGCCGGACTCCCAGCCGGCGTAGCCGAGCGCGATGAAGGCGTCCGAGGGGCCTTCGCCGCGCGCCATGGCGGCGAGCACATCGCGCGAGGTCGTCACCTGGATGGTGTCGGAGACCTTGTGCGTATGGTCCCACTGCCCGCCGGGGCGGTGCAGCACGAAGCCGCGATCGGTGTGCACCGGGCCGCCGCGCAGCACCGGCATCTCGCCGATGTGCTCGCTGGTGGGCTCGAGCTTCATCTGCGAGAGCACGTCCGAGAGCTTCATCGGCAGCGGCTTGTTGAGCACGATGCCGAGCGCGCCCTTGTCCGTGTGCTCGCAGATGAGGGCCACGGTCTGCGCGAAGTTCGGGTCGTTGAGCTGCGGCATGGCGATCAGCAGGTGATTGGTCAGACTGCCGATGGCGCCGTCGGCGAACACCGGGGAACTGCTGCGGGGCTCGCTCCCCGAGCCGCCTTCGGGAGGAGTGGCGCCGCCGCTCGCTGCTTGCTTTCGGACCATGCAGCAAGTATGGGCACGGGGGCCCCGAGTCTCAAGGAACCGATACGCTGCCCCGCTGTGCGCGGCCACCTACAAACTGCCATTCGTAGGCAAAACGCAACACGCCGTGCTCGGCCGCCAGCTCGGGCGGGAAGGGGTCGAAGGGCGCCGCGAGCTTCAGGATCGCGAGCGCCGCCTGGTCGAGCTCGGGGTTGCCGCTCGAGCGGCGGATGACGGCGCGGTCGAGCGTGCCGTTGGCGTTGATGCCCACCTCGAGCACCGGGCTTCTGTCGCCGAGGGCACTGCGGGCAGCGGCCGGGAAGTTGAGCGTGCCGATCCGCTCGACCTTGCGCCGCCAGCCGTCGAGATACGGCGCGAGCGAGGCGGCGCGAGTGTCGGCCGTAACCCACAGCTCGTCGCGCTTCGGTCCCGTGAGCTCGGCGGGCCCGGGCTCTTCCGCCGGCGCCGGCTGCGCGACCCGCGGCTCGTCGATGAGCAGAGGCCGGTCGCGCTGCGAGCCGGTGGTGCCGAGGTCCGCGAGGTAGCGCACGTCGGTCACCCAGGCGGTGGTCGTGAGGACGCGCTCGGCGTCGGCGCCCTTCATGTCGCCGCGTGGCGCGAGCGAATCGCCCCGCGCGGAGCCGGGGTGCTTCAGCGCCGGCAGCGCCGTCGGCGGGCTGTGGGGGGCGACGTCCGCGCGCGTGTTGCCGGAGCCGAGCTGGGTGCGTTGCGCGAGATAGCTGGCGGATGCGTTGGCGGCCGCCTCGGGCAGCTCGTCCGACACCAGGAGGACCTTGAGCCCCGGCGCGCCGCCCGAGTCGCCCGCCTGGGCGTTGAAGGTGATGCCGAGGATGACGAGCCCGTGCAGCAGCGCGACGAAGAACACCATGGCGAGCAGGCGGTCCCACGCGGGGGGCCGGCCTTCGCGCAGCGCGAGCGCCCGCTGTGCGATCCCCCGCCGTGCCACTCTCAGGCGCTCCGGCGCTGCGCGGCGTCGAGCCGCCGCGCGATCGCCTCGATGAGCAGGGCACCGATGTCGGTGCCGAACTGCTTGTCGAGCTCGCGGATGCCGGTGGGGCTCGTGACGTTGATCTCGGTGACGAAGCCGCCGATCACGTCGAGGCCGACGAACATCATGCCGCGCGCGGCCATCGACGGCCCGATCTCGCGCGCCAGCCAGCGGTCGCGGTCGTCGAGCGCCCGGCCGACACCCCTGGCGCCGGCGGCGAGGTTGCCGCGGTGATCCTCCCCCGAGGGCATGCGGGCGAGCGCGCAGGGCACCGGCTCCCCGTCCACCAGCAGCACGCGCGAGTCCCCCGAGGTGGCGATCTCGGGGATGTAGCGCTGCACGATCGCGAAGCGCTGCCCGTAGCTGGTGAGCGTCTCGAAGACCACGCGCGCATTGGGGTCGCCGGACTTGAGCACGAAGATCGAGCGCCCGCCCATGCCCTCGAGCGGCTTCACGACGATGCGGCCGTGCTCGCGCAGGAACGCTGCCATCTCGCCCATGTCGCGCGTCACCACCGTCGCGGCGCAGCATTGCGGGAACCAGGCCGTGTAGACCTTCTCGTTCATGTCGCGCAGGCCCTGCGGCCGGTTGACCACCAGCGCCCCTTGGTTCTCGGCGCGCTCGAGGATGTAGGTGCTGTAGATGTACTCGGTGTCGAAGGGCGGGTCCTTGCGCATCAGGATGCAGTCGAGCCGCCCGAGGGGCTCGGTCACCGGCTCCCCGAGGGTGAACCAGGCCTCGGGATCGGCCCGCACGGTGAGCGGCCGGGTACGGCCGAAGGCGACGCCGTCGCGCAACATGAGGTCCCCGAGCTCGAGGTAGCTCAGGGCGAAGCCGCGCCGCTCGGCGGCGAGCAGCATCGCGAGCGTCGAGTCTTTCGCATAGGCGATGGCGCCGATCGGATCCATCACCACGCCGAGTCGTCTGGCCGTGCTCATCGGTGTCCCGATTATGCTCAGTGAGGCGCGAATCTGTCTGCCCCGTGCCGCTTCCGCGCCGTCTGCCGCCGGGGAGCCCGCCCGCCCCGTCCCGACCTTCGAAAAACGTGACGCGCGTGGCATAGCAGGGGGTATACCGATATGTTAAAACCCCGCTGCGCTTGCCTCAGCGTCGAGGAGGCCGTGAAACTACGGCCGCTGTGTGTGGAGGTGCGCCGCCGGTGGCTGTTTTTGCCCCGTTTCTGCCCGGACTTCGCGGCGATCTCTCTGGCCGCCATACCCTGCGGTATGGCCTGTAAGTGAAGGAGTTGCCTGACCGTGAACGGCAGCAACGCGAAGCTCCAGGGACTGAAAGTACTGGTCATCGACGACAGCAAGACGATCCGGCGGACCGCCGAGACGCTGCTTGCCAAGGAAGGCTGCGAAGTGTTCACGGCGATCGACGGCTTCGATGCCCTCGCCAAGATCGCCGACCATCAGCCCGACATAGTTTTCGTCGACATCATGATGCCGCGCCTGGACGGCTATCAGACCTGCTCGCTCATCAAGCACAACAAGGTGTTCCGCGCCATCCCGGTGATCATGTTGTCCTCCAAGGACGGTCTCTTCGACCGTGCGCGCGGCCGCATCGTCGGCTCCGAGCACTACCTCACCAAGCCCTTCACCAAGGACGAGCTGCTCTCCGCGATCGAGACTCATATCGGGAGATGAAGGCATGCCCCTGATCCTGATCGTCGACGACTCACCGACCGAGGTGCACGTCATGCAGAAGGCCCTCGAGAAACACGGTTACCGCACGGCGGCGGCGGCCGACGGCGCGGAGGGCGTGCGCCTGGCACGCGAGATGAGTCCCGACCTGATCTTCATGGATATCGTCATGCCGGGCATGAACGGCTACCAGGCCACCCGTGCGCTGGCGAACGATCCGCGCACCCGCGCCATCCCCATCATCATGGTCACTTCCAAGGGCCAGGAGACTGATCGCATCTGGGGTCTGCGCCAGGGTGCGGTCGACTACATGGTGAAGCCCGTCTCTCCCGACCAGCTGGTCGCCAAGGCGCAGGCGACGCTCGCCGCCTGAGCGGCGCGCGCCCCCGCGTAACCACAACCATGTCCGAGCCGCCGAGCAACTCCGAAATCGACCTGAAGTCCCTCAGGGACCGGCCGTTCGAGCTGCTCGCCGAGCTCGAGCGCCGCGGACGTGCGGTCTCGGCGCAGGCGAACGAGCAGACCGCCGGCGGGCGCGAGTGGGTCGGGGTGGCGCTGCGCATGGCGGGCGACCTGTACCTGGTGGCGCGCGAAGAGACGCGTGAAGTGCTCGGCGTCCCCGCGGCCACCACGCGCGTGCCGGGCGCCAAGCCCTGGATCCGCGGCCTCGCCAACGTGCGCGGCCAGCTGCTGCCGATCGTCGACCTGCGGCAGTTCCTCGGCAGCGGCGTCACGCCGGTGACGCGCAACACCCGCGTGGTGGTGGTGAATCACCGCGAGATCCCCGCGGGACTGCTGGTCGACGAGGTGCTCGGGTTCCGCCGCTTCGCCGAGAGCGAGTTCTCGGGCGATGCGCCGCCGACGGTGGCGCGCTGCGAGCGCTACCTGGCCGGCGCCTTCCGCCGTGCGCAGGAGCAGTGGCCGGTAATGTCGCTGCGTTCGGTGCTCGAGAGTGCCGCGTTCGCGTAGGCGGCGGCGTGAGCCTCGCACCTCTGCTGGCGCTGGCGGCGCTGCTGGTCGCGGCCGGCGCCGTCACCGGGTACCTCGTGTACCCGCCGACCCACGCGCCCGTCTCGTGGGTGCCGCTGATCCTGTCGCTCGCGGCGCTCGCGGTGCTGGTCAGCGCGCTGGCCGCGGCGCTGCGCACGCGGCGCACGGTCGAGCGCCAGCGCGCCTCGGCCGACGCCCGGCTGCAGGAGAACGACCGCAACCAGCAGGCGATCCTGCGGCTGCTGGATGAGCTGTCGAGCCTCGCCGACGGGGATCTCACCGTGCAGGCGACCGTCACCGAGGACATCACCGGCGCGATCGCCGATTCCATCAACTACGCGGTCGATGCGCTGCGCGGTCTGGTCACCACCATCAACGCCTCCGCGATCCAGCTCGACTCCGCGACGCGTCAGACGCAGGCGCTGTCGGCGCACCTCGCCAAGGCCTCGGGCGCCCAGTCCAAGCAGATCGCTTCCGCCACCGAGAACGCCGCCAAGATGGCG
>DAHUXE010000109.1 GCA_027307325.1 Gammaproteobacteria bacterium | reverse complement strand
CCACCTTGTCGTTCGGCTCGGCGTGGGCGCTGAGACTCAGCACGTAGGCGATCACTTCATCGACGCCCTGCTCACCGAGGGCCGCTCCGATCGGCGGCATGGTCCCCTCGCGGCCGGCGGTGATCGACTGCACGATGTCTTTCGGCTCGCCGCCGTAGAGCCAGTCGTTGTCGGTGAGATCGGGGACGCCGGGGGCTCCGCGCGCGTCCGAGCCATGGCAGTTGATGCAGTTGGTCGCGAACAGGCTGTGGCCGAGCGCGAGCGCCTTGGGCTCGCGGGCGAGCTCCTCGATGCTGCGTCCGGCGTAGGCGGCGTACACCGGTGCGTAGTGCCGTTGTGCGCTCTGCATGTCCTCGTTGTACTCGCGAACTTCCGACCAGCCGAGGACGCCACGTCCGACCGCGGGGTAGAGCAGGAAATACAGCAGCGCGAACACGATGGTGATGTAGAACAGCATCAGCCACCAGCGCGGCATCGGGTTGTTGCGCTCGCGCAGGTCGCCGTCCCACACGTGTTCCTTGACCTCGCCCTCGGCGACCTCGCCCGGCCGGCGGCGCGCCGTCCACCAGATGAGCCAGGCGCAGGCGAGCAGGTTGAGAAGGGTGACGACCGCGACGATCGTCGTCATCACGGGTGACATCAGCGCTCCCCTTTGCGGTCATCGGCCGCGCGCTCATGCGTCTCCTCGAGGGGCAGCCGCGCGGCGGCGTCGAAATCCTTGCGCCGCCGCCCGCTCCACGCCCACACGCACAGCGCGATGAAGGCGAGGAACCACACGATGGTGACCACGCTGCTCAACACGTCGGGACTCAGGTGCATGATGCGGCTCCTCGGGTCAGCCACGCGGCCGCGCCAGGCCGAGCGACTGCAGATAGGCGATGAGGGCGTCGAGCTCGGTCTTGTCCGCAACGGCCGCCGGAGCCGCGGCGATGTCGGCGTCCGAATAGGGGGTGCCGAGGAAGCGCAGCACGCGCAGCTTGCGCTGCAGGAGCTCGCCGTCGATCCTGGTTTTCGCCAGCCACGGGAAGCCGGGCATGTTGGACTCGGGCACGACATCTCGCGGGTTGTGCAGGTGCAGCCGGTGCCCCTCGTCGCTGTAGCGGCCGCCGACGCGCGCCAGGTCGGGACCGGTGCGCTTCGAGCCCCACTGGAACGGATGGTCGTACTGCGACTCCGCTGCCACCGAGTACGGCCCATAGCGCTCGGTCTCGCTGCGGAAGGGGCGGATCTGCTGCGAGTGGCACAGGTAGCAGCCCTCGCGCTCGTAGATGTCGAAGCCCACCTGCTCGAGGGGCGTGCGCGGGGTGATGTGGACCGCGCCCTGCCTGGCGGCGGCGCTGGTCGCGAGCGGGATCACCTCGATGAACCCGCCGACGCTGATCACCAGCACGATCAGCACGATCAGGAGGCCGAGCTTCCTTTCGACGACGTCGTGGTTCATGAGTGCGCTCCGCTGGCGGCTGCGGCGGAGGGCGGCAGCATCCCGGGAGCAGGAGCCGGGACCGGCACCGGCAGCGGCTTCTCACCGCGGATCGTCATCCAGGTGTTGTAGGCCATGATCCACATGCCGCTGAAGAACAGCGCGCCGCCCATGAGACGCACCAGGTAGAAGGGATAGGTCGCCTTGACGCTCTCGATGAAGCTGTAGGTGAGCGTGCCGTCGTCGTTGACGGCGCGCCACATCAGCCCCTGCATGACGCCGGCGATCCACATCGCGCAGATGTAGAGCACCACGCCGACGGTCGACAGCCAGAAGTGCACGTCGATGAGCTTCACGCTGTACATCTCGCGGCGATTGAACAGCCGCGGGATCAGGTGATACATGGTGCCGATGGTCATCATCGCGACCCAGCCGAGCGCACCCGCGTGCACGTGACCGATCACCCAGTCGGTGTAGTGCGAGAGAGCGTTGACCGTCTTGATCGACATCATCGGACCTTCGAAGGTCGACATGCCGTAGAAGGACAGCGACACGATCATGAACTTGAGGATGGGATCGGTGCGCAGTTTGTCCCACGCGCCCGAGAGCGTCATCATGCCGTTGATCATCCCGCCCCAGGAGGGGGCGAGCAGCAGCAGCGAGAACACCATGCCGATCGACTGCACCCAGTCGGGGAGCGAGGTGTAGTGCAGGTGGTGCGGTCCCGCCCAGATGTACACCGAGATCAGCGCCCAGAAGTGCACGACCGACAGGCGGTAGGAGTAGATGGGGCGCTGTGCCTGCTTCGGCACGAAGTAATACATCATGCCGAGGAAGCCCGCGGTGAGGAAGAAGCCCACCGCGTTGTGTCCGTACCACCACTGCATCATCGCGTCGATCGAGCCGGCGTAGATTACGTACGACTTCGTCAGGCTGACGGGGATCGCGAGGTTGTTGAACACGTGCAGGACGGCGATCGTGATGATGTAGGAAGCGTAGAACCAGTTGGCGACGTAGATGTGCTGCACGCGCCGCCTGGCGATGGTCGCGAAGAACACGACCGCGTAGGCTACCCAGACGATGGTGATGAGGAGGTCGATCGGCCATTCGAGCTCGGCGTACTCCTTGCTCTGCGTTATGCCGAGCGGCAGCGAGATGGCCGCGGCGACGATCACCGCCTGCCAGCCCCAGAAGGTGAAGGCCGCCAGGCGGTCGCTGAACAGCCGCACGTGGCAGGTGCGCTGCACGCAGTAATAGGAGGTAGCGAAGAGCGCCGAGCCGCCGAAGGCGAATATCACCGCGTTGGTGTGCAGCGGGCGCAGCCGGCTGTAGGTCAGCCAGGGAATGTCGAAGTTGAGCGCGGGCCAGTAGAGCTGCGCTGCGATCAGCACGCCGACTGCCATGCCGACGATCCCCCAGACGACCGTCATGATGGCAAACTGGCGCACGACCCTGTCGTTATAGGTCTCGGTCAGATGCATGAGACTCCCCATCACCGCTGCTCGACGGCTGCCGGGTTAGCTGACCATCTTCCGGCGGGACCCCCCATCAGTAGATGTGCCTAGGCCGTAGGTGAAAATGGCTAGTGCGCCGAAGACCTGGATCGCACTGCTGCGCGGGATCAACGTCGTCGGCCGCCGCCAGCTGCCGATGAAGGAGCTGGCCGCGATTCTCGGGCGCGGCGGCTTCAGCTCGGTGCGCACCTACATTCAGAGCGGCAATGTCGTATTCCAGAGCTCGCAGGGCAGCGCCCGGTCGCTGGCGGCGCAGATCGGTGCGCTGATCGAAAAGCGCGCGGGGTTCGAGCCGCGGGTCATGGTGCTGTCGCGCCGTGAGCTGGCGGCTGCCGTCCGGGGCAACCCCTTCCCCGAGGCCGAGCGCGACCACAGGGTACTGCACCTCTTCTTTCTGTCGGCGCGGCCGCCGCGCCCCGATCTCGATTCGCTGACGCGGCTGAAGAGGGGCAGGGAAGGGTTCGCGCTGGAGGGGAAGGTGTTCTACCTGTTCACCCCCCATGGCTTTCCCCAATGCGAGCTGCACGACAAGGTCGAGCGCTTCCTCGGGGTGCACGCTACCGCGCGCAACTGGCGTACCGCGAACGCGCTGCTGTCGCTGAGCGCGCCGGCGGCGCTCTCACCCGAGCGGCAGGAGAAACCGGTCTGAGCGTGGCGCGGAGTGCCGGTCGGGATTCAGCGAGACGATGACACGGGTCGCGCGGCCGATGATGTCGCGGCGGGGAACGAAGCCGAAGTAGCGGGAGTCGGCGCTGTTGTCGCGGTTGTCGCCCATCATGAAGTACATGCCGGCCGGCACCGTCACCGCATCGAACGAGCGGCGCGCCGCGCGGCCGGGAAGGACCATGATCTCGTGAGGCGCACTCAAGCCCGCTTCACGCAGCAGCATGGGATGCTCCGCCGCGGTCGCGGCGAGCAGATCGCGCACGCCGCGAATGTCCTCGATGGAGTAGCGCGCCGGGTGGCCGTTGACCGTGAGACGGTCATCCTCGAGCGCTACCACATCCCCCGGAACCCCGATCACCCGCTTCACCAGCGAGGTGCCGTCGACCGGCGAATCGAATACGACGATATCGCCGCGTACCGGATCGGCGCCGGCCGTGAGGTGTACACGGGTAAAGGGAATGCGCAGGCCGAACACATGCTTGTCGACGAGCACGCGGTCGCCTTCGAGTATCGCGGGGTTCATCGAGCCCGTGGGCACGGTCACCCAGTCGGCCCACGCCGAGCGAAAGCCGAGCATCAGGCACAGAAACAACAGCGTGCCGCGAGAGTCGCGCCACCACGCCTGCAGCCTGCCGAGGATCGTTGCGCTCACGCCGAGAGCTCCCGTAAGAGGTCGCAGGGTTCGACCGGACCGCAGACAGTATGTTCCTCGCTCGGCCAGCATTGAAATTGCGGCGGGAATCCCCCATACCGCGCGCATGGCCGACACGCCGCTGCATCTCGTTTGTCCGCATTGCGCGGCAATCAACCGCATTCCCTCCCCGCGCCTCACCGAGGCGCCGAAGTGCGGCCAGTGCCATCAGCCGCTCTTTACGGGACACCCGACCGAGCTTGGTTCGGGCAACTTCCGCAAGTTCGTCGAGCGCAACGACGTTCCCGTGGTCGTCGACTTCTGGGCCCCCTGGTGCGGGCCGTGCCGGATGATGGCGCCGGAATTCTCGGCCGCGGCGGCGGAGCTCGAGCCCCGAGTGCGCCTCGCGAAGCTCAACACCGACGCCGAGCCGGGGCTCGCCGGGGAATTCGGCATCCGCGGCATCCCGACGATGATCTGCTTCAAGGCAGGGCGCGAAGTGGCGCGGCGGTCTGGCGCGATCGGCAAAGCAGAGATCGTGCGCTGGGCGCTGGCGCAGGGCTGAGGCCGCGGCCGCTTCGGCTCGTAGGGACTTGCCCGGATACGCAGCCGCAGGCGGATCGATCAGCATCCCGCCCCGGAACCGAGGCGCGCGCCATCCATGAAGCATGTTCTCATCGGTATTGCCGCCGCCGCGCTGCTGGCGGGGATCGCAGGGCGCAGCGTGGCCCACCAGTCGGCGCTGCCTCCCGGCAATGCGGCAGCGCCCGCGTGGAGCGCGTACCGCACGCCCGCGCAGCTCGAGCAGCTCGCCGCCCCGATCGCTCTTTACCCCGATCCGCTGGTCGGGTCGATTCTGGCGGCATCCACTTACCCGCTCGAAGTCGTGGAAGCGGCGCGCTGGCTGGACGATCCGGAGAATGCGGCGCTCACGGGCGATGCGCTGGCTGCGGCCCTGGAGGCGCAACCCTGGGATCGGAGCGTGAAGTCACTGGTGCCCTTCGCTGCGGTGGTGCGGCTCATGGACACCGACCTCGAATGGACCGAGCAGCTCGGTGACGCATTTCTCGCGCAGCCGGCCGAAGTGATGGACGCCGTGCAGCGGCTGCGTCAGCGCGCGCTTGCGCAGGGAACGCTGAGGTCCACGCCGCAGCAGACCGTGACCAGCGACGAGAACGGCATCACCATCGAGCCTGCGAGCCCCGACCTGGTCTACGTGCCGTATTACGTACCTGCGATATACGGACCCTGGCCGTGGGCCGACTATCCCCCGTACGACTTTGGGCCGCCGCCCGGTGTGTTCATCGGCGGCGCACTGATCGGTTTTGGCATCGGGATCGGAATCTTCGAGGCGCCATGGGGCTGGTATGGACCCAACTGGCGTGGTCACGGGGTAATGATCTACCCGCATCGTTGGAGGCCCGGCCGCCCAGCGGGTCCGCCCGATGCGCGCCTGCCGCCCCCGCGCCACTGGGAGCACGACCCGCAGCATCGCGAGGGTGTGCCTTATCGCAATCCGTCGACGGCTGCGCGTTATCAGGGCGCAGAGGCAGGCTCACGTCACGATTTCCGTGGTTTCCCGCGGCCAGCCGGAGGTCGTCCTGCACAGCCGGCGCCAGGCGGTTCTGAGACTCGGCACGCGCCAACGCCGCCGGCTCCGGGTGCGGGTGAGATGAGGCGTGCGCCAACGCGGCCGGCGCCAGGCGGTCCTGAGACTCGGCACGCGCCAACGCGGGCGGCTCCGGGCGCGGGTGAGATCAGGCGCGCGCCAACGCCGCCAACTCCGGGTACGGGTGAGACCAGGCGCGCGCCAACGCGGCCGGCGCCAGGCGGTCCTGGGATTCGGCAGGCGCCAACGCCGCCGGTGCAGAGGGCGCAGCCTCCTGCCGCGAAGCCGGGTGTGCCGGCGCAGCACCGGACGCCCCCTGCGTTCGAGTCGTACGGGCGCGGCGCGCAGACGCGTAATGAAGGGGCCCGGGGCAGCTCGAGCCGTTCCGAGCCACCTGCGCCTGACAGGCGAGGAGGATCCCGTGATCCTCGAAGGTAAGGTGCCGCCTCCGCCGCGGACGCGGGCGCGTCTCGGCATGCTGATCGGCCTCGCCGCCGCCTGCGTCGTGACGATGGCATCCGTGCACGGGAGCGCGAGCGGTGCCGGCCAACGTGTTGCCGGGCAACACGTGTTTGCCACTCCCCAGGAAGCCGTCGATGCGCTGCTCGGCGCGACGCGCGCAGACGATACCGGGAGGCTGCTCGCCATTCTCGGGCCGCGCGGCGCGAGGCTCATCCATTCGGGCGACGCAATCGCCGATCGCGAGGCGCGGGAGCGCTTCGTCGCCGCCTACGATCAGGCCCACCGTGTCGAGGATGAGGGGTCGAGGCAAGCGGTGCTGTTCGTGGGGGCCGAGGACTGGCCGCTGCCGATCCCGCTGTTGCAGGGGAGCGGCGGATGGCGGTTCGATACGCGCGCCGGCGAGCAGCAGATCATCGATCGGCGCGTCGGCCGCAACGAGCTCAATGTCATCGAGGTCTGCCGTGCTTATGTTCAGGCACAACTCGAGTACTGGGATCTGCAGGCGAACTCGGGTGGGAAGCGGTGGTACGCGCAGCGGTTCCTGAGCCATGCGAAACAACATGATGGACTCTACTGGCCGGTCGCGGGCGAGGAGGCGGAGAGTCCTCTCGGCCCCCTGGTCGCGCAGGCGCGTGCCGAGGGGTACGTGAGCGAATCGCCGGACGGCAAGCCTCATCCCTACTACGGGTATTACTACCGGATCCTGACACGCCAGGGTGCTCACGCCTCCGGCGGCGCCCGCAACTACCTCGACGCCGGCGGGCACATGAGCGGCGGCTTCGCGCTGCTCGCGTTTCCGGCGGTGCATGGCGACTCGGGCATCATGACCTTCATCGTCAATCAGAACGGCATCGTTCGCCAGAAGAATCTCGGCCCGCACACGGCGAGTCTCGCGCGCGCGATCAGGGAATACGACCCCGATCCCTCCTGGCGCATCGCGCTCGACCACTGAGGGCTCGGGCGCCGCAGGCGGCTCGTCTTCATGGTCTACCCGGCAGAAGCAGCGCGGGCATTGCTGCTCCTGGTCCTCGCCAACTCCCTGCCGTGGATCGCTGGTCGCCTGCTCGGTCGCCACTTAGGGCTGGCGCTCGATCTCGGAGCTACGCTGGCGGATGGGCGGCGCCTGTTGGGCGGCCACAAGACCTGGCGCGGAGTCGCGGCAGGAATCGCCGGCTGCGCCCTCGCCGCGGCCGTGACCGGTCTGCACTGGTGGACCGGCGCACAGTTCGCCGCCCTCTCGCTGTGCGGGGATGCGTGCTCGAGTTTCTGCAAGCGCCGTCTCGGAATCACCCCGGGAGCCGACCTGCCGCTGCTCGATCAGCTTCCGGAGGCGCTGCTGCCGGTGCTGGTGCTGCGCGCCTCCCTCGGACTGGACTCGGCCGCCGTCGTCGCGGCGGTCGGCTCCTTCACGCTGCTCGACCTGCTCGCAACCGCCATCCGCCGCCGCGCGGCGCAGGCCCGGAGCGACCCGCGCCGCTAGCTCCCCGGCTTCTGCACCACGATCCTGCCGAGATGCATGACGAGCAGCGGATGCTCGGTCGCGCGGATATCGCTGATCACGTTGCCCGGGACCGCCACGATGTCCGCGACCTTGCCGGCTTCGAGGGTTCCGACCTCGGCCTCGATGCCGAGGAGTTTTGCGTCGTCCCGCGTGCCGGAGAGCAGCGCCTGAGCCGGGGTCATCCCGAGATTCACGTAGAGGCCGAACTCCCCGCCGTTCATGCCGTGCGGATAAACGCCGGCATCGGTCCCGAGCGCAATCGGTACGCCGACCTTTATCGCCGTCCTGAACATATTGCCGTGAGCTGCGGCGGCGGCGCGCGCTTTGGCAGCGATCGCCGGCGGATAATTGTCCGCTTCCTTCAGCACCCACTCGACGGTGATGCGGGTCGGCACGAGGTATACACCCCTGGCCTTCATGAGCTTGAGCGTATCCTCGGTGAGGAAGCTCCCGTGCTCGATCGAGTCGACCCCGGCCTCGATGGCGAGGCGCGCGGCCGCATCGCCGTGGCAGTGTGCGGCGACTTTGCGTTTCCAGGCGTGCGCCTCGGAGACGATCGCCTTCATCTCCTCGAGCGTCAGCTGCGGCACATCGACCGGGTCGGACTCCGAGAGGACCCCGCCACTCGCGGCGATCTTGATGACGTCCGCGCCCCATTTCATCTGGTAGCGCACCGCCTCGCGGCAATTCTCGGGTCCGCTGCAGATCCCCTGGATCGGTCCCTCGGGATGCACGCGGTCGGGCGGGTACGACAGCTGGTCGAAATGGCCGCCGGGCGAGCCGATGCCGTGCGCCGACACGAGCATGCGGGGGCCCTCGGCGATGCCGGCATTGATGGCGTTGCGAAGGCTGACGTCCTCGAAGTCCGAGGCGCCGACGTTGCGCACCGTGGTGAAGCCGGCTTCCAGGGTGCGCTTCGCATAGAGCGCCCCGTAGAGCACCTGCTCGGCGGGGAAGCGCATGATCTCGTGGTACCTGCCCAGGTAGTAGTTCTTCTCGAGCTGCATCGTGATGTGCGTGTGCGCATCGATGAAACCGGGGAGGAGCGTGGCATCGCCGAGATCGATTACCCGGGCGCCGGCCGGCGCGCTGCCGCCGACCGAGACGATGCGCTCGCCCTGCACCACGACCAACCCGCCGTCCTTGAGCACCGTCCCCGTGGCATCGAAGATGTGGGCGGCCTTGAGCGCAATGACTTCGGGGGCCGCGGCTGACTGCGCCACTGACAGCGCCACCGCCGGCGCCGTGAAGGCGATGGCGGCCGCGGCGAAGCCAAGAGCGCCGACAGTCTTCATGGTTCTCATCAGTTGTCTCCCTTGGGGGTCGTCAGGTGGTGTGCTCGACCGCGAACTGCGCGAGCGCGGCGAGACCGTTCTTATAAGAGGAGTCGGGCAGCGGGGCGAGCGTGCGCAGCGCCGCGTCCGCTTCGGCGCGCGCGAGGCGCGCCGCATAGTCGAGGCCGCCGGTCGACTCGATGGCATCGACGACGGCCGTGAGCTGCCCGCGGCCGCCGTTCCTGATCGCCTCGCGGATCGCGGCGCGCTGGGCTTCGCTGGCGTTTCTCAGGGCGTGGATCAGGGGCAGCGTCGGCTTGCCCTCGGCGAGATCCTCGCCGAGATTCTTACCGCGCTCGGCCGGGCTCGAGCGGTAGTCGAGGACGTCGTCGACCAGCTGGTAAGCGGTGCCGAGGTGGCGGCCGTAGCCGGCGAGGGCCGCGCGCCGCTCGGCCGGGGAGTCGGCGAGCACCGCGGCCACCTCGGCGCCGGCCTGGAAGAGCCGCGCAGTCTTGCGGTAGATGACCTCGAGATAGCGCTGCTCGGTGGTGTCGGGGTCGTGCGCGTTCATCAGCTGCAGCACTTCGCCCTCGGCGATCACGTTGGTCGCCTCGGCCATGATCTCCATCACCGGCTGCGAGGCGAGCGCCGCCATCATCTGGAAGGCGCGCGAGTAGACGAAGTCCCCGACGAGCACGCTCGCCTGGTTGCCGAATACCTCGTTGGCGGTGTATCGCCCGCGGCGGAGCGAGGATCCGTCGACGACGTCGTCGTGGAGCAGCGTCGCCGTGTGAATGAACTCGATGAAGGCCGCTGCCTCGGTATGGGCCTGGCCGCCCCGGCCGCAGGCGCGTCCGGCCAGCACCACGAGGAGCGGTCGCAGCCGCTTGCCTCCGCCGGAGATGATGTGCTCGGCGACGCGGTCGACGAGCGGCACGGCGCTCTTCAGGCGCGCCCGAATCACCTGGTCCACGGAGTCGAGGTCCGCCTGCACCAGGGCGCGAATCTCAGCGAGGGTCACCGGGCGCATCCTAGCCGACCTGAGCGGCGAAGGAGAACCCTTGGGAACCACCCGGCCTTCTCGATAAGTCCTCGCCAGATTTGAGGAAATGGTGGTTTGACCGGGAGGGGGTCGGCCAGTAGAATGCGCGGCCTTTCTCCGGGCCCACTCCATCTTCTTAAGCACTATGTACGCAGTCATCGCCACGGGCGGCAAGCAGTATCGGGTGACGAAGGACGGCGTGCTGCGCGTCGAGAAGCTCGACGCGGAGCCGGGCGCAACGATCGAGTTCGCTGAGGTGCTCCTGGTCGGGGAGGGGGCGGACGTCAAGGTGGGCAAGCCCACGCTGAAGGGCGGCAAGGTGCTCGCCACCGTGGTGCGTCACGGCAAGGGCGCCAAGGTGTCGGTGATCAAGTTCAAGCGCCGGGCGCATTACCTGCGGCAGAAGAACCACCGGCAGCTCTATACCGAAGTGAAGGTCACGGACATCCGGGCGGGTTGAGGCATGGCACACAAGAAGGCAGGCGGCAGCACCAAGAACGGGCGCGATTCCCACTCCAAACGGCTGGGAGTGAAGCGCTTCGGCGGCGAGCACGTGCTGGCCGGCAACATCATCGTGCGCCAGCGCGGCACGCCGGTGCGCCCGGGCTCGAACGTCGGGGTCGGCACCGACCACACCCTGTTCGCGAAGGTGACCGGCAAGGTGCAGTTCCAGAAGAAGGGCGCCGAGCGGCGAATGTACGTGAGCGTGTTGCCCGAGCCGGAGAAAGCCTGACCCAGCGCTCGAAGGCCCCGAGGGCCACTCGTGCGAGCAAAGCCCCGGCCTGAATCGCCGGGGTTTTTGTTTGCGGGCTTGCGGCGGGACTGCGGTTGCGGTTACAGCCGGTGATGTACTTATAGATATTTACAATATTGGCAGTTTTGTTATACTCTACGAGTATGCCTAAGACTGCACGTGCCCTCACACAGCTCCCGCCCAGTACCGCTGCTGCCCTGGAGAAGCTGGGTGCCGACCTCGCCGTGTCCCGCTTGCGCCGCAAGGAATCGTTGCGGTCGTGGGCGGTGCGCCTGGGGGTCTCCGTGGCCACGCTGCAGCGACTGGAAGCCGGGGATCCGTCCGTGGGCATCGGCATCGTGGCGACCGCGCTATGGCTCATCCAGCGCGACGGCGAGCTGCAGAGCCTCGCGGCGCCCGAATACGATCGGGGCGCCATCGAGATGGACGTCCGTGCAGCTACCGAGCTCGGGCGTGCACGCGCCAGAGCCTCGGCCGAAGCGCGCGCGCAGCGCGCGAAGCCCTGAAGATGCGCCTCGAAGACCTGCACCTCTGGTATCTGGGAGACCCGGCCTCGCCGCGCTACATCGGCGCGCTGCGGCTGGTCGCCGCCGGCAAGGGCGTTTCCTTGCGCTACGGCGGGGAGTGGTTGGTCGCGGGGTTTGCGCTGAGCGAGGACCTGCCGCTCGTCGACACCGAGCACCTGCCTCCGGGCCGCCTGGCCGCTGACGTGCAACGCGCAGTTGGTGCGGTCGATGATGCGCGACCGGATCGGTGGGGTGAGAAGGTCATCCGGGTCCTGGACAGGCCACAGCGTGTCTCCCTCATGGAGTACCTCTACTACGCCGGCGACGACCGATTCGGCGCGCTCGGTGTCTCCACCTCGTCTGCTGCGTACCGTCCGCGTGCCGGTGGGCCGCTTCCACGGCTGGCGGAGGCGCAGCACTTGAGCGAGGTGATCGCCAAGATCGAGGCCGCGGAGCCGATCAGCGACCTGGAGGCAAAGCTCGTGCGCGCCGGAGGGAGCCTGGGCGGCGCGAAGCCGAAGGCGCTCATCGAGGTCGGCGGCGAGCAGTGGGTCATCAAGTTCTTCAACGGCGAGCACCTCGACACGCCGCTCGTCGAGCACGCGACGATGACGCTCGCCAGAGGAGCGGGGATCACCGTTGCCGAGACGCGGCTCATTCACCTCGCCGGCGCGAGCGCGATCGCCGTGCGGCGCTTCGACCGCGAGCACGGCCGGCGGATTCACAGCATCTCGGCAGGCACCGCCATCCGTGCGGCCACGGCTTCCGGAACGGAGCCGGAGATGGGCTATCCCGAGCTCGCCCGGATTCTGCGCCGCATCGGCATTACCCAGGACGACACCAGCCAGCGCGACGCGCGCGAGCTCTTTCGCCGCATGGTGTTCAACATCCTGATCGACAACACCGACGACCATGAGAAGAACCATTCGCTCCTGGTCGTGAACCCCTTCGGGAACGGGCGCCTGAAGCTGGCGCCGGCTTACGACGTCGTGCCGACGAGCTCGGGGCAGGGCTATCAGGAGTTCATCTGTGGCGCCCAGGGCCGCGACTCGACGCTGGAGAACGCGATGTCGCAATGCGAAGCGTTTGGCCTGCGGCCCGGGGAGGCTGCTACCGAGGTTGCCGCAGTCATCGACGCCGTGAACGGCTGGCAGGAGCACTTCCGGCAGGCCGGCGTTTCGGCGCGTGACATCGGGAGCCTGGCGGAGCGTATCGACGGCGAAGCCCTGCTCGCGCAGCGTACCGGCTTTACGCCCGCCCGCTTCGCGTCCGCACCGGCCCGATCACGCAGAACGAGCCCCTTTCGGCGCGGGTGAGCTAAATGAAGTTCGTCGACGAGGCCCGGGCACGGGTGCAGGCCGGCAGCGGCGGGCGGGGCAGCACCAGCTTCCGCCGCGAGAAATTCGTGCCCTTCGGGGGGCCGGATGGCGGGGACGGCGGCCACGGCGGGAGCGTCTACCTGCGCGCGGCGACCGGCATCAATACGCTCGCCGACTTTCGCATCGAGCGCACCTTCAAGGCGACGCACGGCGAGCCGGGAAGCTCGAACGACTGCACCGGGCGCGGCGGCGCGGACCTCTACGTGCCGGTGCCGGTCGGCACGGTCGTGCGCGATGCGGACACGCACGAGCAGCTCGGGGATCTCACGCGCGACGGCGAGGAGCTCCTGGTGGCACGCGGCGGCAAGGGCGGCTGGGGAAACCAGCGCTTCAAGTCGAGCACCAACCGCTCACCGCGGCAGTTCGGCCCCGGACTCCCGGGGGAGAAACGCGCGCTCGAGCTCGAGCTCAAAGTGATCGCGGATGTCGGCCTTCTCGGTCTCCCCAATGCCGGCAAGTCCACGCTGATCCGGGCGGTCTCCGCGGCGCGGCCCAAGGTGGCCGACTATCCCTTTACGACGCTGCACCCGAATCTCGGGGTCGTGGCCGTGGGCGAGCACCGCAGCTTCGTCATGGCCGACATCCCCGGTCTCATCGAAGGGGCGGCGGAGGGGGCCGGACTCGGGCACCGGTTCCTGAGGCACCTGCAGCGCACGCGGCTGCTGCTGCATCTGGTCGACATTGCGCCCGTGGACCCTGCGGCCGATCCGGTACGCGACGCGCGCGCGATCGTGACGGAGCTCAAGAAATTCAGCCGCGAGCTGGCGGGAAAGCCCCGCTGGCTGGTGCTCAACAAGCGCGACCTGCTGCCGGACGAGGAAGCGGAGCAGCGCGCGCGCGCCATCGTGCGCGCCCTGCGCTACCGCGGCCCCCGCTTCCTGATCTCAGGTGCGACCGGGGCCGGAACGAAGGAGCTATGCGAGGCGGTTATGAGGCTTTTGGAGGCGGACGCGCGCGCGGCACGCGCGCGCGCATCATCTCCAGCAGGAACTGCCGACGAGCCGCAGGCCGCAACTTGAGCGGCGTCGGCACGACGGGGGTCGGAATCCGGGTCTTGTCGTTCGCGTTCATCGCAGCCTCATTGCATCGCGCGGATTTGGGCCGACAGCCGGCTCTTGTGCCGGGCGGCCTTGTTCCGGTGGATGATTTGCTTACCGACGAGCGTATCGATGACCGGGACGGCTTCCTTATAAGTACTCTGGGCGGCCCCTTTGTCCCCGGCGGCGATGGCTGTGGTCACCTTGCGGACCGCCGTGCGCATTCGGGAGCGCAGGGCAACGTTGCGGGCGCGGTGCTTCTCAGCCTGGCGGGCAGCCTTCTCGGCGGACTTGGTATTGGCCACTCAATCTCCGTTATCGGTACGTCCCCCTGGGGCGGGGGCCGCTAGTTTCCGTACCGGGCAGGGGCTTGTCAACGCATACCGGCCTCACTCGCACGGGCGCTTCACATAAACTAGGCCACGGCTGCCTCAGGCAGTGCCCGGTTGACTTAGTCCTTCCGTCTCAGTGACTTAAGAGGCTCATGAGGCTCATTCGCGGACTTTCTGGTCTGCCGCGCCGCCACGGCGGCTGCGTCGTGACGATCGGCACCTACGACGGCCTGCACCTCGGGCACCAGGCGCTCATCGCGCGGCTGAAGAGCCACGCGCAGCGCTCAGGCCAGCCTGCGGTCCTGCTGACCTTCGAGCCGATGCCACGGGAGTTTCTCTCTCCCGCCGATCCGCCGGCGCGGCTCACCACCTTCCGCGAGCGCTGGCGGATCCTCTCCGGCACGGGTCTCGACTACCTCTGGCTGCTGCGCTTCGACGAGGCTTTGCGTAACCTGTCCGCTGAGGACTTCGCGCAGCTCCTGGTGCGGCGGCTGCGGCCGAGCGTGGTCGTGGTCGGGCATGATTTCCGCTTCGCCCGCAAAGGCGAGGCGACCGCGGCGGCACTCGCCGCCGCCGGGGAGCATCTGGGCTTCACCGTGGATGTGGTGCCCGCCGTGACGCTCGCCGGGGAGCGCGTCTCGAGCAGCGGAGTGCGCGAGGCGCTCGCGGCGGCGGATTTCGCGCGAGCGCACCGCTGGCTCGGCCGGCCGTACTCGATGCGCGGGCGGGTGATCACGGGCAAGCGGTTGGGACGGGATCTCGGATTCCCCACCGCGAACCTGGCGCTCGGGCGCCGCCGTGCCCCGGTCGCGGGCATCTTCGCGGTGCAGGTGCGCGGCGTCGCGGGCGCAGCCCTGCCCGGGGTCGCGAGCCTCGGCACGCGCCCCACGATCGGCGGCGGCGAGGCGCTGCTCGAGGCGCACGTGTTCGATTTCAGCGGCGATCTCTACGGGCGCGAGATCGAGGTGGAGTTCGCCGCGAAGCTGCGCGAGGAGCAGCGCTTTGCGGACCTCGAGGCGCTTACGGCGCAGATGGAGCGCGATGCCGCGGACGCGCGGGCGATCCTCGGCGGCGCGGGCAATTTCCTGAACGGGTGACCATGGCGGATTACAAGCAGACGATCAACCTGCCGCGGACCGAGTTCCCCATGAAGGCGGACCTCGCCCAGCGAGAGCCCGCCATGGCGCGTGCCTGGGAGGAGCGCGGCACCTATGCAAGGCTGCGCGAGCTGGCACGCGGCCGGCCGCGGTTCGTGCTGCACGACGGGCCGCCCTACGCCAACGGCGCGATCCACATCGGCCATGCCGTCAACAAGATTCTCAAGGACATCGTCGTCAAGTCGCGCTCGCTCGACGGCTTCGACTCCCCCTACATCCCCGGCTGGGATTGTCACGGACTGCCGATCGAGCTGCAGGTGGAGAAGAAGCACGGGCGGCCGGGACAGAAGCTCGACGCGCAGGCGTTTCGCGCCGCCTGCCGCGCCTACGCCGCCGAGCAGATCGACCTGCAGCGCGCCGACTTCAAGCGTCTCGGAGTTCTCGGCGACTGGGACCATCCCTACATGACCATGGCGCCGCGCTACGAGGCGCAGCAGCTGCGGGCCTTCGGCCGCATCATCGAAAACGGCCACCTCTACAAGGGGGTGAAGCCGGTGCACTGGTGCATCGATTGCCGCTCGGCGCTCGCGGAGGCGGAAGTCGAGTATGAGGAGAGAAGCTCCCCGGCCATCGACGTCGCCTTCCGGGTGAGCGACAGCGCCGACCTCGCGCGGCGCATCGCGCTCGGGCTCGCGCAGCTCGGCAGCGCGCCCGTCGACGTCGTCATCTGGACCACGACGCCCTGGACGCTGCCGGCCAACCAGGCGGTGGCGCTGAACGGCGAGCTCCGCTACGTGCTGGTCGAGGCCGACGGCGACGGCGAGCGGCACCGGCTGATCCTGGCCGCGGAGCTGGCCGAGGCGTGCCTCCGGCGTTACGGCATGAGGGTGGAACGCGTGCTCGCCGAGGTGTCGGGGCGCGTCCTCGAGGGACTCGAGCTCGAGCATCCCTTTCAGGACCGGCGGGTGCCGGTGGTGCTGGGCGAGCACGTGACGCTCGATGCGGGCACCGGAGCCGTGCACACGGCGCCGGGGCACGGCCACGAGGATTTCGCCACGGGTCAGCGCTACGGGCTGCCGGTGACGAACCCGGTGGGGAACGACGGGCGCTTTC
Source organism: Gammaproteobacteria bacterium (assembly GCA_027307325.1). Classification (GTDB taxonomy): domain Bacteria; phylum Pseudomonadota; class Gammaproteobacteria; order Steroidobacterales; family Steroidobacteraceae; genus 13-2-20CM-66-19. Next base: position 18,965 of record DAHUXE010000109.1, on the reverse strand, counting down.
TCCCCGACACGCCGCTCGTGGCGGGGCTCAGGGTGGACGAGGCCAACCCGGTGATCACCGCCGCGCTCGCCGAGCGCGGCCGGCTGCTGCGCGCAGAGCAGGTCCTGCACAGCTATCCCGTCTGCTGGCGCCACAAGACCCCGGTCATCTTCCGCGCGACCCCGCAGTGGTTCATCAGCATGGAGCAGGCAGGGCTGCGCGAGCATACGCTGCGCGACATCCCGGGCGTCGAGTGGACGCCGGCGTGGGGCGAGCCGCGCATCACCGGCATGATCGAGGGCCGCCCGGACTGGTGCATCTCGCGTCAGCGCACCTGGGGCGTGCCGCTGCCGCTCTTCGTCCACCGGGAGTCGGGCGAGCTGCACCCGCGCACCCAGGAGCTCATCGAGGCCGCCGCGGCGCGCGTCGAGCGCGGCGGCATCGATGCCTGGTTCGCGCTCGCACCGAGCGAGCTCCTCGGGGCCGACGCCGAGCGCTACGACAAAGTGACGGACGTCATGGACGTCTGGGCCGACTCGGGCCTGTCGTTCGAGTGCGTCGGCGCCGAGCGCCCCGAGATCGCAGCCCCGGTCGATCTGTATCTCGAGGGCTCGGATCAGCACCGCGGCTGGTTCCACAGCTCGCTGCTCATGTCGGAGGCGCTGTACGCGCGCCCGCCGTACCGCGGTGTTCTGACTCACGGCTTCACGGTGGACGAGAAGGGGCGCAAGCAGTCGAAGTCGCTCGGCAACGTGATCGCTCCGCAGCGCGTCATGAACAGCCTCGGCGCCGACGTGCTGCGGCTGTGGGTCTCCGCGACCGATTACGCCAACGAGATGAGCGTGTCGGACGAGATCCTGAAGCGCATGGCGGACTCCTACCGCCGCATGCGCAACACGCTGCGCTTCCTGCTCGGCAATCTCCACGGCTTCGATCCACTGCGGGACGCGCTGCCGCTCGATGAGCTGGTGGCGCTCGATGCGTGGGCGCTCGCGCGCACCCGCGCCCTGCAGAGTACGGTTCTGGAGGCTTACCGCCGCTATGCCTTCCATCTTATCTATCAGAAGGTCCACAACTTCTGCAGCGTGGATCTCGGCGGCTTCTATCTCGACGTGCTCAAGGACCGCCTGTACACCACGCCCGCCCACGGCCGCGCGCGCCGCTCGGCGCAGACCGCGATGTTCCACATCGCCGAATGCATGGTGCGCTGGCTCGCGCCGATCCTGTCGTTCACGGCGGAGGAGGTGTGGCGTTATCTGCCGGGGGAGCGCGCCGAGTCGGTGTTCCACGTCACCTGGCACGCGCCGCCCGAGGTGCCGCCGTCCGCCATCGACTGGGACGCCTTAACCGAGCTGCGCACGGACGTGACGCGCGAGCTCGAGAAGCTGCGCGACACGGGCGCCATCGGCGCGCCGCTCGATGCCAGCATCGATGTGTACTGTCTCCCGGAGCAGCAGCGCCGCTTCGCGGCGCTCGGCCCCGAGCTGCGCTTCCTCCTCATCACCTCCGAGGCGCGCGTGCACGAGGTGGCGGCGCCACCGGCAGGTGCGGTTGCGGCCGCCCAGCTCCCCGGCGTATGGCTCACCGTGGCGGCGACCGCCGATCCCAAGTGCGTGCGCTGCTGGAACCGGCGGCCGGACGTCGGGACTCACAGCCACCATCCCGAGCTCTGCGGGCGCTGTATCGTGAACCTCGCAATGCCGGGCGAGGAGCGGCGCTACGTATGAGCGCCGCATCCCTTCCCGCCGCCGCGAGCGGCTGGCGCTGGCTGCCGCTCTCGCTGGCGGTGATCGTGGCCGACCAGGCGTCCAAGACCTGGATCGTGCATCACTTTTTCCTGTTCGAGCGCGTGCGGCTGCTGCCGGTGCTCGACGTGATCCTGACTTACAACAAGGGCGCAGCCTTCAGCATGCTGGATGACGCTGCCGGCTGGCAGCGCTGGGTGTTCGTGGCGCTGGCGCTCGGGGTGAGCGTGACGCTCATCCTGTGGCTGCGGCGCCTCGCCGCCGCGACCCAGGCGCTCATCGCCTGCGGGCTCGCGCTCATCGTCGGCGGAGCGCTCGGCAACATGCTCGACCGCCTGCGGCTTGGCCATGTGATCGACTTCATCCTTGCCCACTGGGGCCCGCATTACTTCCCGGCCTTCAACGTCGCCGACTCCGCCATCACGATCGGCGCGGGCCTGCTGCTCCTCGATGCCTGGCGCGAGGCGCGCCGCGGCCAGGGCGGGAGCGGCTGATGCAGGTGCTGCTTGCCAACCCGCGCGGCTTCTGCGCCGGCGTCGACCGCGCCATCGACATCGTCGAGCGGGCGCTCGAGCTCTTTGGTCCGCCGATCTACGTGCGTCACGAGGTGGTCCACAACCGCCACGTGGTCGAGCGGCTGCGCGCGCTCGGGGCGGTGTTCGTCGACGAGCTGGCCGAGGTGCCGTCCGGCTGCACGGTGATCTTCTCGGCGCACGGCGTCTCGAGCGCGGTCGAGCAGGAGGCGCACGGCCGCCGCCTCACGGTCTTCAACGCCACTTGCCCGCTGGTCACCAAGGTGCACATGGAAGTGCAGCGCTATGCGCGCGAGGGCCGCGATGTGATCCTCATCGGCCACGCCGGGCACCCGGAGGTGGAAGGCACCATGGGCCGGTTCGATGCCGCCTTCGGCGGGCACATCCACCTCGTGGAGGACCTCGAGGATGTCGCAGCGCTCGCCTTGCGCGACGGGCGCGAGCTCGCCCTCGTCACCCAGACGACACTCTCGGTCGATGACACCGCGGAGATCGTCGCGGCGCTCAAGGCGCGCTTCCCCGCGCTGGCGACGCCGCGCCACGAGGACATCTGCTACGCCACGCAGAACCGCCAGGACGCCGTCAAGAAGCTGCTCGAGCAATGCGACGTGCTGCTGGTCGTGGGCTCGCGCACCAGCTCCAACTCCAACCGCCTGCGCGAGCTCGCCGACCGCGCCGGCGTCCCTGGCTATCTGGTGGACGGCCCCGGCGACCTGCGCGCCGAGTGGTTTGCGGACAAGCAGGCCGTGGGCGTGACGGCCGGCGCCTCGGCTCCGGAGCTGCTGGTGCAGCAGGTGGTCGCCCGCCTCGCGGAGTGGGGCGGGCAGCTGGCCCATGAGGTCATCGGGCGCGAGGAGCGGGTGTTCTTCACCCTGCCGCGCGAGCTGCGGCCCAGGTAAGCCTCCGGGCGCACCGAGCCCGTTCGACGCTGAGCTTCCGGTCCCGTGCGGCTGTTGCCGCACTGCGACGCAGGCGGCGAGACGTGTTCCCGCCCGTCCCGCGCTCGGAACCCGCCCGCCTCGCCGCGACACTCACGGACGGGCAAACAAGCAATCAGCGGGAATTCCTATGCGCACGCCTCATTCAATCCTGACGCGATTTTCGATGGTTCTCGCCGGCGCCCTCCTGGCGACGGCTCTCACGGCCTGCGGCGGCTACGGCGGCAGCAACTACAGCGGCATGGGCGGTGGAGCTACCTGCGGCGGCACCTATCAGAACACGTGCCCGCCACCGACCGTTTCCATCAGCGCGCCGGCGGCGGCGGCTACGGTGAGCGGCATGGTGGCGATCACGGCGACTGCGGCGGCGGCTACGCAGTACAACCTGACCATCGTCAGCGTCCAGTTCCTCGTGGACGGAACGTCGATCGGGACCGCGATGGCCTCCCCCTACACCGTCAATTGGAACGCGGCCGCAGCCACCAACGGCAGTCACTCCCTCACCGCCAAGGCGACCGACAGCATGAACGGCACCGCGACCTCGACGGCGGTCATGGTCACCGTGACCGGGGGTGTGGCGGCGGTGGCGATGTCGCCGGCGCAGATCTTTCCCACGCCGAGCTCCAGGGCCGCAGGGGTGGCGCGCATCCGCGTCGCTTCCGACACCGGTGCCGTGAGCGGCACGGTGAGCGTGAGTGGCATGGACGCGCGGACGGTGAGCATCAACCAGGGCTTCGCGGGCTCGAGCGGCGAAGCGGTGGTCACGCTCGCGCCGCGCGCCGGCAGCGCCGGTGAGTTCGCGGTACCCGCCAACGTCACCCTGAGCCCCGAGCAGGCTCTGGCGTTCGCGCAGGGCAGGCTCTATGTGGTCGCGACTTCGGCCGCCAATCCCGCCGGTGAGATTCGCGGACAGCTCGCGCCGGAGGGCGTGCGGGTGACCTTCTCCGAGCTCAGTGCCTCGCCCGAGGCCGCCTCCCTGGGCCTGCGCGCCTCGGGCGTCGCCGCGGCTACCGTCGACACGCACGCCGGGACTCTGACGATGCACGTCAGCACCGCGGGTATCGATGCTGCGACGACTGCACGCGTGCTCGGCGGGGCCGCCGGGACACCGCTCGCCGAGCTCGCCCGCAGTCCGGTCGAGATGGGCCACTTCTCGACGGAGCTGGCCCACATCGGCGCGGCCGGCGTCGCGAGCTTCGAGGCAGGCAGGCTGTCCGTGTCGGTCGCGGCGTCGGCGACGCCGGCCGGTGCGGTAGGCGGACCGATCAGTCCGGACCCGGCGACCGCCGCCGACTGACAAGCAAGGTCCCCTCTGGCCGGCTCGCACCGGGCGTGCGGGCCGGTCTTCTTTTTCAGGCTACGCGGTCCTGGTAGACCGACTTCCTGAGCCTCCAGCGCTTGTGCGACCACGGCCAGTCGGGAGGCGCCGCACGGATCTGCTCCTCCACCAGGCGCGCGTAGCGCTCGGTGAGCGTGCCGCTCGGCAGGGCGCTGCCGGCGGCGGCGAGCGGCAGGAACTCCATCTCGTAGTAACCCCGCGCCCGGCGCCGCATGGCGATGAAGAACACGGGAAAGCGCGTGACGCGCGCGATCTCCTCGGGGCCCATGTAGAAGGCGGTATCGCGGTTGAGGAACCGCGTCCAGTACTTGCGCTCGGACCTGGTGGGCTCCTGGTCGGCGACCATGGCGACGGCGCGAACCACGCCCTGGCGCTTCAGGATATCCGGCAGCAGCTCCTGCGCCGGCACCAGGCGGCTGCCGAAGCGGGTGCGGAGCTTGCCCATCTCGCGCTCCGCCCACTTGTTCACGAGCGGCTTGTAGGCCGCATCGAGCGGGTAGCCGAGCTCGAGCGACAGCGCGAGCAGCATCCACTCCCAGTTGCACTGGTGTGCGGCGACCAGCAGCACCGACTGCCCCTGCGCGAGGAGCGCCTGCGGCTCCTCGAGATTGACGATGCGCACCCGGCGGCGGATGTCGGCGGGCGAGAGCGCGGCTCCCTTGACGAGCTCCGCCAGCATCTGCGCGAAGCCGAGGCAGTAGCGGCGCCGCACTGCGCGCAGCTCGGCGGCTGAGAGCTCGGGAAAGGCCTTGGCGAGACTGCCGTCGATCATCGGCGCGCGATAGGGCACGACCCGATAGGCGAGCCAGCCGGCGAAGCCGGTGATCCAATAGAGCGCAGCGAGCGGTAGGCGCGACAGCGCCCGCACCCACCAGGCCGGGCGTGCGGGGGGCGCGGCCTCAGTGAGCATGCGGCTTCAGGCGGCCGGACGCGGCCCCGCGGCGACCCCGACCCCGGCCGGCGGCGGCTGCGCGGAGAGCACGCGCCCGAAGCGCGGCGCGAGCCAGCGCTCGATGTCGTCGATGATCGTAAACGCCGCCGGCACGATCACCAGCGTCAGCGCGGTGGAGGTTATGAGGCCGCCGATGACCGCGACCGCCATCGGCTGGCGGAAGGAAGTGTCGCCGCCGATGCCGAGGGCCACGGGCATCATGCCGGCGATCATCGCGACCGTCGTCATGACGATCGGCCGGGCGCGCTTGTGGCCGGCCTCGAGGATCGCCGTCAGGCGATCCTTGCCGGCGCGCATCTCCTCGATCGCGAAGTCGACCAGCAGGATCGAGTTCTTGGCGACGATCCCCATCAGCATGAGGAAGCCGATCATGGCGCCGAGCGACAGCGCGTTGCCGCTCACCATGAGCGCCAGAACCGCGCCACCGATCGACAGGGGGAGCGAGGACAGGATCGTGATCGGCTGCAGCACCCGGGCAAACAGCAGCACCAGCACCGCGAACACCATCAGCACGCCGGTGACCATGGCGATCAGGAAGTTGGTCATGAGCTCTGCCATGTACTTGGCATCGCCGACATCGACCTGGTGCACGCCCGGCGGCAGATTCTTCAGTGCCGGCAGCTCCTTGATCTTGGCCATCGCCGGCCCGAACTTGACACCGTTCAGGTCTGCCACGATGGAGAGTCTGCGTGCCTGGTTGTAGCGCCTGACACGCGTCGGACCCTGGCCGAAGGTGATGTCGGCGACCGACTTGAGCGGCACCGCACCACCGGCGGCAGTGGGAACCGGCAGGTTCTCGAGCGTCGAGAGGTCGCGGCGCGTGTCTTCGGCGAGGCTCACGCGGATCGGCACCTGACGGCCCGCTACGGAGAACTTCGCGCTGTTCTGGTCAAGCTCGCCGAGTGTGGCGATGCGGATCGTCTCACTGAGCGAGGCGACCGTGACGCCGAGCTGCGAGGCGAGGTCGAGGTGCGGGTGAATGAGAATTTCCGGACGCGGCATGTCGCCGTCGATGCCCGCATCCCGCAGCATGGGCAGCTGGCGCATTTCATCCACCAGCTTGCGCGCGCTCGCTTCGACCAGGCGCGGGTCGTCACCGGTGATGTACAGATTGATGTCGCGCCCGTTGCCGTTGCGGTTGAAGTGAATGCGGGCGTCGGGGATGACCGCGAGGTCCCTGATGACCCGGTCCTCCCACTGCCGTTGCGTTACTTTGCGTTGCTTCGGCTTGACCAGCGTGATGTTGAGATTTGCGGTGCGCACCTCGCCGAACTCATCGCCCCCGATGATTTCGACCACCGATTCGACCTCCGGCTGACGGGCGATGATCCGATAGGCGGCCGCCGACACCGCCGCGGTGTCTTCCAGGCGCGCACCCGCCGGCAGCTCGACGTTCAACTGAGTGAAGCTGTCGTCCGAGGCCGGAATGAACTCGGTGGGGACGATCATCAGGCCAACGATCGATAGTATGAAGAACAGCATGCCCGCAGCCACGGTCTTCCAGCGATGGCGCGCGCTCCAGCGCAGCACGCGCTGATACCAGGCCATGATCGGGCCGTCGGTATGCGAGGCGACCTTGTCGGATTTCAGGGTGTAGGCAGCGATCACCGGCGTGATGAGCCGCGCCACCAGCAGCGAGAAGAACACCGCCGCGGCCACTGTAAGACCGAACTGCTTGAAGTACTGCCCGGTAATTCCGCCCATGAAGCTCACCGGCAGGAACACCGCGATAATGGTGGCGGAGCAGGCCACCACGGCGAGCCCGATCTCGTCGGCGGCATCGAGAGCCGCCTGGAAGCCGCTCTTGCCCATGCGCATGTGGCGCACGATGTTCTCGACCTCGACGATCGCATCGTCCACCAGCACACCGGCGACCAGCGACAGCGCCAGCAGGCTGATCGAGTTGAGCGTGAAGTCCACCCACTGCATGAACGCGAACGTCGGGATCACCGACAGCGGGATGGCGAGGGCCGAGATCAGCGTGGCGCGCGTGTCACGCAGGAACAGGAATACGACCAGCACCGCGAGGATTGATCCCTCGATGAGCGCGCTCATCGCGGAGTGGTAGGTCCCCTTGGTGTAGTCCACCGACGTATAGACTTGCGAGATCGTGACGTGCGGATTCTCCTTCTCGATCTTGGCGAGCTCATGCTCGACCGCGGTCAGCACGTTGACGTCGGAGCTGCCCTTGGCCTTGAAGACGCTGAAGGTCGTCGCCGGCCGGCCGTTGAGGCGCGCCATGGCGCGGATCTCGCCCACGCTGTCCTTGACGTCTGCCAGATCCGACAGGCGCGCAAAGCGCCCGCCCGACAGCATGATCTCCGTGTCGCCGAGGGCCTTGGCAGTGGACGCCTGGCCGAGAACCCGGATCGCCTGCTCGCCGCCGCCGAGCTCTGCGCGTCCACCGGTTGAGTCGAGGTTCAGGGTGCGCAGCTGCAGGTTGACCTGTGCGGCCGTGACGCCGAGCGCCTGCATGCGCGCCGGGTCCAGCTCTACGCGAATTTCGCGACTGACGCCGCCGCCGCGTGTAACCTGCGATACGCCGGCGACCCCGAGCAGGCGCTTGCTGATGGCGTTGTCCACGAACCACGACAGCTCTTCGCCCGAGAGTGCGCTGGAGCTCACCGCGTAGGCGACGATCTCGTTGCCGTCAATGTCGAGCCGCTGTACGACCGGCTCCTGGATGCCCGGTGGCAGATCCACGCGCACCTTGGCGACCGCATCGCGCACATCCGCCACCGCGCGGTCTATAGGAGTGCCGATGTTGAATTGCACGAAGACGCGCGACTGGCCCTCGATCGCGAGCGAGGTGATGTTGTCGATGTTGCCGACGCCGGCGACCGCGCCCTCGATCTTCTGCATGATCTGCGTCTCGACTTCCTGGGGCGAGGCGCCGGGCTGGAACACCTGCACCAGCACTAGCGGGAAGGAGACATCGGGGTTGAGCGTCACCGGCAGTCGCAGGAACGCGACCCAGCCCATGAAGAGAAGCACCACGAACATCACTACGGGCGTAACCGGGTGGCGGATTGCCCATGCGGAAATGTTCTTCATCGCCGTGCGCTCTTATGAAGTAGCACCGGGCGCGGGCGGCGCGACATTGACCGTCTCGCCGTCACGCAGGAAGCCGCCCGCGGTCGCGACGACGCGCTCCTGGCCGGTGAGGCCCGAGGCGATGATCACTCCCCTGTCCGTCGTGCCGGCGACGCGCACCGGGCGCCGCTCCACCTTGCCCGCCGCGTTGACGATCAACACGTAGCTGCCGTTGGCATCGGCCATGACTGCGGTCTGCGGCAGCACGGGGCGCTGCGCCTTGTCGACCACCACCGTGGCGCGCGCGAAGGCGCCAGGGCGTAGCGCTGGATCGGGTTTGAGCTGGATGCGGATGTCGCCGAGGCGTGTCGCCGAATCGATGATCGCTCCCAGCAGTCGCACCTGGCCACTGAAGGGGCGCTCGATGCCCGTCAGGTACACCGTCGCGGTCTGCCCCGCCTTGACCTGCGCCAGATCCTGCTCGGCGATCTGTCCGCGCATCTCGACCTCGCCGCCGCTCGCGACGCGGAACAGCACGTCGCCGCCTGGGTTGGCAATCTGGCCCACCTCGGCATGGCGCGTGAGTACCGTGCCCTCGACCGGTGCCGTGATGCGGGTACGCGCGAGCCGGGCCTGCGCCTCCGCGAGTTGTGCGGCGACCACCTTGACGTTCGCCGCGTCGGTGATCGCAGTCGCCCGCCGCTTCTCGATATCCTCGGCGGAGAGCGCACCGGCTGCCTGGACGCCCTGTGCCCGTTTGTACTCCGCGGCTGACAGAGCCGCCTGGGCCTGCGCCTGCTCGAGGGAGGCCTCCAGGCGATTCACCTGCTGCACCATGACCGAGTCGTCGACCTTCGCCAGCACCTGCCCGCGCTTGACGTGATCGCCGGCTTCGACGTAGACACCGACGATGCGTCCGGTCTCGCCCTCGTTGGCGATCGGCATGTCATAGCGGGCCGCGATTGCGCCGGTGAAGCTCACGCTGGCCGTCACCGCCTGCTGCCCCGGGACGATGACGCTCACGAGCGGCACACCGCCCCGGTCAGCGAGCGAGGCTCCGGGCTTCGGGCCGCCCGCCATCAGGCGCCACGCGAGGAGCGCCACCAGGCCGATCCCGATCAGGGCGCCTATGACCCACCAGTGCCGGGTCAACGGCGTCCCGACGGGGATCGTGACAGACGCGGGCTCAGCGGACGCGCGCTCGAAGGTGCCGCGGTCACGGCCGATCCACGTAACCTGCTCGTCTTCCGGATGTGCGCCGAAATGTTCAGGGTTAGTGCCCACGGAGATTCCTTACAAAAAACGCCCTGTCGCCAACAGGGGTCGAGACCCCTCCCGGAAGCCCTCAGGTCCCGCACGGACCCGCCGGACCCGCCGGACCCGCACCGGTACCCTTTTAGAACCAGCACGTTGCGCCGAAGTTTAATCGCGGCCAGAAGTAATTCCCGCCTATACGCGGCGAAGGGACTCAGGCAGGCGACAGGCCGAGCCGGCCACGGCCTCCATGAGGCCGGCGGGCGGCCCGAACTCTAGCACTTTAGCCGGCGGTCGACCTGGCTGGAATCACCCCGAGGGGCGGCGCGCGGGTCCTGGGCATACTGCGGAACGGAGCCTCGATCTTCGAGTACGTGTAGCCGGAGACCAACAGCACCAGGCCGGCGTACACGCAGACGACCGCCAGACCGAGCACCGGCGGGGTCTCGGGTCGTTCGTCCTATCGCCCGGTGCCTGGGGCCGTAGCTAACCGGAGACAGGTGGCGCGCTGGTCGGGCGCGCGAGTAGTTTTGCGGATGAGCGCCACCATGGAAGCGCTCCGCGATGTCAGGCAGGAGGACGTATGCACGAAGCCCCTGAGGTCGGCCGGTTCCGCGCGACTCTGATCGGTAACGCGGATACTTCAGCGGGGTGGAGATACCGCAAGGCGCGGGAATTCCCCTGGGACGCGAGGAACGTGGAGAGCGCCAAGTCACTGCGGCGGCTGTACGCAGCCCTCAACGAGCTCCCCCCCGGTAACGAGCTGTGGAGCAGATATGCGGCGGTGTGGGCTACGGCAAGCGACGACGATTGCCAGCGCCTCGCGGAAATCGAGCACGAGATGCTGCACGCGTATGGATTCTCGTTTCGCGGCGCGTCGGGAAGCGCGGAAAGATTCCTCTCCGAGCTCGTTAGCGCCCTCGAGCGCGGCTCCGCCGGCCTGTCTCCGGCCGCCCGGGTGAACTGACACCTGGCGAGCGAACCGAGTGGGGGTGGTGCCGGGAATAGGATTCGAACCTACGACCCGCGCATTACGAATGCGCTGCTCTACCAGCTGAGCTATCCCGGCCCCGGGAGACCGGCAATTCTACAAAAATCCGCCGGCGCTACTGCTTTTTCCGCACGCGGATCACGAGATCGATGCCCGCGACCTCGGTGCCGGGCGGCGGCGGGGGCAGGCGGCTGAATTCGACCTCCGGAACCGGAACGTCGATCAGCGCACCGCTCGCGAGGTCGTGAAAGTGATAGTGCGGGTCGACGTTGGAGTCGAACCAGGCGCGCGATCCGTCGACGGAGAGCTGGCGGATGAGGCCGTGCGAGGCGAACAGCTTCAGCGTGTTGTACACGGTGGCCTTGGAGACGCGCGCCCCGCTCGCGCGCAGGCTGGCGAGGATCTGCTCGGCGGACAGGTGCTGCGGGGCAGAGAGCAGCAGGCTTGCGATGCGAACGCGCTGTGCCGTGGGGCGGATGCCGCACCCACTCAGGCGGCGCTCGCAGCGGCCCGGGGCGCTGGCGGTGGAAAGCGCTTCAGGCTCCATAATCCAATGATTATAGGCACAAAATGCCCCGTGCCCGCCAGCTTCGCCGGTCCTCAGGTCAGTGGGCGGCCACGGGGCCGGCACCGCCCTTGCCGGCCCGCACGAACAGCAGCAGCGGGATCAGCCCAAGGAAGATCAGTCCGAGGACCTTGAAGTCATCGAGGTAGGACATCAGGGTGGCCTGCTGCAGCGCCCCCTGATAGATGCTGGCGAGCGTCGTGGGCGCATCGGGCGCGGCGCCGAGCGCGCCACCGACCTGGTGGGCGAAGTCCGGGTAGGCGGGATTCAGTGCCTGCAGATTCTCCACGATCCGGCTCTGGTGAAACTGCGCCCGCCGCGTGAGCAGCGTCGCGGCGAAGGCGATGCCGATGCTGCCGCCGAAGTTGCGCGCCAGGTTGATGAGCGCCGAGGCATTGTTGGTCTTGTCCGGCGGGATGTCGCGGAAGGCCATCTGGTTGATCGGCAGGAAGAGGAACGGGAGCGAGGCCGACTGCAGCACGCGCAGCCACATCAGCCTCTCGAACGTCACGCCTAGATACAGCTGAGTCATCAGCAGGAGGCTCAAGCCCCCGATGACGAGGCCGATCGCGGTGAGCACGCGCAGATCCACCTTGTTGATCGCGCGCCCCACCAGCGGCAGCAGCGCGATGGTGATGAGGCCCCCCGGCGAGAGCACCATGCCGGCGTCGACGGCGCGATAGCCCATCAGCTGCTGGGCGAAGGCGGGGATCAGGAAGGTGCTGCCGAACAGCATGAACCCCAGCATCAGCATCATGAAGAACGTGGCGGCGAAGCCCGGGTCGCGCATCAGCCTCAGGTCCACCATGGGGTCCTCTTGGCTGAGCTCGCGCCAGGTGAGCAGCACGAACCCGAGCGCCGAGGCGATGACGAGCGCGGTGATCACCCCGGAGCCGAACCAGTCGGCGTCCTGGCCGCGATCGAGCACCACCTGCAGGCACCCCAGGGCGAGCGCTACGAAGCCGAAGCCCAGCCAGTCGACCGAGCGCCGCGGCCCGCGGGCCGCGGCGCCGCGCTCCTTGATGAGCGCCTGCACCAGCAGCACCAGCGCCACGCCCACCGGAACGTTGATGAGGAAGATCCAGCGCCAGTCGTAGTTGTCGGTGATCCAGCCGCCGAGCGTCGGGCCGACGACCGGCGCGACCACCGCGGCGATGCCGTAGATCGCGGTCGCCATGCCGCGCTTCTCGGGCGGAAAGCTGTCGGTGAGGATCGCCTGGCCGACCGGCTGCAGTCCGCCGCCGGTCGCGCCCTGCAGCGCCCGCACCGCGATCAGCGCCGGTAGATTGGGGGCCAGGCCGCACAGGAGCGACGCCACGGTGAAGCCCGTGATGCAGACGAGGAACAGCCGCTTGCGGCCGAAGGTGTTCGCGAGCCACCCGGTGATCGGCATGATGATGGCGTTGGTCACGAGATAACTCGTGAGCACCCAGGTGGATTCGTTCTGGCTCGAGGACAGCGAGCCTGCGATGTGCGGCAGCGCGACGTTGGCGATGGAGATGTCCATGATCTCCATGAAGGCGGCGAGCGCCACCACCGGCGCGATCAGCCAGGGGGCGACGCCGGCGCGCGCCGCGCCGGCGTTCACGGGTGGGCCTGACGCGCGAGACGCAGATTGGTGCCCGGCGCGTGCCCGAGGTTGGCGGCGAGGATTTCGTTGATCGCGGCGTCGGCGCCGGCGTCCTGGTCGGCATAGACATCGGTGTTGAGCGCGACCGGCCAGGCGGGCTGGCGCGACAGCGCCGCGCCGCTCTGGTCGTGCACGTCGACGCTCACGTCGGTGGACAGCCCAAGGAACAACGGATGGCCCTCGAGTTCCTGCGGCTCGAGCCCGATGCGCACCGGCAGCCGCTGCACGATCTTGATCCAGTTGCCGGAGGCATTCTGCGCCGGCAGCACCGCGAGCGCGCTGCCGGTGCCGGCGGTGAGTCCCAGCACCCGTCCGTGATAGTGCACGTGCGAGCCGTACATGTCGGCCGAGACGCTCACCGGCTGGCCGATGCGCAACCCGCTCAGCTCGTTCTCCTTGAAGTTGGCGTCGATCCACATCGAATCGACCGGCACGATGGCGAGCATCTCGGTCGCCGGGGTCACCTGCTGGCCGAGCTGCACCGAGCGCCGCACGACGTAGCCGGAGACCGGCGCCACCACGCGCGTGCGGGCCGCGGCGAGCCAGGCGTTGCGCAGTGCGGCTTCGGCCTGCAGCACGCGCGGATGCGTCTCGGGGGTCGTGCCGGCGATCGCGGCGCGCGTGCTGGCGAGCGACGCTTGCGCCTGGCGTACCGCGGCGCGCGCGCTCTGCACCGCGTTCTGCTCGTGCTGCAGCGTCTCCTGCGAGACACCGTGCACCGCGATCAGCGGCTGGTCGCGCAGCAGGTCCTCATTCGCCTGGGCAAGCTGCACCTGCTGCGTCTCGAGGACCGCCTCATCGCGCGTGGCTTCAGCGAACCGCTGCTCGACGTCGCGCACCGTCTGCGCGAGATTGGCCTTGGCCTGCGCCAGGGCCACGTCGGTGTCGTGCGGATCGAGCCGCACCAGCGTCTCGCCCCGGTGCACGAACTGAGTCTCGTCCGTGGCGATGGCGATCACGGTGCCGGGCACCTGGGGTGTGAGGCGCACCAGGTTGCCGTTGACGTAGGCGTCGTCGGTCGTCACGTGACCGCGCATGAAGGCGAGGTAGTAGATCGTCCAGCCCAGGACCGCGAGCAGGGCAACCGCACCGAGCGCGAGCAGCGGGCGCCGGTTCGGGGCGGCGGGCGCGGGCGGCGCGGGAGTGGCGGTGTTTCGTGGGGTGTCCGCGGACTCACTCATGGCTTCTCTCCTGCGGTGGCGATGAGCGCCGCCGGGTCACGGGGTGCGTTCCACCAGCCGCCGCCGAGCGCGCGAAACAGCGCCGCGGTGTCGGTGAAGCGTTGTACGTCCGCCTGCACTGCGGTGAGCGCGGCGTCCTGGTACTGCTGCTCGGCGGTCAGCACCTGCAGCTCGGTGTACTTGCCGGCGCGGTACTGCGCGAGGGCGAGATCGCGGTTCTCGGCGGCAGCGGCGAGCGCGACGCTGTGCGCGGCGTAGCCGTGGCCGTCGTGCTCGAGCGCCTGCAGGGCGTCGGCGACCTCGACGAAGGCGGCGATCACCGCGGAGCGGTAGGCCGAGAACGCCTGGGCGTAGCGCTCCTCGGCTTCGTGCTGCCGCGCGGCGAGTGTGCCGCCATGAAAGAACGGCGCGGTCGCATCGAGGCCCGCCGACCAGATGGCGCCCGGACGGGTGAGGAAGTCCGAGAGCGAGCTGGTCTGCTGAGCGTACTGTGCCGAGATGCTGAGCGAGGGAAAGCGCGCCGCCTCGGCGACGCCGACTTTGGCGCTCGCCTCATGCAGCGCATCTTCGGCGGCCAGGATGTCGGGGCGCTGGCGCACCAGCGAGGCCGGGAGCGACAACGGCACTCTTGCGGGGAGCGTGAAGTCGCGCAGCGTGAGCGCCGGCATCGTGAAGCTGTCGGGCGTCTGACCGCACAGCCGCGCCAGCGCGTTGCGGTAGCTGTCGCGCTGGTGCTCGAGAGCGGGCAGCGTTGCACGCAGGCTCTCGAGCTGGGTCTGCGCCTGCAGCGTTTCGCTGTGGGTGATCTTGCCGGCGTTCTCGAGCGTCTGCGTGAGAGCAAACTGCGATTCGAGCTCCTGCACCAGGGACTGCGTTACGTCGATCTGGGCCTCGGTGGCCGCGTAGTCGAAGGCGGTGACCACGGTCTGATCGACCAGCGTCACGTAGGTGTTGAGCACCTGGTCGCGGGCGACGGCGGTGGCGGCGCGCTGCGCCTCGACCTGGCGGCGCGTGGCGCCGAAGGGGTCGAGGTTATAGGCGAGCCCGGGGCCGAGCTCGTAGCGGTTGCCGGTCGCGTCGATCGCGTTGACCGGTCCGTAGAAGAAGCTCCCGTTGATGTGGGCGCGGCCGATCTGCCCGGTTGCATCGATCTGCGGCAGCTGCGAGCCCGCGACCGCCCGCAGCTCGTATTGCGCGGCCACGAGTCCGTGGCGCGCGCCCTCGAGATCCGGGTTGCCGGCGAGCGCGGCGCGCACCAGCCCGTCGAGGGCCGCGGAGTGGAACAGCTGGTACCAGCCGTCGGCGACGTCGGCGCCGTAGTCGACGCTGCGCGTCGCGGTCGGGGCGGGGAGCGCCCGCGAGTAACCGCCGGCAGGAGCCTCGGGGCGCGTGAAGTCAGGTCCGAGCGTGCAGCCTGCGAGCAGCGCGCCTGCGAGCGCTGCCAGTGCGTTGCGCGCCTTCATGTGGCACCTCCGTGGGCCGGTTTGCGCCGCGCGCGGCGCGGGGGTTCGAGGGCGGCCATCGAGGGCGCGGCGGGCGCCCTGACGCCTGCCGCGCTCTGCAGATGTCCCAACAGACGCTGCAGCAGGCCGATTAGTGTGTCGGTCTCGGCGTCGGTAAACGGCTCGACCAGGCGGTTGAGCAGCTCGACGATGAGGCGCTTCGCCTCCTGGGCCTGGCGGCGGCCGGCAGCCGTGATCGCGATCTCGACCGCGCGGCGGTCGCGGCTGCTGCGCTCGCGGCGCACCAGGCCGCGCCGCTCGAGTTCGTCCACCACGCGGGTGAGGGCGCCCATGTCGTGGCCGAGATTCGCGCTCAGCTGCGTCGCCGAGATGTGCTCCTGCTGCGCGAGATGGACCAGCACCAGCCACTGGGTGAACGAGATCTCGAGCGATTCGAAGCGCTGCTCGGCGACCTGGCTCATGAGCACGCCGCAGCGCTTGAGCAGGTAGCCGACGCTGTTGTTCGCGTCGAGCGTTTCCGGGGTGTAGTAGGGCTTGGGCACGTGCTTGCTCCGGCGATATTTGCCGAGATTGTATTTGCTTCGGCAAATAAATCAAGCATACCGGGCGGGAGCGCGGCCGGCGTGGACGGCCGGCCCTGCACGGGCGGGCGGGCGGGCGTCAATGCGGGCGCTGCGGGCGCCCTCAGGTGGCGAGCTTGCTCTCGAGGTGCCGCGCGAGCTCGGCGATGGTCGGAAAGTCGAAGAGCTCCGTCAGGTCGATCTGGCCGGGATAGAGCCGGTCTATCTGCTCGTGAATCTCGATGAGCTTCAGGGAGCTCGCGCCCACCTCGAAGAGATTGTCGTTCACGTCGACGCGCTTGCCCTCGAGCGCCGCGTCGCAGATGGTCTTCAGCTGCTCCTCGAGCTCGCTGCGCGCGCGCTGCCCGGGTGCGCGCTGTGCGGCGCGCAGCGCTGCGATCTCGGCGAGCACGGCCGCGAACTCGCCGTCGGCATAGCTCTCCTCGAGCAGGTGACGCTGGATCTTGCCGCTCGTGGTCTTGGGGATGCGCGTGACGGGGCTCACCTCGGCGACCTCGAGCCCGGTCTGCTCGTTGATGAGCCGCGCCACCTGGGTCGCCAGGGCCAAGAAGTCCGCGGCGCCGCCGCGGTGCAGGACGAACACCACCAGCTGCTCGGTTTTCTCGCGCGGCAGGCGCACGCCGGCCGCCACCACCTTGCCGAGCTCGAGTCCTGGTGCGCGCTGCGCGATGGCCTCGAGGTCATGGGGGTAGTAGTTCTGGCCGTTCACGAAGATGATTTCCTTCGCGCGGCCGGAGATGTAGAGATCGCCGCCGTGCCGCAGACCGAGATCCCCGGTGCGCAGCCAGCCGTCGGCGGTGAAGGCGGCGGCATTGGCCGCCGGGTCCTCGAAATACCCGCGTGTCACGTTCTCGCCCGTCATGTGCACGTGGCCGATGCGATCCTCGGGGAGCTCCTGGTCGTCATCGCCGGCGATGCGCACGCGGGTGTAGGGGATCGCCTTGCCCTCGCTCACCAGGCGCAGCGCATTCGCATCCTCCGCGGCCACGGGCTCCACCGGGTCGCCGGGATTCAGGCGGTGGCGATTGAGCGTGATGGTCTTCAAGGGCGCGCCGACCGGCGGGAAGCTCACCGCGAGCGAGGCCTCCGCGAGCCCGTACACCGGGTACATGGCGTTGCGATCGAGGCGCGCGGGCGCGAGGCGCGTCAGGAACTCGTCGCACAGCTCGACCGAGATCGGCTCGGCGCCGTTGAAGATGAGGCGCACTGCCGAGAGATCCAGGCCCTCCACCGGCCGGTCGCCCAGCACCTTCAGGTAGTGCTTGTAGCCGAAGTTCGGCGAACAGAGGAGCGTGGCGCGGATGCGCGCGGCGAGCGTGAGCCACAGGAGCGGCCGGCGGATGAAGAGCTCGGTCGGCATCAAGTGCGAGTGCACCCGGTTGGCGAACATGATGAGATGGAAGCCGATCAGCCCCATGTCGTGGGTGAGCGGCATCCACGAGAGGCTGACGTCGTTCTCGTTGAAGCCCGCCGCCTCGGTCGAGCCGCGCCAGTTGGCGATGATGTTGCGGTGGGTGAGCACCACGCCCTTGGGTGCGGCAGTCGAGCCGGAGGAGAACTGGATGAAGGCGACGTCGTCGGGCTCGGCGCGCTGCAGCGTGCCGGCGCGCGAGATGTCATCGAGGTCGTCGACCAGGAAGGTGCGCGCCCGCAGGCTGTCGAACGTCGGCCTCTCACCGACCTGGTCCGCGAACGCGCCGATGCGCTCGAGCGAGCGGCGCTCGGTGTACAGGAACGGCGAGCCGAGGCGGCGCGCGATCCGCAGCACCTTGTGGCGGTGCTCGTCGCTGATGCCGAGCGCCACCGGCACGGGCACGATGCCGCCGAGGATCGCGGCCCAGAATACGTCGATGAACTGCTCGTTGTCGCCGAGGAACAGGATCAGCTTGTCGCCGCGGCGCGCGCCGATGCGCTGCAGGTGGTGGAGTATGCCGAGCGCGCGCTCGTAGAGCTCCGCCGCCGAGACGCTGCGCGACTCGCTCTCGCCCTCGTGGTAGGTAATGCTGCGCGGGAAGGCGCGGTTCGCCTCCAGCACCTCGGTCAGCGTCGCGGCCTTGATCATCGGCGGGCTTCCAGCCTCATGTGCAGCGGATTGCGGGTGCGCAGGTTGATCTGCGCCTCGAGCTCGAGCGGCTTGTCGGGCACGTACACCAGGCGATAGCGGCGCGCCACCTTGTAGACGTGGATGAGCATCTCGTAAAGCGCGAAGGTCTCGCCGATGCAGTGGCGCGGGCCGGCGGCGAACGGCATGTAGGCGAAGCGCGGCCGCTCGGCCTCGTGCTCGGGCGCGAAGCGCTCGGGTGCGAAACGGTCCGGCTCCTTCCAGTAGCGCGGGTGCCGGTGCAGCAGGTAAAGAGGCAGCAGCACGTTGGTGCCGGCGGGCACCTGGAAGCCGCCGAGCACGTCCGCGGCTACCGCGCGCCGCGACAGCAGCCACCCCGGCGGATAGAGCCGCAGCGCCTCGTTCACCACCTGGCTCGTGTAGGTGAGCGCTTCCATCTGCGCGAGGCCCGGCGCCGCCATCTCCGGCGCCGCATCGAGCTCGGCGTGCAGCCGCGCCTCGGCCTCGGGGTGCTGCGACAGCAGGTACCAGGTCCAGTTGAGACCGCTCGCGGTCGTCTCGTGCCCGGCCACGATCAGCGTCATGATCTCGTCGATGAGCTCGCGCTCGCCCATCGGCTCGCCGCTGTCCTTGTCGCGCGCCGCCATCAGCATCGCGACGTAGTCGAAGTGCTCCTCGGGCTCGGCGCGGCGCCGCGCGATGAGCTGCGCCACGAGCTT